>PLCK01000213.1 GCA_003134755.1 Actinomycetota bacterium | reverse complement strand
GCTCCAGCCGACGACGAACCGATCGTTTCGACGGAGCGGTTCACAATCGACCTGGCCGGCAAGCGGGTAACTCTCACCGACGGTCGCGACGTTCGACTAACTCCGACCGAATGGCAACTCCTCGAAGTGCTTGCGCGCCACCGCGGCCGGCTCGTCACCGGACGCCAGCTCTTGCAGGACGTCTGGGGTCCGGCTTACGGCACCGAGACGAACTACCTTCGCGTGTACATGGCGCAACTGCGGCGCAAGCTCGAGGCCAACCCCGCCCAACCCACCTGCTTGTTGACCGAACCCGGCATGGGTTACCGCTTGCTGTCGAACACCTGACCCGCGGGCAACGATCGCTAGGCGTTCGGGCACGACAGCCGTCTCCACGACATGATAAAACTGTCACATAGTCAGTTAGCAGTACTCGCAGGCGTTCGGCATCGCGCCCGGGACGAGAGGATTGACCGTGGCAACGCCGCTGTATGAGGCCAAGGCGGACTTCTTCAAGACTCTCGGGCATCCGGCGCGAATCCGCGTGCTCGAGCTCCTCAGTCAAGGCGAACGATCCGTCGGCGAGTTGTTGCCCGAGGTCGGCTTGGAGGCGTCCCATCTGTCACAGCAATTGCGCGTGTTGCGTCGCGGGGGCCTGGTGACCGCGCGCAGGCAGGGCAGCAACGTCTACTACGCGCTCGTTTCCGACGACATTGCGGAGGTGCTCGCCGTCGCGCGGCGCATTCTGACGGGGGTCCTGTCTGGCCAGATCGCGGTGTTGCGCGAACTCCAAGAACCGGCACGGGTCAGACGGCCCCGGCGCGTCGCGCGGTAAGGGGACGCCATGGGCATGTGGTCGAAGATCAGACGGGTCGGTCAGATTGCGGAGGCCGCGCCCGCGCCACCGGAACTCGCCGACACCCCACCATCACTGCGCGGCTCGTTCGCTCTGCGGCACGTCGACGTCGGCTCGTGCAACGGATGCGAGATCGAGATCTCGGGAGCGTTCTCGCCCATCTATGACGCGGAACGCTATGGCGCGAAACTCGTCGCGTCACCACGCCATGCCGACGGCCTGCTCGTGACCGGCGTCGTGACCCGCAACATGGCGCGCGCGCTCAACGACACCTACGAGGCGGTGCCCGACCCGAAGATCGTCATCGCCGTAGGCGATTGCGCATGCAACTGCGGCCTGTTCTCCGGCGGACCCGGCGTCGCTGGCAAAGTTGCCGACTTCCTTCCCGTGGACGTCGAAGTGCCGGGGTGTCCACCTACGCCAACCCAGATCACCGAGGCACTTCGTCGGGTAACAGGCCGGTGAGCGCATCCACGCTTGCGGTCTTGGTCGCGTGCGGCGCGATCGCAGCCGCCATTGCGATTCTCGTGTCGCCGCACGGCCGTCGCGGCGCGGTCGCCGGGCTCACGACCGCCGCGCTCGGTGCGCTTGTCGTCGCGCTCGGGGCGGCCACCCTGACGTCAGGTTTCGCGACCACTCGACTCGGGTGGCTATTCCCGCTGGCGGGGGCGGTGTTCGGCGGCGACGCCACGAGTGGCTTGTTCATCGTCGTTACCGGTGCGGTCGCCGTCGCCTCTGGACTATTCACGATCGGGTACGCGCGCCGCGGCCAACTGCCCGCGGTCGTACTTGCCGCACTGCCGATATTCGTCGCCGCGATGGCGTTCGTGCCGCTCGCCGCATCGGTCACCACCTTCCTTGCCACGTGGGAACTCATGGCGCTGACCTCGCTCGTCTTGGTACTGGCCGAGTACCGCACGCTGGAGACCCGTCGGGCCGCGGTGATCTATGCGGTCACGACCCATCTCGGCTTCGTCGCGATCCTGCTCGGCCTGACGGTGTTCGCGGCGAGTGCGCACGGTGAGACGTTCGCCGCCATGAGCACCTCGTCGCTGCCCAGCGGCGTCCGAAGCGCGGTGTTCGCCCTTACCGTGATCGGTTTCGGCTCGAAGGCAGGCCTGATTCCCCTGCACACGTGGTTGCCGCACGCACATCCGGCGGCGCCGAGCCCGGCGTCAGCGTTGATGAGCGCGGCCATGGTGAACCTCGGGATTTACGGATTGGTGCGCGTCGATATCGGCATGCTCGGACCTGGTCCGCGCTGGTGGGGTCTGCTCCTCCTTGCGGTCGGCGGTCTGACCGCGGTCTACGCGGTGCTCCAGGCATCGGTGGCGAGTGACCTGAAGCGGCTGCTCGCGTACTCGACCAGCGAGAACATGGGGCTGGTTGCGCTCGCGTTGGGCGCGGCCATGCTTCTGACGACGACCGGCAACCGGCCCGTCGCTCAGGTCGCGATGGCCGCCGGCTTGTTACACGTCATCAACCACGCCGCGTTCAAGACCCTCGGATTCCTTGCCGCAGGGTCGGTTATCGACGCCACCGGCGTCGGCGACCTCGACGCACTCGGCGGGATGGCGACACGGATGCCGATGACCACGCTGATGTTCGGGATAGCTGCCCTTGGCGGCGCCGGACTACCGCTAGGTGCCGGGTTCGTCAGCAAATGGCTCCTGCTGCAAAGCCTGATCCACACGCTGCCCGCTTCGGGCACGCTGCTACCACTCGTCATGCCGCTGGCGGTCGGGGCAGTCGCGCTCACAGCCGGTCTCGCAGTCGCCGCGATGGTGAAGGCGTTCGGTATCGGATTCCTCGCCCGGCCGCGGAGCGACGAGGCGGCGCTTGCACGCGAGGCGCCGCCGATCATGCGGATTGGGATGGCACTGCCCGCGGTCGTGTGTGCAGTGCTCGCGGTCGCGCCTGCGGTGGCTACACCGCTGCTTCGGGGAGCGCTCGCAACGTTCGGGTCGCCGAGTGGTGGCCGCAGCGCCTCGCCGTCCCTCGGCGTAACGCTGCGGCTCCCCGGTATCGCGGGCTCGATGTCGCCCGGCTTGCTCGCGGTCACGTTCGTCGCGGCGACCCTCGCGGCGTCCGCGGCGCTCGGCATCGGCCGCAGTGGTCAACGCCCGGACGTGCGGCGAGCAGCGCTGTGGTCAGGCGGCGGTGGTGCGCTGACTCCGCGAATGCAATACACCGCGACGTCCTTCGCCGAACCGCTACAACGAGTCTTCGATGATGTTCTACGACCAGACGTGGACATCGACATCACCCATCACGCGGAATCCCGCTACCTGGTCGAAAAAGTGAGCTACCGAACGCGAGTGGTCGACACGATCGAAGCCTCGGTATACGAGCC
>PLCK01000097.1 GCA_003134755.1 Actinomycetota bacterium | reverse complement strand
TAGGGCAGGTCAAGGAGTCAACTCAACTGGGGGCAGTCCCATCGAGTAGCCGACGATCCTGCCGGCGAAGACGTCTTTGACCGCGCACAAATACAGCTTGCCTTCACCGGTGGGGTGTTCGGTGGCACGCGGACCACCGCCAGAGGAGTTAGGTGAAATCAGCGCCGATTCGGACCTAGATTTGTCCGTCTGCGCGCGGGGGCCGTTCCTGTCCGGCAGCGACGGGAAGTGCACGGTGGAGACCCACACGTGTCGAGCTCCTGGCGGGACTGGGAGAAGGTCGCCACGCGCGAACGGGCAGGTCTTTCGGCCCTGTGGTGGCTTCAGTTGTTTCAGTAATATCTGAAATAACTAGGGAGGTCATTGATGGAGCAGGTTGCGATTCGGGCGGTCGGATTGTCTAAGCGGTACGGCGGTGTCGATGCGCTGAAGGATCTTGACCTGGAGGTGGCACCGGGTGAGGTGTTGGGCTACCTCGGTCCGAACGGTGCCGGGAAGACGACGACGATCCGGTTGCTGCTTGGGTTGATCCGGCCCACGCGTGGGCACGCGGAGATTTTCGGTTTCGATTGCCAACGGCAGCCCGTTGAGGCCCATCGCCGTATGGCGTATGTCGCCGGGGAGGCGAGTCTTTGGCCGTCGTTGACCGGTGCGGAGACTCTGCATCTCTTGGCACGGGTGCAGGGACAGGTCGATGTCGCCTATCGCGATGAGCTCGTGGAGCGGTTCGCGCTGGATCCGTCGAAGAAGGTGCGGACCTATTCCAAAGGAAATCGACAGAAGGTCATCTTGATCGCGGCGCTCATGGCGCGCCCGGATCTGCTTGTGCTGGATGAGCCGACGAGCGGGTTAGATCCGCTGATGGAGCAGGCGTTTCGTCATTGCGTCCAGGAAGCGAAAGAGCGCGGCCAGACGGTGTTCCTGTCTTCGCACATCTTGAGCGAGGTCGAGGCGTTATGCGATCGGATCGGCATTTTGCGCGCCGGGAAGCTTGTCGAGATGGGCACACTGGCCGACATGCGCCACCTGTCGTCGCTGACCGTAGAGGCGACCTTCGACGCCTCGGTGCCGGATCTGTCGCACGTCTCGGGAGTCAGTTCAGTTCAGATCGAGGGCCGAGTTGTTCGTTGTCAGGTTCGCGGGACGATCGAGCCGCTGCTTGAAGTGTTGGCAGGCGCGGGGGTGCACGAGTTATTGAGTCGCGAACCCTCGCTGGAGGAGCTGTTCTTAGCCCACTACGGCGGCAGCGATGACACGGGGGATGTCGCTCATGTCAGCTGACCTTGCGCTGCGCGCTCCCATCGCAACGATGCGCCGCCCAGGGCTGGTCGCAGCCACGCTGACGGCACGCAGGGCAGCCCGTTCGGCTGTCGTCTGGGGATGCGTGTTCGGCCTGTATGTGGCGTCGTCCGCGCTCGGCTACGCGGCGACTTATAAGACAGTCCAAGCGCGGGCGCAGTTGGCGGCGACGTTCGGAACGAACCCCGGCTTCAACGCCCTCATCGGACCCGCGCACGAGATCGGGACGGTCGCCGGCTTTACTGCCTGGCGCAGCCTCGGTGTGCTGAGCATCGTCGGTGGTGTGTGGGGACTGCTGGCCGGGACCAGGCTGCTACGCGGAGAAGAGGACGCCGGGCGCTGGGAGCTGTTGCTTGTCGGGCACACCACTCGCCGCGGCGCTACCGCACGGGCACTGGCCGGGCTGGCCGTCGGGCTCCTGACCCTCTGGGGAGTGACGGCGATCATCACGGTCGCGGTCGGCCGAGCACACAGCGTGGGCATCGCCGTCGGCCCATCGCTGTTCCTCGCGCTTGCACTCGTGTCCAGCGCGGCGATCTTTCTCATCGTCGGAGCGTTGGCCGGTCAGCTGGCGCCAACGCGCCGTCAAGCCGCCGGGTACGCCGCCGCTGTTCTCGGGATTGCGTACGCGCTGCGGATGATCGCCGACTCGGGCACCGGGCTGGCGTGGCTGCGCTGGCTCTCGCCGCTCGGATGGGTCGAGCAACTCCAGCCGCTCACTGCACCGCGGCCGCTGATGCTGGTGCCGATCGCCGCGCTCATCGCGAGCATGGCGGGGCTTGCGATTCACCTTGCCGGATCACGCGATCTGGGCGCGAGCATAGTCGCCGACCGGGCGCGTGCCGCCGCGCGCACGAGGCTGTTGTCCGGACCGACCAGTCTCGTGGTTCGGCTGACGCGCGGGGTGGCCATCGCCTGGGGAATCTCGATCGCACTGCTGAGCCTGATGATGGGTCTCATCGCCAAGTCGGTGGGTAGCGTTCTGTCCGACAACGCCGGCGACCGCGAAACATTCGCCAAGATGGGGATTCGCGGCTCGGGGGCCGCGCAGTACTTGGCGATCACGTTCCTCATCGTCGCCTTGCTGATTGCGCTCGTCGCTGCAGGGCAGCTGAGCGCGGCGCGCAGTGAAGAGGCCGAAGGCAGAATCGATCACTTGCTGGTTCGGCAGGTCTCCCGATACACCTGGCTTGTTGGTCGTCTCGCTGTTACGACCGGGTGCTTGATATCGGCGGGACTGGTCGCAGGCACGATGTGCTGGCTCGGCGCGGCCAGCCAGCACAGCGGTGTTGGATTCGCAACGTTGCTTGGGGCCGGGCTGAACGTCGTCCCGCCCGCTGTGTTCATCCTCGGTGTGGGAGCGCTGACATTCGGCGCGTGGCCGCGCGCGGTTTCCGCAGTGACGTATGGGCTTCTCGCGTGGTCGTTCCTGGTCGAGCTCATCGGCGGAATTGCCGGCGCTTCTCACTGGGTGCTCGACACGTCGTTGTTTCATCAGATGTCGGCAGCTCCGGCGAGCAGCCCGAACTGGACCAGCGGCGCCGTCATGATCCTGCTCGGCGTTGGCGCCGGCGGTTTCGGCGCAGTTGCTTTCCGCCGTCGTGACCTGGTCGGCGAATGAGCGCGCGCCGGGTTACCGCGAAGCCGTCGGTCGTTCCTGACTGGCGGCAGACCTTCGTGGAGGAGCTCGGCGTTCTCGCGTTCGATGTCGGCATCCCGCGAGCGACCGTCCGGGTACTGGCTTGGCTGGTTGTATGCGATCCGCCGGAACAGTCCGCTCCCGAAATCCAGAGTGCGCTGCAACTGTCCGCTGGAGCGGTCAGCGCCGCCACTAGGACGCTGATCGGCATCGGGATGCTCGAGCGTGCCGCGCGCGCGGGTGACCGGCATATGTACTACAAGGTGCGTGCCGGAGGCTGGGAAGTGGCACTGCGCAGCCGTCTTCGCACCCTCGTTGGGATACGCGAGGTGGCCGACCGAGCACTATTGGCCGCTCCGGGCGTCGACGACCGGCTGCATGACCTGCGCGACGTGTATGCGTGGTTCGAGAATCGACTCGACGAACTCCTCGCGCAACGACGGACAACCCCGTAGCCAAGCCATCTCCAGTACCTCCGGAAGTGGCGAGGTCGCGACGGAACTGCACCGCCGTTTGACTCGCGAAAGCAGACCGCTTCGCCGTCGGTGAGGCGACCGCGCTCCCGGCGACGCGACCAGCTGGCCGAGTCGACGCCGAAGCCAAACGGCGGGCCACCAGCCGCAGCGCGTTGCTCGGCGTCCCGCACCCCACACCGTTCTTCTGACAGATCCTCGCCTAGGGTGCAGGGCGTGGAAACTCGAACGCTTGGACGCACCCACCGGCAGGTCTCGGTGGTCGGCCTGGGTTGCTGGCAGCTCGGCGCGGATTGGGGCGACGTCAGCGAAGCCGACGGCTTGGCCCTGCTGCACGCAGCTGTCGACGCCGGGGTCACCTTCCTCGACACTGCTGACGCGTACGGCGACGGCCGCAGCGAGCAGCTGATCGGCCGGTTCCTCAGGGATCGCGATGAGGCGCTCACCGTAGCGACGAAGATGGGCCGCCGCGCAGACCCGCACGTCGCCGGGGCGTACACGCTGGAGGCGTTCCGTGCCTGGGTCGACCGCAGTCGCGCCAACCTCGGGGTCGACACGCTGGACCTCGTGCAGTTGCACTGCCCGCCGACGTCGGTGTTCGCCGACGACCGGGTCTTCGACGCGCTCGACACGCTGGTCGCGGAGGGACGCGCCGCCGCGTACGGCGTGTCCGTCGAGACTTGCGACGAGGCGCTGCGGGCCATCGCGCGCCCCGGGGTTGCGACCGTGCAGATCGTCCTCAATGTCTTCCGTCGCAAGCCCCTGGAGCGGGTGTTGCCGGCCGCCGCTGCTGCGGGTGTCGGGATCATCGCCCGAGTGCCGCTGGCCAGTGGGCTGCTGTCTGGGAAGTACGACGAGAGCACGCGGTTCGCCGCGGACGATCACCGCACATACAACCGGCACGGGGAAGCCTTCGACGCCGGTGAGACCTTCAGCGGGGTGCCGTACGACATCGGCGTCGTCGCGGCCCGCGAGGTCGCGCGCCTCACCCCGGCGGGCGCCTCGACCGCACAGCTGGCCGTCCGGTGGATCGTGGACCAGCCCGGTGTCTCGACGGTGATACCGGGAGCGCGCAACGTCGAGCAGAGCCGGGCGAACGCGGCGGCTCCCGATCTGGCGCCTCTCGGCGACGACCTGCTCGATCGCTTACGAGACGTTTACGACCGCGACGTCCGAGAACACGTGCACGACCGCTGGTGAGGCGGTCTGCACCGCCGGGCTGCGGCTCGGACGGGCGCGCCGCGCAGGCACCGATCAGAGCGAGGTGGCACGGCGCGCGCGGCGGGCGGTTTGCCGGTCATCGCCGACCCGTTGCACCTTGTCGCGCAGACGATCGTGCGCCTCGTCAGCGGCCTCTCGCATCGTCGGGCGAGTCACCTGCGCGCGGATGACGCGCCCGTTGAGATCGAGGTTCGCCTGCACGATCGCAACGCTCTCGCCGCCTGAATCCTTGAGCCTGGTAAGCCTCAGGCGAAGCCGCAAGATGGGTTCGTCGGCGTAGCGGGCAACCGATGACGCCTTAGCCCGCACATAGTCGACTTCGTCGGGTGAGACATGTCCGGTGACGTATACGTGAAGGCGATCATCAGCCAAGGAGGTAGCCATATCCGAAGCCTTCCACTGGTCCGCGTGGAGCGAAGGGTCGAAAGTCCGGGTACGAGGTGAAGAAGGTCGTGGGTTGGACCGGCTGGCCGCATTCGCAGGTTGGCGCTCAGCCGGCCAGCAGGATGCCGAGGTACAAGGCTCCGAGCGCGGTCAGACCAGTCAAGGCACCAAAGACCGCCAGGCCTCTGGCGGTCTTCGCCTTCGTGTGCGCATACGCGGTGATGCCAGATGCTGCGACCACGGCGATCTTCGCTGCGAGCACTGCTCGGTAGTTGTCGGTCGAGCCTGCGTTCGTCACCGCGATGTTCCAGACTCCGGTAACCAAGAGGACGCCGAAAGCCGGCCAAGCGACCCGATTGAACGCGCGGGCAGCGATCTTCGGCAACTCGGCGTCGCGGATGCGCAGTACCGGGACCAACGCGGCCAGGGTGAGCTGGCCACCGACCCAAATGGTGGCGGCGAGCACGTGAAGGAACAGACGGACGCTGTCGAGCGCGGAAGCCAACACCTGCCCATTGTGCTGAACCGCGCGCTCCGTGTCTTCGTGTCAGTGAGTGCGTGGCTAGTACGGGGAACACTGGGTCCGGTTCGATCCGGGGCCGGTGGGAAGGTGAGGCCGACGATCGTCAACCAGGTGCGAGTGGAGCAGCCATGAAGCAGGACGAGCGCGCTCCGTTCGTGCTAGCCCTGCAGCGAGCCCGCGTGTCGGCGTATGCCCCCGGCGAGTTCGTCGAGCAGGAGAGTTTCATGCGCGCCGGCGAGATTCGGGCTCTGGCGGTTAGGGCCGGCATCGCACCCGGAGTTTCCGTGCTTGACCTGTGCTGCGGCGTTGCCGGGCCCGGACGGTTCGTGACTGCGGAGCTGGGTTGCACCTATCTGGGGGTGGACTCGAGCTCCAGCGCCATCGACATTGCGCGCCAGCGCGCTGAGGGCCTTCCCTGTCGCTTCGAGATCTCGCGGATCCCCCCGATCCCTCCCGGCCCTTTCGGCGTGGTGCTCCTGCTCGAGACGATGCTCGCCTTCCCCGACAAGGAGGCGCTCCTTCAGGAGATATCCGGGGCGCTCACGGCGGGCGGGCGGTTCGCTTTCACCATGGAAGAGGGTCTGCCCCTTACCGCGGCCGAGCGAGAGCGCATGCCTGACGCCGACACGGTCTGGCTCACTCCGCTGCGGGAGATGCTCACGTACTTGGAGCGGGTCGGGCTGGTTGTCCGTTGGCAGGAAGACTGCAGTCGGTCCCACCGCGACGTGGCGGATTCGTTGATCAGCGCGTTTATCGCCGACGCCACAGACATTGCAGAGCAGATCGGACGCCGGGCGCTTGAGGAACTGCTGGCTGCCCACCGGCTCTGGAGCGACTGGCTGCGGGAAGGACGGGTCCGCAAGATCGCTTTCGTCGCGGAGAAGACGTAGTTGTCAGTGGGGCGTCGAGAACACCCCGGCGAGCGTGCTCGGAGGGTGCTGTCCGTACGCGGAGAGGAAGCGGCCGCGGAACGTGTCCATCGACCACACCGGCGCCTGCGGGTTCGGTAGCAGACCGTCCTGCCAGCCCCACGCAGAGATGCGATCCATGACATTCGAATCCTGGGCGATGATCGTGACGGGCACGTCATGACTTGCGCCCGAGCCACTGACGATCGTCGCCGGCTCGTGGTCGCCGAGAGCTACCACCACAAGGTTCTTGTCATGGACGTTCTGCAGCCACGAGATGAGTGCGGTCAGTGAGTACTCGATGGATTGACCATAGGCGGCCTTGACGTCGTTGGCGTTGCGCCAGACGACGGCCGGTTGCTGTCCCTGCTGGGGCATCCCGTTGAAGATCGAGCCGTTCCCGAGAGCGTCCTCGGGGACCATGCGCGGCAGGGGTGCCCAGGGCGTGTGTGACGAGACGAGATCGATCTCAGCCATCACGGGGGAATGCGGTTGTGCTAACTCCAACCGCTGAAAGGCCGCGAGCGTGTACTGGTCAGGCATGTTGGCGTAGCTGAATTGCGGCCCGGCATAGCCGACGTTGGATCCGTTGTAGAGCTGGTCGTAGTGGTAGAAGGTCTTTCCTTCTGGCCAGTTCTTCTCATTCGACGGCACGTCCGCGACGGTTCGCCAGCCGGCGCGGTTGAACGCGTCGCTCAGTGTGAAGCGGTTGCTTGCGGTGAGCTGGCCGTACCGCTGCACATTGTCGACCCAAAGCCCCGTCTGCAAGGTCGAGTGCGCCAGCCAGCTGATGCCGCCGAAGGTCGGCGACGTCATGAAGGCGCTCTTTGACGAGAATCCGGCAGCTTGCAACTCGCTCGTACCGGACTTGAGTATCGCGTCGACCTGTGGCGAGTAGAACGAGCCCTGGACGGCCACCCTGCCGTAACTCTCGACGAACACGATGACGACGTCCTTACCGCGCAGGCCGGTGAGCAGATCCTTGCCGGGCGTGATGGCGAACCGGTCGGGCGACTTGAGGTCGGCGGTGAACGTGTGCTGGTCGTTGATGTCTGCACGGACCAGGTGCGCCTCGGTGCCAGCCAGCCGGGCCGTTGTCGCCGAAGCGACACCTGCCCCGCCTGGGGCCTGGACGCCGAACGCCGCGCACAGCGCCCAGACGACGGCGAGCGCTGTGACGGCACGAGCAGACCAAGCGCGATGCCGCGCTGCGAGCGTCGTCACGTGCACGGCCGACATTGTCACGAAGACGAGTACCGAGAGGACGAGGAGCAGCGCGACGATCACTGCGACGTCGGCCCAGAATCGGCCGACCGAGTCGTGCAGGACGCCGACCGCGGGCCCGAAACTCGCCCAGTCACCCACGGGATTGAACGGCCGGTCGAGTTCGGAGAAGAACCCCAGGTCGAGGAGCTTCACGACGGTGAGCACCGCGAACCCTGCACCGGCGACTCCGGCCAGGATCCGTCTCCACCGCGGCGGCAGCAGGAGACCGAGCGCGACGACGACGAGCCCTTCGATGGGGATCCGAACGAAAGTGCCAGGCGTGACATAGCGGGGCTGGTTCGGCGAAACAAGCGCCGCCCACAGCAACAGGAACGCAAGCACGGTCGCGATCCGCGCAAGGACGATGTGCACTCGCCGTCGCTTGCTCGGGGCGTCGGGCGGCAGGTCGGTGCCCCCGTCGGCTGACGGACGCAGGCGCGACAACGGCCATGCGGTGCGGGGCAAGAACGACACTCTGTCCACTCCTGACTTGCGCAAGCCGAGACTCGCAGTCCGAAAAATCAATACCGCACGAGGGAAACCGCAATCCGACGACGCTTCGCGATCGCCGGGCTCCGCGCGCTCTCTCGCCGCAACCACCACACGTCACGACCAAACGATTCCGAAAGCAGGCCGAGCGCAACTACCAGCACGGCCTCAATGCCTCGCTGCGGCAACACATCCGCCGCCGCGACCGTGAGCGCGATGCCTTGGATCGCCGCCACAGATTTGCGCCAGTAGCGCGGGGGCAGCGGCGCACGCATCCACGGCAGCAGCCAGCCGGCAGCCAGGAACAGGTACCGCGCAGCGCCGATGGCAAGCACCCACGGTCCTATCGCGCGTGACACGTACACGCTCAAGACGAGGATCAGGAACGCGTCGACCTCCCCGTCGAAACGCGCCCCCAATGGCGAGGCCGTTCCGGTGCGCCGGGCCACCCATCCGTCGACAGCGTCGAGGACCAGCGCGACGACGGAGAGTGTCACCAGTGCGGGCACGACCGCGGGCCGGACAAACGCGTCCGCCATCAGCGCGGCCACAGCGCCGACGAGGGTGGCCCGGACGAGGGTCACCCGGTCGGCTGGGCCGAGGGTCGCCGCGGCAAAGCGGTCGAGTCCGCGCGTCAGCGCCACGAACGTGGCGACGCCGCAGGCAATCCCGAGCAGCCAACCGGTGAGAGTCAACCCAACGGTGCCGGCGAGGGCGACGAGCAACATCACCTGTGAAAGCAGCCCGATGGACGGGCCGGTTCGAACCGTCGACACCTTGCCTCCGTCACTGTGGGGACACAACGTGACACGCAAGATCTGGCGCTACGGTTCAGTCGGGATCGGTGAGGAGGTGACGCTCGTGCCGCGCGAAGCGCTCGCATTCTGGCTCCGCGAGCCGTGCGTGGGCGAAATTCGGCCGGTGTCGCTGCCCGAACCTGCCCCAGGCGACGTCCTCGTCAAGACGCTGCGCTCTGCGGTAAGCCGCGGGACGGAAACGCTCGTGTTCCGGGGCGGCGTCCCTGCGAGCCAGTACGCCGTAATGCGCGCGCCGTTCCAGGACGGCGAGTTTCCCGGACCGGTCAAGTATGGCTACCTCAACGTGGGCGTCGTCGAGAGCGGACCTTCACAGCTTCAGGGCCGCACCGTGTTCTGCCTGTACCCGCACCAGACCAGGTATGTCGTGCCCGCCAGTTCGGTGGTCGTCGTTCCCGACGACGTGCCGCCAGCACGCGCGGTGCTGGCCGGCACCCTGGAGACCGCGGTCAACGCGCTGTGGGACGCGGCTCCGCTCGTCGGCGACCGGATGACGGTCGTCGGCGCCGGCATGGTGGGCTGCTGCGTCGCGCGTCTGCTCGCGCGCTTCCCCGGCGCCGACGTGACGCTCGTCGACGTTGACGCCGGCCGTGCCAAGATCGCGGCGGCCCTCGGCGTCCACTTCGCGTTGCCATCGGACGCCGCAGGCGGGCGCGACATCGTCGTGCACACAAGCGCGACGTCCGCCGGGCTCCA
>PLCK01000039.1:22178-24440 GCA_003134755.1 Actinomycetota bacterium | reverse complement strand
CGAAGACGTAGGCGACGAAACGAAGATCGCATCTAAGGGCGTCGACGCCGGTTCTAAGGCGCATTCGTCCAATTCCACGAAACACGCTTCTGCGAAAGATAAGAGTACGACGCCCGCGGTCACCAAGGTCGTGGTCGATGCGGACGATGTCGACGATGCTCCTCCGTCGCCGAGTCGTGCGCGCGGCAAAACTTCATCGCGTCTGGCTTCGAGCCGGGCGAGACAGTTGGATATGCGCGAAGCGAAGCCCACGGCCAGCGGCGACCGGTCGCTGATCCGCGCGCTGGGTCTGAAGATCGGCAAGATCGTGATCGATCCCGGTCACGGCGGCCGCGACCGCGGGTCGACCAACGGCGTACTCGACGAAGCGGGCATCGTCGACGACATCGCGAACCGGGTCGAGGGCCGGCTCGCCGCGGCCGGCACGCAGGCGTTTCGCACGCGCGGCGGCGAAAGCCTCGACGCTCTCGAGCGGCTCGACGCACCGCCCACCGACGCCGAGCGGGCCGCGTTCGCGAATGCCGCCGAAGCCGATCTGCTCGTCTCGCTGCATGTCGATGGCGACGAGAACCCTGCCTGCCACGGGATTTCGACCTACTACTACGGCACGGTCAACGACCGATCGCTCGTCGGTGCGCGACTCGCTGACCTGATCCAGCAGGAGATCCTCGGCCGCACCGACCTGCTCGACAGCCGGAGTCATCCCAAGACCTGGGAGCTGCTCCGCACCACCCGGATGCCCGCCGTCCGGATCGAGCTGGGCTACCTCACCAACCCAGGCGATGCCGGCCGACTTTCGCTGCCCGAATTCCGCGACGAGTTGGCCGAGGCGATCGTCGTCGCGATTCAGCGGCTGTTCTCCCCGGCCGAGATCCCGTCCCAGGAATCGATCGAGCTCAGCCGGCACGCCGTCTTCGTCTGAACCAAGCCGAGAACGGTCCCAGCGCCACCTTCTCGCGACGCAGCGCTACACGCGACCCGCCACTACACGGGGCGCAATGCGCCTTCGGACGTCACCGATCCGAGCAGCCTCTCGAGCGCACCCTCGACGTCCTCCCGCCACGACAGCACGGTCTTCATGTCGAGCCGCAGTCGAGGATGCCGCGGGTGCGGCCTCACGGTCTTGAATCCCAGCGCCAGCAGGAAATCCGTCGGCAATATGCAGGCCGGCGTCTCCCAGCGGCTGTCGCCGAACGCCTCGATCGCCTTCACCCCTCGACGGGTCAGATCTTTGGCCGCCGACTGCAGCAGAATCCGGCCCAGGCCGCCGCCGGTGAACTCCGGCAGCACGTGTGCGGTCATCAGCAACACGGCGTCCGGGCTGACTGGGCTTGTCGGGAAGGCGACCGATCGCGGGACGTACGCGGGCGGGGCGTACAGGATGTACCCGGCCGTCACCCCGTCGACCTCCATGAGCTTGCCGCAGCTGCCCCACTCGAGCAGCATCGCGGAGACCCAGGCTTCCTTCTCGAGCGCGGGATCGCCGACCTCCTCGGCACGGGCGCGGCTGACCGGATCGAGTTCCCAGAACACGCACTTGCGGCAACGGCTCGGAAGGTCGTCGAGATTGTCGAGCGTGAAACCCACTACGCGTCGCGACACCGGGGCCTCCGCGAGAAGTACGCCACCTTCGACCCGATCGTAATCCCGGCGACCACGCGGCGCCGGACGGTAACCTGATCTGCGGGTACGGGCTCGAAACCGTGCTCGATGAGCTGGAATCGCGGTCGCGAGGAGGTTTCCGGAGTGGACATGTCGGCTGGCTCGCGCCTCGACCCCTACGTAGACCGCTACGCCGCCCGCACCCACGGCATGACGACGTCCGAGATTCGCGCCCTGTTCGCCGTCGCGAACCGGCCCGAGATCATCGGAATGGGCGGCGGCTCCCCGTGCGTCAGCGCCCTGCCCCTCGAGGTCATCGGCGAAATGACGGCCAAGGTGATCTCCGAGCAAGGCGCACAGGCGCTGCAGTACATGGGCGGTCAGGGCGATCCCCGTCTTCGCGAACTGATCTGCGACGTCATGGCGCTCGAGGGAATCCACGCCTCGCCTGACGACGTCATCGTCACGGTCGGATCGCAGCAGGCTCTCGATGTCGTGTCCCGCATCTTCCTCGACCCCGGCGATGTGGTTCTCGCCGAAGGGCCGTCCTATGTCGGTGCGCTCGGCGCGTTCACGCAGTACCAGGCTGACGTCGTCCACATCACCATGGACGCCGCGGGGCTGGTGCCCGAGGCGTTGCGCGCGGCGATCGCCGAGGTG
>PLCK01000039.1:0-22169 GCA_003134755.1 Actinomycetota bacterium | reverse complement strand
TGCTGATCCTCGAGGACAACCCCTACGGGTTACTCGGCTTCGACGGTCCGCCGCTGCCGGCGCTCCGGTCCCGGGCGGCTGACGGGATCATCTACCTCGGCTCGTTCTCGAAGACCTTCGCCGCCGGCGTCCGGGTCGGGTGGGTGCTGGCGCCGCCGGGCGTCAAGGAGAAGCTCATCATGGCCAGCGAGGCCACCACGCTGTGCCCCGTGGCGCTCTCGCAGTACGTCGTCGCCGAGTTCCTGGCCCACCACCCCTGGCAAGACCAGATCAAGGTCTTCCGCGAGCTTTACCGGGTGCGCCGAGACGCCTGCCTCGATGCGCTTCAGGCCTCCTTTCCAGCCGGCTCGTCATGGACGATTCCCGCCGGTGGGTTCTACGTCTGGCTGACCTTGCCTGCCGGCATCGACGCCAAGGCGATGTTGCCGCGCGCGATCCAGGGCCGGGTTGCCTACGTTCCCGGCGTCGGCTTCTATTCCGACGGCCAGGGCGCCCGCAACCTGCGGCTGGCCTACAGCCTCCCCGAGCCCGACCGGATCCGCGAAGGCGTGCGCCGCCTGGCCGGCGTGCTGGCCGACGAGCTGGAGATCGTAGCCACCTTCGGGGGCGGAACTCCGTGAGCTGCCCATGAGTGACCTGGGCCATGTTCTCGTTCTCGCGGGCGGGCTTTCCTACGAACGCGAAGTATCGCTTTCATCCGGACGCCGGGTGGCCGACGCCCTTGCCAGCCTTGGCGTCGAAGTCGAGCTGGTCGACATCGACGCACAGTTGTTGCCGCGTCTGCTGCAAGACCCGCCGTCCGCGGCTTTCCTTGCTGTACATGGAATTGAGGGCGAAGACGGCGCGTTGCGCGATGCTCTCGATCTCAGTGGCGTGCCCTATGTCGGCGCCACCGGATCCGCTGCGCGACTCGCCTTCGACAAGCCGGTGGCCAAAGCAATCGTCGGTCGCGCAGGCCTGCACACACCGGCGTCCGTCGCGCTGCAGCACGCCGCGTTCCGCGACCTCGGCGGCCCGGCGCTACTTGAGCGGGTCGTTGAACGGCTCGGCCTGCCGCTCGTGGTGAAGCCCGCGCGGGGCGGTTCAGCGCTCGGCGTCACCGTGGTGCGAACGGCCGCCGAACTACCCCAGGCGATGGTGGGCTGCTATTCCTACGACAGCGTCGCGCTACTCGAGCGGTACGTCAGCGGCGTCGAGCTTGCGGTCAGCGTGGTTGACGATGGCAGCGGTCCGATCGCGCTGCCGGCCGTCGAGATCGACGCGGTCAGCGGGACGTTCGACTACGCGGCCCGTTACACCGCGGGTATGACCGAATATCACGTCCCAGCGCGTCTCACCGCGGAGCAGTCCGCAGCGGCCGGCGACGCAGCCGTGCTGGCGCATCGAGTGCTCGGGCTTCGTGACCTGTCCCGGACTGACCTCATCGTCACGGCAGACGGCACCATCGAATACCTCGAAACCAACGTCGCGCCCGGCATGACGACGACCAGCCTGCTGCCGCTCGCTGCATCAGCGGCCGGCCTCGACCTCGGCACCCTGTGCCGCGACCTGCTGCAACACGCCGCCGTTCGGGGGCTGTCACTCCCCGGGGCGCCCGTCTAGCAAGCGTTCGCCCGCCACACTCAGCGAGCGAACGCCCGCCACCACACTCANNACGCCCGCCGGTACGCGCTCGGCGTCGTCCCTACCTCCTTGAGAAACCGCAGCCGTAGGTTGTCTGCGCCGCCCAGGCCGCATCGGCGGGCCACCTCGTCCAGGCCAACTCCGCTGGCTTCGAGCAGCTCGCGGGCTGCAAGAATCCGTTGCGCAGAAAGCCATCGAAGGGGCGACGTCCCGGTCTCCGCGAGCCAGCGCCGCGCGAGAGTTCGCTCGGACACACAAGCATGCTGTGCCAATCGCCGCACGCTGACGGGCTCAGCGATGCGCGCAAGGGCCCAATCCCGAGTTGTCGACAGCGACGACTCGTCGTCCCTCACCGGTGCCTCTATGTATTGCGCCTGGCCGCCGTCACGATGTGGCGCGACCACAACGCGGCGAGCCACCGCCGCGGCCGCACGGGCGCCGTGGTCGCGTCGGATCACGTGCAGGCAGAGGTCGATGCCTGACGCAACACCGGCGGACGTCAGGACCTGACCCTCGTCGACGTAGAGCACGCCCGGCTCGACCACCACCTGCGGATATCGCTGCGCCAACTCCGCGGTGTGCATCCAATGCGTGGTGGCGCGCAAGCCATCGAGGAGGCCAGCCGCCGCGAGCGCGAACGCACCGGTGCAGATCGACATGACCCGGGCGCCGCCGGCTGCGACCGACTGGAGAGCGTCGATGACCTCGCCCGCGATCGGTGCCCCGTGTGGTGCGAACCCTGGCACCACCACCGTGTCGGCGCGCCGAACGGCGGTCAAGTCGCTGGTCGCCACGACCGAAAACCCACTCGCCGTCCGGACCTGGCCGCGCGCAGCACCGCACAAGCTGACCGCGTAAGACAGCTCCGGCAACACGGCGAACACGTGGGTGGCGATCGCTTGGTCGAGCGCGACCACACCGTCGAGGGCCAGGACAGCAACCCGATGACGCGACATGGCTGAATAATACGGTTCTAGGGCAATCTTGCCACTGGCAGTCGGTAGCGGTTAGTTGGCAGGCTCGCCGCCATGGATGCAGAGATCGTCATTTTTGACGGCTCCGAGGACCTCGACGCGTTCGGACCACTGGCTGTGCTTGCCATGGCGGGCTACCAGGTAGCCCTCGTGACAGTAGGCGAGCCCGGGCCGACGGTGTCCGACCACGGAACCGTCGTCGTTCCGGCCCGTCGGATATCCGAAGCGCCGGACCTTGTCGTCGTCCCCGGCGGCGGCTGGCTGGACCGGGCCGAGAAGGGTGCATGGGCCGAAGCGCAGAAGGGCGACCTGCCCGACGCCCTCGCGAAGGCCTCCAGCGCGGGGTCGCTGCTCACGTCGGTGTGCACCGGCGCGTTCCTCATCGCCGCGACCGGCCTGCTCCGTGGTCGTCCGGCCGTCACCAACGCAGCCGCGCTCGACGAACTCGCGGCGACCGGCGTTCACGTCGTCCGCGACGCTCGGGTGGTCGACGACGGCGACATCATCACATCAGGCGGCCTCACCGCAGGGCTCGACCTTGCGTTGTGGCTGATCGAACGTCACCAGGGAGCAGCTCGGGCTCGCGAGATCGGCCGGCAGCTCGAATACGGCCGGCGCGGTCAGATCCGGCGCCGAATTCCGGCAGCCGCGCCGGCTGCGTCGGCTAGCACCGAAGTCGCCGGTCTCGCCGTGCCGCACACAGCGCTGGCCGCCGCGGCCCACGAAGTGGCCACGGAATTGCCGGCGGCAATCCTTAACCACAGCGTGCGCAGCTATCTGTTCGCGCGGCTCGTCGCCCAATCGCGTGCCCTCGAGCCCGGGGTCGATTTCGACGACGAGCTCTTGTACGTCGCGTGCGTGCTGCACGACACGGGGCTCGCCGCGTCGGCAGACTCGGGCGCCCGTTTCGAGGTCGACGGTGCCGATCTGGCCGAACAGCTGCTATCCGCCCATGGCGTTCCGACCGACCGGGCCACGATTGTCTGGGATGCCATCGCCCTTCACACGTCCTCCGGAATCGCGGAGCGCAAGCAAGCTGAGACTCAGCTGGCCCGGGCCGGCATCGCGCTCGACTTCGGGGCGGGCGCGGAGATCGTGCCTGACGACACCGCGAGGGCGATACACCAGGCCTGGCCGCGGCTTGACATGGCTCGATGCCTCGCGGACGCCATCGTTGCCCAGGCCGCCGGCCGCCCGAACAAGGCGCCCAGCGGGACATTTCCTGGGCAGGTCGTCCACGAACGTTCGCAGCCGCCTTACGTCACCGGCATCGAACAGCGGGAACGCGACGGTCGCTGGGGTTCGTAAAGGACGCTCCGGGCCACCGGGGTTCCGGGCCTAACCGGGCGATTCCCGCCTCGTAGTACGCGCCGTAGCCAACGTTGGCGCCATGGCCGACACGATCCGCTCGAGGTCGTCGACGGAAGCGAATTCGATGGTGATCTTTCCGCGGCTGCGTCCCAGATCGACCCGCACCCGCGTCTCGAAATGATCCGAAAGCCCTGAGGCCAGCTCGTCGAGTGCCGGCGCGCGGTGGCGTTGCGCACGCGACTTGCGACGCGCGACCGCGCCGTCCTCGCCTACGGCCACCAGCTCCTCGACGGCACGTACCGAGAGGCCCTCGGCGACGATGCGCTGCGACAGCCGTTCCTGCGCCTCGGCGCTATCGATCCCGAGCAGGGCGCGCGCGTGGCCCGCCGAAAGCACGCCCGCCGCGACCTTGCGCTGCACGGACGGCGGCAGGTTCAGCAACCGGATCGTGTTGCTCACCTGTGAGCGCGAACGACCGATGCGCTTAGCCAATTCCTCATGCGTAGCACCGAATTCCTCGAGCAACTGGGCGTAGGCGGCACCCTCCTCCAGCGGATTCAGCTGCTCGCGGTGCAGGTTCTCGAGCAAGGCGTCGCGCAGCAGAGCGTCGTCGTTCGTTTCCCGAACGATCGCCGGAATCATGGTGAAGCCCGCGAGCTGGGCAGCGCGCAACCGCCGCTCGCCCATCACCAGCTCGTAGTCTTCGCGGCCGCTCCCGGCGGGCCGCACGACGACCGGCTGCAGGAAGCCAACCTCACGCAGCGAATGAGCTAGCTCTTCGAGCGCCGCCTCGTCGAACACCTGGCGCGGCTGCTTCGGGTTCGGCCTGATGTCGCCAACGGGCAGTTCGGCAAAACGGGCGCCCGGGACTTGTCGGACCGCGTCATCGTCCTCGCCGCGAGGCCCTGGAGACGGCGGTGCGGTCGGAATGAGGGCTCCGAGCCCACGGCCGAGCCCGCCGCGACGGGTGGTACTCACGGCGCAGATCCCTCGAATGAGGCGGCGTTGAAGCCGTCCGCACGAACGTCGAGGCCGCGCTCAGCGATCTCGCGGGCGGCGTCGAGGTAGCACAGCGCCCCTGGCGACGCCGGGTCATACGTCATGACCGTCTGACCGTAACTCGGAGCCTCGGACACCCGCACGCTGCGCGGGATGAGGGTGCGCAACACCGCGGACCCGAAATGCGCCCGGACGTCGTCGGCAACCTGCGACGCCAACCGGGTGCGGCCGTCGTACATCGTGAGCAGAACAGTCGAGACGAACAGGCTCGGGTTGAGGTGCGACTTCACCATCTCGATGTTGCCGAGGAGCTGGCCCACACCCTCGAGGGCGTAGTACTCACACTGAATCGGGATCAACACCTCTTGGCCGGCCGCCAACGCGTTGACCGTGAGCAGGCCGAGTGACGGCGGGCAGTCGATGAACACGTAGTCGATCTCGCCGTGGAAATCAGCCAGAGCCCGGCGCAGCCTGAGCTCTCGGGCTACCAGCGGCACCAGTTCGATCTCGGCCCCGGCCAGGTCGATCGTCGCAGGCACGCAGGAAAGACCAGGAACATCTGCCACATCGACGATCACATCTCCGAGCGACTTTCCCTCGATCAGCAGGTCGTAGACCGACGGAATGTGCGCGTGGCGATCGATACCCAACGCGGTCGACGCATTTCCCTGCGGGTCGAGGTCGACAACCAGCACCCGAAGACCGTGCAAGGCCATCGCCGCGGCGACGTTCACCGTGGTCGTGGTCTTCCCGACGCCCCCCTTCTGGTTCGCCACCGTGACAACCCGGCGACGTCCGGGCCGATGGAAGGTCTCCCCCGTATGACCCAAGACCCGCAGCGCCGTCGCAGTCTCAGTGGCAATAGGAGTGTCGTCCGAGCGATCAGGCGGGGTTGTTTCACGTGAATCATGGCTGGCTGCGATGGATCCCGCCGCGCCGGGCGCGACCGATCCGACGGGTTGCGGTGGAATTGTTTCACGTGAAACATCACCGGAAGCCGCGCCGTGAACATCACTCACGCGAGCTCCCTCCGTCCGCAGGTAGCGGGTGCGATCGGCGATTGGGTGGCCGTCTTCGTCGCTCTACTCATAGCCCATGACCGTTCCGGCCCGGCGCCGGGGACGTCAGCCTAGACCAGACTGGCGGGTCCGTGAGACCCCCGGCTGAACCCTGCGCAGTCGCAAGATCAGGGCGAGCCCATCGGCGTCCGGCGACACCGGATGGGTGGCATGAGCGTCGGGCGCCGGCGTGCCGTCCGCTTCCCACGCCATCACCCGAAAGACCTCGACACCCGGCAGATATACGGGCTCGGAAAGCTGGTCACCGGCGCTGGCGACGTCCGGCAGCGCTGCCGCCGCGCGAACCGTCAGAACCGCCGCGTCGTCGACCATGCCAGCACGCCGCACGCTCGCCCACCCGCTGCGGACCTCCTCGACGACGCCTGCGCCCTTGAGCGCGAGCAGTTGGCCACCAGGCCGCAGCAGCGGCGCGGCCAGCGCCACGAGCCGGTCGACGGGCGCGACCGCACGCGCCGACACGACGTCCGCCTGCAGGCGGGGCTTCTTGAGCTCCTCTGCCCTGGCATGCCGAACCTGTACGCCGGTCAGCCCGAGGTCGGCAACCACCACCTCCAGGAACGCCGTACGCCTGAGCATCGACTCGACGAGCGTGACGGTCAGGTCGGGTCGGGCGATCGCAAGGACGATGCCGGGGAGTCCGGCACCCGACCCCAGGTCGACGACAGAGCTGCCCATCGGTATCAGCGCCGCGGCCGCGACGCAGTTCAACAGATGGCGATCCCAGAGCCGCTCGCCCTCGTGCGGCCCGATCAACCCGCGCTCGACCCCGGCACCCACTAGCCACCCGGCGTATCCCTCGGCGAGCGTCAGTCGATCTCCGAACATTTCCCGCGCGATGTCCGGGGGACTCGGAAAGGGGCTCGACGCGGGCTCGCTCACGCTTGATCGACGGGTGCATCCTCCAGGTCGTCGCCGCCACCTTCGGCGGGCGACAGGTGCGCGCGATCAGGCAGCACGACCACAAAACGCTGCGGCTCGACTCCCTCGGACTCGCTTCGCAGTCCGGCAGCGGCGACGGCATCGTGAACGACCTTGCGCTCGAACGCAGACATCGCGGTCAGCCTGACCGGTTCACCGGTTGCGATGGCCTCCTCGGAAGCCTTCGTGCCGATGACTGTGAGGTCAGCCCGGCGACGAGCGCGATGACCACCGATGTCAAGCATCAACCTGCTACGGACGCCGGTCTCCCGGGCCACTGCCAGCCGGGTCAACTCCTGCAAAGCGTCGAGCACGTTGCCATCAGGACCGACGAGGTGCCTGAGCCTGTCGCCGATGATCGAAACGACCGCCCGATCGCCTTCGACGTCCATGTCGATGTCGCCGTCGGCGTCGATAATGTCGAGCAGGCCTTCGAGGTAGTCAGCGGCGACTTCGCCCTCGCGCTCCAGTAGGTCGGCCAACGAAAGCTTGGGCTTGCCCTCCGTCGCCTCGTCGCCCACACCGTCATCGCCGGCATCGTCGTCGCCAGCCCGGTCGGCGGCCTCCGGATCACTGTCCGCCTCGAGGGACGTGTCGACATCGAGGGACGCTGGCGCGCTCTCATGGACATCGAGCGGCTCGTCGGTCGTGCTTGCCACGGGGAGGTCCTCCTGGGAATTGGACGCTTCGTCTGAGGGGTCCGGAGTGAACCGATCTGTCACCTGGGACTACCCGGCCGCTGCGGACGGCGACCATCGCGCTTGCTCTTGGGCGGCCGGGTGACCTGACGGCGGATCACGACGGGCGGTGGCGGTGGTGGCGCGGGTGGTTGCCCGCGTTTCTTGGCGCCGCCCGCCCCACCTGCTGGCGGCGAGCTTCCGGGTGTGACCCCGCCAGCAGGTGGCCCACCGGGAGCAATGTGCGGCATTGCCTTGATGACGAAGTGTTGTTGCCCCAGGGACCAGGTGTTGGTGGTGACCCAGTAGATCAGGACACCCATCTGGAAGTTCAGGCCGAAGATGGCGAAGAGCGGCGGCAAGACGTAGAGCATCATCTTCTGCTGCGACGGCATCGCCGTGCCGCTCGCGGCGTTGCGCGCCATCAACTGTCGCTGCGTGAGGAACGTCGTCGACGCCATGATGACGATCGCGATCACCGTGACGACCTTCACGGTCGAAGGCTGCGCACCGAAAGCAGCAGCCTTCGCGGCGGTGCGGAAACCGAGCGCAAGCGGGACGCCGAACACCTTGGCGTGCCCTGCGGTGCAGAGGTTTCCCGGCGTCCACCCGTATTGCGCGGTGAAGTGCGAGGACGGGTCCTTCAGATAGCTCGTACAGGCTTGGACGGCGTTGCCCTTGCTGGCCGCGAGGAAGCTGGCCGGCGCCGAGCCACCGTGTTCGGAGATGTAGCGCAGCACGTGGAAAAGCGCATAGAACACAGGCATTTGCAGCAGGAGCGGCAGGCAGCCCATGAGTGGGTTCGCGTTGTGCTCGCGATAGAGCGCCATGACCTCGGTGTTCATGCGCTCGCGGTCTTTCTTGTACTTGATCTGAAGTTCTTTGACCTTCGGCGCGAGTACGGACATCGCGCGCTGGGTCTTGATCTGCTTGACGAAGATCGGGAAGAGCAGCACCCGGACCAGCACGGTCAGGAAGAACAGCGAAAGACCCCAGGTGACGCCGCTGCTGTTGCCGAAGACGGGGGCGAACAGCGCATGAATCGCCAAGATCACCTTGGTGACTGCGACGTACAACGGATTCAGGACATGCACCGGGTGGCTCCTGCTGTCATGACGGACGAGGACGGCGAGGATGCCGTCGTCGCAAGAATGTCGGTGCTCGGCACACTGCGTTCACGCGACAGCTCCCGATGCGGCGCTGCTGCCGGAGGAACGTGATCGACACCGCCGGGGTTCCAGGGGTGGCACCGAGCGATCCGCCGCGCAGCCAGCCACAACCCGCGGACGACTCCGTGGGTCTCGACTGCCGTGACCGCGTACGAACTGCAGCTTGGATAGAACCGGCAGCGCTGCCCGAGGAACGGGCTGACCAGACGGCGATACCCAACGATCGGGACGACGACGAGCCGGGCCGCGAGGCTCGGACTCCTCCGGCCGGCCTCACCGGCGGGGCCGCTTGGGTCGACGGCTGCGCTCTTCACCGCGACCGATCCAGGCAACGACGAAGACCTGCGTCGAGGTCTCCCGCCAACTGTGCCGTCGACGATCCGGCGGCGGCCGGTAGGACGCGAACGACGAGCCGGGCGCCAGCTGGGAGGTGGGAGAGTCGAGGCGCCACGAGGTGCCGAAGTTGGCGCCGGAGCCGGTTGCGCACCACCGCACTCCCGACCGAACGACTCACGACGAATCCAGCTCGGGGACCGGCCGTCGGCGAGGTAGCGAGCGTCGAGGGAAGGTCGAGATGGACGACGAGTCGTGGCCGGCCGGCTCGCCGTCCCGAGCGGACGGCGGCGGTGAAGTCCGGACGCTGTCGCAGTCGGGACGCGGCCGGGAGCATCAGTGATCGCCGAATCGTGGCGACGTCAGGCCGAAAGGCCCTGACGGCCCTTCCGGCGACGCGCGGCAAGAATGGCGCGACCGGCACGAGTGCGCATGCGCAGGCGGAAGCCGTGGGTCTTCGCGCGGCGGCGATTGTTCGGCTGGAACGTGCGCTTGCTCACTCGGGGGCTCCAGGGAGGAATCGGTACGGCCGGTCAACGGGCCGGAAACGCTTTGCCTGGCGGGAAAATTCGGCTCAGCACGGTGTCGAGGGGCGCTCGATTACCGGGCGAGTGCCGTGCAATTCCAGTCAGGCACACGTGGTCCAGCAGGTCACAAGGACCTCCTACGGTACGGGCCGAGCGTTGACACGGTCAAACCGGTCTTCATGGGTCGACGCGGTGGCGACGGGCTAGCGAACACTGAGTCGACGGCCGGCTCGGCTCAATGTTGCGGTCTTGGCAGGTTGCTTGTGGAGAACTCCTTGAAGGCTGGCCAGCACGCTGTTAGCGTCCCACCGGCCAGCCTTTCCATCACCGCCCTCGGGCTCATCACGAACCGGCACGCACGGAGCCTCCGGGTTGACCGTGCTGGTCGCACCAACCGCGCTGCGTACACAGGTTGTGGACGACGGTGTGGACGAACCACCCCTTGACAGGTACGAACCGTCGCAATCTGGGCCAAAATCCCAGTTTGCGACACCAGATATTCGGCCGCACCTCGGCTGATCGATCGTTTGCCAGGCAGCAATTCAGCAGTTTGCCGGTCAGTGAGAGGGGTGTGCGTGTCCGCCCCGCACGAGAACGGCGTACAAGAAACCGGCCCCGAGCTGGCCGCGTTGTGGGCGCGGACCCTCGAGCGGCTGTCTGCGCAGGGCGAAGTCACCCCGCAGTTCCAGGCGTGGTTGTCGCTCACCCGACCGATCGCCCTGGTTGAGGACACCGTCGTCCTGGCCGCGCCCCACGAATTCGCCAAGGACGTCCTCGAGAGCCGTCTCCGGCCGGCGCTGACCGCCGCACTGGCGGCCGAGATCGGCCGCGAGGTCAGATTCGCGGTGACCGTCGAGCCGTCGGCAGTGTCCGAATCGCCTGCGGAGGCCACCGACAACGGCCGGCTCAGCGAGTTGGGTGCGCGCCGCGACTCCGACAGTTCCGACCGCGCCGGCGACCAGCGGCCCGAGGCTGAACCGCAAGCGCATCGGGGCGGGCGCGACAACCCTCGGGCGCACTTAGGCACCGGCCGTGAGCCGGGCGCGCGCCGCGAGATCGAGCCGGCCCGGTTGAACCCGAAGTACACCTTCGAAACCTTCGTCATCGGCGCCAGCAACAGATTCGCCCATGCGGCTGCGGTCGCCGTTGCCGAGGCGCCTGCCAAGGCCTACAACCCGCTGTTCATCTACGGCGAGTCCGGGCTGGGCAAAACCCATCTCCTGCACGCCATCGGGCATTACGCGATGGGCCTTTTTCACGGCGCCCGGGTGCGCTACGTCAGCTCCGAAGAGTTCACCAATGACTTCATCAACTCGATCCGCGACGGCAAGGCCGAAGGATTCCGGCGCCGGTATCGCGAGGTCGACGTGCTGCTTGTCGACGACATCCAGTTCCTCGAAAACAAGGAACAGACGCAGGAAGAGTTCTTCCATACGTTCAATACGCTGCACAACGCGACCAAACAGATCGTGATCTCGAGCGACCGTCCCCCGAAGCAGTTGGTGACCCTCGAGGACAGGCTTCGCAACAGATTCGAATGGGGGCTGCTCACCGACGTCCAACCGCCCGAGCTCGAGACCCGCATCGCGATCCTGCGCAAGAAGGCGGCCCAAGAACGGCTCAACGTTCCCAACGACGTCATGGAGTACATCGCCAGCAAGATCGCGAGCAACATCCGCGAACTCGAAGGTGCTCTCATCCGAGTCACCGCGTTCGCCAGCCTGAACCGGCAAGGCGTCGACCTCTCGCTCGCCGAGGTCGTGCTGAAGGACCTCATCCCCGATAGCCAAGGACCCGAGATCACCGCCGCGACGATCATGGCGGCGACCGGCTCGTACTTCGGGATCTCTCTGGAAGACCTGTGCGGATCCTCCCGAAGCCGGGTCCTCGTGACCGCCCGCCAGGTGGCGATGTACCTCTGCCGCGAGCTGACCGACCTATCGCTGCCCAAGATCGGACAGTTGTTCGGCGGCCGCGATCACACCACGGTGATGCACGCCGATCGCAAGATCCGGTCGCTGATGGCCGAGCGCCGGTCGATCTACAACCAGGTGACCGAACTGACCAACCGGATCAAGTCGCAGGCCAAGTGAATGATCGTTTCGCCCACCGGACTAGTCCTTCTCAACCACTGTGCACAGCCTGGGGACAACGCTGTGGACCACACCCCCATTGCGGTGGGCAGCGCGGCCCTGTCGTGGGACGGCGTGTGGGCGCCGGGCGCTACGATCTCGCCAATCCCCAGGCAACGCACCGGTCAGGCACCGTCATCCACAAGCTCACTTACGCTCGACTTGCCGTCTGACCTGCGTGGACGCGAGTTTTCCACACTGTCCACCGCACCGAAGACGACTTCCTTGAGACAAGGATTAGAAATGACGAAAGACGTAAGGGACAAGCACACCTCGGCAGTTCCCACAGTGACATGGGCAGTTCCCGCCGCGACCTTGAGCCCCACTTCGAACCCGACCCCGCTAGCGATCCCGCCCACGGTCGGCGCCTGCGGTGGTGCGGCATGAGATTTCGGGTCGAGCGAGATATTTTCGCTGAAGCTGTTGCCTGGGCGGCACGGAGCTTGCCGGCCAGGCCGCCGGTGCTNNGTGGTGTCAGGTCGCCTGCTCGCCGAGATCAGCCGGAGTTTGCCGGCTCAGCCGGTCGACGTCTCGGTTGACGGCGCGCGAGTCGTGGTGGCCTGTGGCACCGCGCGATTCACCCTGCCGACGCTGCCGGTCGACGACTACCCGGCACTTCCCGAGATGCCGGCAACTGCAGGCAGTATCGGCGCCGACGTTTTCGCGGCGGCCGTCGCGCAGGTGGCGGTGGCTGCCGGGCGCGACGACACGCTGCCGGTGCTGACCGGCGTCCGGATCGAGATCGAAGACGATCGGGTGACGTTGGCCGCGACTGATCGATACCGCCTCGCCGTCCGCGAGCTTCGTTGGCAGCCCGAACGAGCCGGGTTGTCGGCCGTCGCGCTGGTGCCGGCCCGGACCTTGGCTGATACCGCCAAGGCTCTGACCGGAGGCGCGCAGGTCACTGTGTCGCTGTCGACCGGCGGCGCGGGCGAGGGCCTGATCGGGTTTTCCGGCCGCGGAGCCACCGGCCAGATCGGGCAGCGTCGCACCACCACCCGCCTGCTCGACGGCGAGTACGTGAAGTACCGGTCGCTCCTGCCGGATGACTCGTCGGCTAACGCGTATGTCGAAACCGGCGCGTTCGTCGAAGCCGTGAAGCGGGTCTCGCTTGTCGCGCCGCGCAATACGCCGGTGCGTCTGACGTTCAGCGATGACCAGGTCACCCTCGAGGCAGGTGCGAATGACGACGCGCAGGCTTCCGAATCACTCGACGCCAAGTTCGTGAGTCGCGACGGGTCGACCGAGGAATTCTCGATCGCGTTCAACCCCTCGTACCTCCTCGACGGGCTGGGCGCTGTCGATTCCGACACGACCCGTATCGACTTCACCTCGCCGACGAAGCCGGCAGTGCTGCGTGGCAGCAAGGAAGCCGATGCGTTGGCGACCGGCGACGATTACCGCTACCTGCTGATGCCGGTGCGACTGTCCGGCTGAGCAGGCGTAGTTTCGGCATATCGGTTCGGCATTTCGGTGCCGGGCGATGACGCACCTGACTCACGGAGGGGTCGCATGTCAGCGGAATCCGACTTCGAGATCGGTCTCATCGGCCTGGGTAAAATGGGCGGCAACATGCGCGAACGGTTGCGCAAGGCCGGCCAAACGGTCGTCGGATACGACCGCAACCAAGCGATCAGCGACGCCGTGTCACTCGAAGATCTCGTGTCGAAGCTGCATGCACCGCGCAAGGTCTGGGTGATGGTGCCGGCTGGTGAACCGACCAGGCAGACCGTCCTTGCTCTCGGCGAGCTGCTTGAGTCGGGTGATGTCGTCATCGATGGCGGCAACTCCAAGTACACAGACGACTTGGTGCACGCGGCGAAGCTCGCCGAGAAGAACATCGGCTTCGTCGACGCCGGCGTCTCGGGTGGCATCTGGGGCCTGAAGAACGGTTACGCGCTGATGGTCGGCGGCGACGACAAGCACGTTTCCCTTGTGCAGCCGGCTTTTGACGCACTTAAGCCCGAGGGCGAGTTCGGGTTCGTGCATGCCGGATCCGTTGGTGCAGGGCACTTCGCGAAGATGGTTCACAACGGCATCGAGTACGGAATGATGCAGGCATACGCAGAGGGATACGAGCTACTCGCCGCAGTCGATGTCGTCGACGATGTGCCGGCAATCTTCAAGAGCTGGCGCGAAGGCACCGTCATCCGCTCGTGGCTGCTCGACCTGTTCGACAGCGCACTGAGTTCCGATCCCAAGCTCGACAAGGTTCGCGGCTACGCCGAAGACTCCGGCGAAGGCCGCTGGACTATCGAGGCCGCGATAGACCACGCCGTCCCGTTGCCTGTCATCACGGCGTCGTTGTTCGCCAGGTTCGCGTCGCGACAAGACGAATCGCCGGCCATGAAGGTTGTGGCGTCGCTGCGCAATCAGTTCGGCGGCCATGCGATCCTGCCGGAGACCGCGGCCGGGAGTCAGACCGGCGAGGGCGCCGGCGCGTCCGCAGGTGCCACCGAACACAGCGGCTGACTGGGCGCTGTGCATCTCGCCCACCTCTCGCTTGCTGACTTTCGCTCGTACTCCGAGGTCGAGCTGCCGCTTGATCGCGGTGTCACGGCGTTGGTGGGTCCGAACGGTCAAGGCAAGACGAATCTGGTCGAGGCCATCGGGTATCTCGCCACACTCGGCAGTCATCGGGTGGCCGCCGATGCGCCGTTGGTGCGAAGCGGCGCCGAGCGCGCCGTCGTCCGCGGAACTGTCTTTCGCGATGGTCGGTCGCTGTTGCTCGAGATCGAGATCAATCCCGGCAAGGCCAACCGCGCCAGAGTGAACAAGTCGCCGGTCACGCGGCCGCGCGAGGTGGTCGGCCTGCTGCGAAGCGTGCTGTTCGCACCCGAAGACCTGGCGTTGGTCAAGGGCGATCCGTCGGAGCGACGACGGTTTCTCGACGACCTCCTCGTGAGCCGGACGCCGCGGTTGGCGGCGGTGCGGGCCGACTATGACCGCGTGCTCAAGCAACGCAACGCGCTCTTGAAGACCGCCGGACTTGCCCGCCGCTCAGGCGGACCTGATCTGCGAACGCTCGATGTGTGGGACATGCACCTGTCGAAGGCCGGTGGCGAACTGCTGGCCGCGCGACTCGAGCTGGTTGACGCCGTCCGACCACTGGTCGACAAGGCCTACGCAGCGGTCGCACGTGGTTCGACGCCGGTCAGCATCGAGTACGCGTGTTCGCTCGGTCCTGACGTCGATCTGACCGCTGATCGTGAAGTGCTGGCCGCCGCGCTCGGGGCCGCACTGGCCGGCGTTCGATCCGAAGAACTCGACCGGGGGGTCACCCTTGTCGGACCCCATCGCGACGAGCTCGCCCTGAAACTCAACGATCTCCCAGCGAGGGGCTACGCGAGCCACGGTGAGTCCTGGTCGCTAGCGCTCGCCCTGCGGCTCGGCTCGTACGACCTGCTGTGCGCCGATGGTGGCGAGCCGGTGCTCATACTCGACGACGTGTTTGCCGAGTTGGACGTCGACCGGCGCGAGCGGTTGGCGGAGCTGGTCGCACCCGCAGAGCAGGTCCTGATCACCGCGGCGGTGGCAGCCGACGTTCCCGACGTACTGGCCGGGGCGCGCTACGACGTCATGGACGGGCGGGTGCGCCATGTCCGATGACGTTCCCGAGGGCGAGCTCAGCGACCACCCTGATGACGCCGACCCCTTGCCGGTGCGACCCCTTTCTGGCGTCGACCTTGCGCGCGCGGCGCTCGCGCGAGCCCGCCAAGAGGCCCGCGCGCGAGGCACCGCCACACCGAGCAGGCGGAAACGGGGCGGCCGTTCCGCCGGGGCCGGCCGGGAGTCGGGCGACCCGGAACTGCTCGGCCAGACCTTGTCTCGTCTGCTGGTCGACCGGGGCTGGGACGTGCCCGCAGCCGTGGCAGGCGTCACTGAGCGCTGGGCTGAGATCGCCGGCGCCGACCTCGCCGAGCACTGCCGCCCCGAGAAGTTTGATTCGGGAGTGCTCGAGCTGGTCGCCGAGTCGACTGCATGGGCGACCCAGGTCAGGTTGCTCGTGCCGCGACTGCACTCCCGCGTTGACGAGGTCGTCGGCCGCGGCGTCGTCACTCGGATCGAGGTTCGCGGGCCTACCGGGCCCGACTGGCGGCGCGGGGCGCTGCGCGTGCGGGGCCCGGGTCCGCGGGACACCTACGGGTAGCCAGCGACAACCGGGGCGGCTTCTGGCGCCGAAAACTGCCCCGCTTAGCTATGGGGATCCACAGGGGTCGGCGATTGCGTCCCAGAGACACATCTGGACCGCGCGAAGGCCCGATCGTGGGTCGGTACCGACTACACTGGACATCATTCCCCAGACCACAGCGGCTCTGTACCTGATCAGGACCCAAGAGTACCGATCAGTACCCCGCAGCGCCGTTTGTGACCAGCCGTGCCCAGCCGGGCACGGCTGAGTCCGGCAAGGAGGCAACCGCACCTGTGACGCAAGAGGCAGTCACCCCCGAAGAGCTCGATGCGGCGTTGCCGGTTGAGTACAACGCCGGCTCCATCACCGTCCTCGAGGGCCTCGAGGCGGTTCGCAAACGGCCGGGTATGTACATCGGCTCGACTGGCGAGCGCGGCCTGCATCACCTCGTCTACGAGGTGGTCGACAACTCCGTCGACGAGGCGCTCGCCGGCTTCTGCGACACGATCACCGTCGTGCTCCAAGCCGACGGTGGCGTCTGCGTCACCGACAACGGCCGCGGCATCCCGGTCGACGAGGTCGCGAGCGAAAAGAAGCCAGCCGTCGAGGTCGTCCTTACGGTGCTGCACGCGGGCGGCAAGTTCGGCGGCGGCGGCTACAAGGTCTCCGGCGGCCTGCATGGCGTCGGCGTGTCAGTCGTGAACGCGCTGTCGGCAGAGCTGGCGGTCGAGATCAAGCGCGATGGTTACGTCTGGCGGCAGACGTACGCCATCGGCGTCCCACAGGGCCCGCTCGAGCGAGGCGAACCCACGACCGACACCGGCACGACGATTACGTACTGGGCCAACCCCGACATCTTCGAGACGACCGACTACAGCTTCGAGACGCTCTCGAACCGCTTCCGCGAGATGGCCTTCCTTAACAAGGGCCTGACGATCAGCCTTCGCGACGACCGGCCCGGCGAGCACACCGAGGGCGACGCAGACGACGTACCGGCCGTCGACGAGAAGACCGATCCGGCTGAGGTGACCTACCGTTACGACGGTGGGCTTGTCGACTACGTCGAGCACCTCAACGCGTCGAAGGAGCCGGCTCACCGCAGCATCATCGCGTTCGAGTCGAGCGAAGCGAATGCGATGATCCTCGAACTCGCGATGCAGTGGAACACCAGCTACACCGAGTCGGTCCACACATTCGCGAACACCATCAACACGCACGAGGGCGGTACTCACGAAGAAGGTTTCCGGGCCGCCCTGACCACATTGGTGAACAAGTTCGGCGAAGAGTGGGGGCTCATCAAGAAGGCCGAAGACCGGCTTCGCGGTGAAGACGTTCGCGAGGGTCTTACCTGCATCGTGTCGGTGAAGCTCACCGACCCGCAGTTCGAAGGCCAGACCAAGACGAAGCTCGGCAACACCGAGGTCAAGGGTTTCGTGCAGACGACGTGCAACGACCGCCTCGGCGAATGGTTCGAGAAGAACCCGACCGAGGGCAAGGAAATTGTTCGCAAGGGTATTCAGGCGGCGAGTGCGCGCGTTGCCGCCCGCAAGGCCCGCGACCTCGCGCGCAATCGAAAAGGTCTGCTTGGGGGCGGCGGCTTGCCGGGCAAGCTCATCGACTGCCAGTCATCGCACCCCGAGGAGTGCGAGGTCTTCATCGTCGAGGGCGACTCGGCTGGTGGCTCCGCGCGGCAGGGTCGCGACCCGCGAACACAGGCCATCCTGCCGATCAGAGGGAAGATCCTGAATGTCGAACGCGCGCGCATCGACCGTGTCCTGCAGAACACCGAAGTGCAAGCTGTCATATCGGCGCTCGGCACCGGCGTCCATGACGAGTTCGACATCGACAAGTTGCGCTACCACAAGATTGTCGTGATGGCCGACGCCGATGTCGATGGGCAGCACATCCGCACACTGCTACTCACACTGCTGTTCAGATATATGAAGCCGCTCGTCGAGGCCGGCCACATCTACCTCGCGCAACCGCCGTTGTACCGGTTGAAGTGGAGTAGCGGCACACCCGAGTACGCGTACACCGAGCGTGAGCGCGAGGGGCTCGTCGCAGCCGGGCTCGAAGCAGGGCGCAAGCTGCCGAAGGATGGCATCCAGCGCTACAAGGGTCTTGGCGAGATGAACGCCGAAGAACTCTGGACGACCACGATGGACCCGAACCAGCGGGTCCTGCTCCAGGTGAACATCGACGACGCGCTGCGCGCAGACGAGATCTTCTCGATCCTGATGGGCGAGGACGTCGAGCAGCGCCGATCGTTTATTCAACGCAATGCGAAAGACGTTCGTTTCCTCGACATCTGATCGCGCCCGCCATATCCGCACCCGCACGTTAGGACATCATGACCGACACCACGCTGCCGCCGAATCACGGTCGCATCGAGCCCGTCGATCTCCAGGGCGAGATGCAGCGGAGCTATCTCGACTACGCCATGAGCGTCATCGTCGGGCGCGCGCTACCCGACGTCCGCGATGGTCTCAAGCCAGTGCACCGGCGCGTGCTTTATGCGATGTACGACGGCGGCTACCGACCCGACCGTGGATTCAACAAGTGCTCGCGCGTTGTCGGTGACGTGATGGGCCAGTACCACCCGCACGGTGACTCGTCGATCTACGACGCACTCGTGCGGCTTGCCCAGCCGTGGTCATTGCGCTACCCACTCGTCGACGGGCAGGGCAACTTCGGCTCGCCCGGCAACGATCCGCCCGCAGCCATGCGTTACACCGAGTGCCGGATGGCGCAACTCGCGATGCAGATGGTGCGCGACATCGACGAGGAGACCGTCGACTTCACTGCGAACTACGACGGCAAGACGATGGAGCCGCTGCTGCTCCCTGCGCGGTTCCCGAACCTGCTCGTCAACGGGTCGGCGGGCATCGCGGTCGGCATGGCTACGAACATTCCACCGCACAACCTGCGTGAAGTCGCCGCCGGCGTGCAGTGGTCGCTCGAGCACCCCGATGCCACCCGCGAAGAGTTGCTCGACGCGTTGCTCGAGCGCATTCCGGGTCCCGACTTTCCTACCGGCGCGTTGATCGTCGGTCGGCGCGGGATCGAGGACGCGTACCGCACCGGCCGCGGATCGGTAACGATGCGCGCGGTGATCGACGTCGAAGAAGACAGCAGGGGTCGCCAACTTCTTGTCATCACTCAGCTGCCGTATCAAGTCAACCCCGACAACCTCGCGCTGCGGATCGCAGAGCTCGTGAACGAGGGGAAGCTCGGCGGCATCGCCGATATTCGCGACGACTCGTCGTCCCGAACCGGGCAGCGCCTCGTCATCGTCCTCAAGCGTGACGCGGTCGCCAAGGTCGTGCTCGCAAACCTCTATAAGCAGACGCAGCTCCAAGACACCTTCGGTTGCAACATGGTTGCGCTGGTCGACAATGTGCCGCGCACCCTCGCACTCGATGCGTTCATCCGGCACTGGATCAGCCATCAGATCGAGGTCATCGTTCGTCGCACGCGCTACCGCCTCCGCAAGAAGGAAGAGCGCGCGCACATCGTGCGGGCGTACCTCGCTGCGCTCGATCGGCTCGACGACGTCATCGAACTGATTCGCAACAGTGCGACCGTTGAGGTGGCCCGCGAAGGCCTGATGGAACTGTTGACGATCGATGAGATTCAGGCCAACGCGATCCTCGACATGCAGCTGCGCCGGCTTGCGGCACTCGAACGGCAGAAGCTCATTGACGAATACGAAGAGCTGTCGGCCGACATCGCCGATCTCAATGCGATCCTGGTCAACGAACCACGGCAGCGCACGATCGTGAGCGAAGAGCTCGCCGAGATCGTCGAGAAGCATGGCGACGATCGCCGATCGCGCATCATCGCGGCCGAGGGTGAGGTCGCGATGGAAGACCTCATCGCCGAAGAAGACGTCGTGGTCACAATCAGCAATGGCGGCTACGCGAAGCGCACAAAGGTCGATCTGTACCGGGCACAGCGTCGCGGAGGCAAGGGCGTGATTGGTGCGCAACTTCGTCAGGACGACGTCGTCGAACACTTCTTCGTGACCACCACACATCATTGGCTGTTGTTCTTCACCGATAAGGGTCGGGTCTATCGCGCGAAAGCGTACGAGCTCCCTGAGACCGCCCGCAGCGCGCGCGGTCAGCATGTCGCGAACCTGCTTGCGTTCCAGCCCGACGAGACCATCGCGCAGGTGCTCGCGTTGCGCGACTACGACCTGGCGCCCTATCTGGTTCTCGCGACCCGCGATGGGCTCGTGAAGAAGACTGCGCTGCGTGAGTTTGACTCGAACCGTACCGGCGGGGGGATTGCGATCAACCTGCGCGAGGGCGACGCGGTCATTTCCGCCCGTCTCGTTTCGCCTGACGACGATCTGTTGCTGGTGAGTCGCAAGGGCCAGTCGATCCGCTTCCACGCCGACGACGAGGCGTTGCGGCCGATGGGCCGCGCGACGAGCGGGGTCATCGGCATGAGGTTCCGTGCAGGCGACGAATTGCTCGCCATGATGGTGGCCCGGTCCGACGCGTATGTCTTCACAGCGACCGATGGCGGGTTCGCGAAGCGGACCCCGACCGAGGAGTATCCGGTTCAGGGGCGTGGCGGCCAGGGTGTCCTTACCGCCAGGCTGACCGATGACCGCGGCGGGCTCGTCGGCGCACTGATCGTCGACGCCGGCGACGAGGTGTTCGCGATCACATCCGGGGGCGGCGTGATCCGTACCCGATCAGACGATGTGCGGCCGACGTCACGAGCGACGATGGGGGTGCGCCTCATCAACCTTGCCGACGGCGACGCGGTGGTTGGAATCACCCGCAACGCAGAGGCGGCCTCCGAGGTCGGCGGCGAGGATGAGATCGATACCGATGAGATCGATATGGACGAGATCGACGCGGACGACGGTACTGGCCAGGCCGAGCCGGGTACGGTGGCTGGCGAGACGACCGCTGACCGTCCGACCGGCCCGGATCCCGCTGGTGATGGCTCAGTTGAAGCCGACCGCGATCCGACCGATGACGGACAGGGAGATTCGTGAGCGACCCAGACCTGGGTGGTCGATCGCCGCGCAGCCCCTATGCGCGGCCCGAAGCCGACGCTGTGACCGAGGAACGCAGCTACCTGGTCGATCCCTCTCCCGAGAAGTTCGACGAGCCGGCTAAGCCCAACGAGGCCAAGCCGACGGCGGCGCCGTTCGAGAGCTCGATCTCAGGCACTGGCGCGGTTTCGGCTCCGGGCATGGCCTCCCTCGCCAGCGGCGGGGGAGGGAGCGCGGTCGCGAGCGGCGTCGTCCTCGGCGCGGCTTCCGACGAGCCCCGCCGACCGGTGAAGATCCTGACGGCGGCGCGCGGTCCGCGGCGCACCCGGCTGGTGGTCAAGCACATTGATCCGTGGACTGTTATGAAGATCAGTTTCGTGGTCTCCCTCGTGATGCTGGCTGTCATCGTCGTCGCGGTCGCGATCATCTACGCCGTGCTCGGCAAGATGGGTGTCTGGACCCAGATCAACACTCTCGTCAACGAGGTATCGCCGACGACCACCAGCAAGGCATTGCGCAATCCCCTGAGTGGCAGCCGGGTCGTGGGGATAGCCGCCGTTATCGGCGGGATCAACGTCGTCCTGCTCACTGCGTTGTCGACGTTAGGTGCGGCGATCTACAACCTCATCTCCGACCTGGTCGGTGGCGTCGAGGTCACCCTGACCGATCCCTGACCGCGCTCGATTCTGCCTCGAGCGGCGCACGTTGGACCCTTGTATCCGGATTGGGGCTGCCCGCAAGGGTGGGATACCCTCGGCACGGCACGAAGCCGGGGCCTGTAGCTCAGTTGGTTAGAGCGCATCCCTGATAAGGATGAGGCCGGAGGTTCAAGTCCTCCCAGGCCCACCACCCGCGCTCGAGCCGCCTGAGGATCCTCCGAGTCGAAGGTGTAGGCGATGAAGAAGATCGTGATGCTGGTGGTAGCCCTCGCGGGTGGCTTGCTCGTCTACCGTCGTTTGCAGGCGGCGCAGGCCGAGGAAGATCTATGGATCGAGGCGACGAGCGCCGCGGAGCCTGAGCCTGTCGCTTGATCGGTGGTACCTGGGGACGTAGCTCAATTGGTAGAGCACCGCCTTTGCAAGGCGGGGGTCAGGGGTTCGATTCCCCTCGTCTCCACCCTTGTGATGTCTCGAGACATCGTTAGCACCTGTCTCGGGACATAGTTCACACCCTCGGGGCTTGTGGTTGGTAGTCGCGGGTCGGGTCGAGGGTGAGTTGGCGGATGAGTTCGCCGGTGTCTTCGGTGATGATCCGGATGTCGAGCTCGCGGATGAGCATCAG
>PLCK01000143.1 GCA_003134755.1 Actinomycetota bacterium | reverse complement strand
GCGTTAGTAGCTGGCACTGCGTTGGCCTTATTGCGCGCAATGGGCATCTTGGTGACTGTCGACGTCGCGCCGACCGCGGAGACTTCGCTGCCGCTGATCGGGGCCTGGAGCTGACGCCAGCCGGAGACGGGCAGGCGGGTGCCCAAGACATCGGACCCCGTGACATCGGACGTGGCAAAGCCAGCAGCCGACGTCATCGTCTTGGTCGTCATCTGAGGCTCACCACCTTCCGGTCTCGGGCTGCGCGCGCTCGCGGCGCCCGCAAGGCAGGTTAAAGCAGACTGCGATAAGCGGGCAACGTATTTATTCGGCAGGTTTGGCAGAATCTTTGACGCCCACCCGGCACAGCTCGAGCACCTCGTCGGCGTACGCATTGAGCTTCGCAGGCCCGACGCCGCCTATCGTGGCGAGCTGCTGGGCGCTCTGCGGCCTGACCTCTGCGATACGGGTGAGGGTGGCGTCAGTGAAGACGCAGAAGGCTGGCTGCTTGAGCTCCCTGGACCGGTCGAGGCGCCAATTCCGCAGCTGCTCGAACAACTCCTCGTCGACGCTGCCCGGGCAGCCGGTGCAGCGGCCGAGCTTTCGCTCCGCGCCTCCCGTGAGCAGCTTCTGGCAGACCCGGCAACGAACTGTCGCGATCCGGACGCGCGCCGGCCCGGTCGCACCCGACGGTCTGCGCTCGCCCGCTCCCTGCCCCGCGGTCGTGGAATCCTGCAGCGCCTCGAGAAAGCGACTGGGACGCCGAGTGGCTCGGCCACCCGGAGATCGGGCCGCCGCCCACGACAAGGCGAGGAACTCCCGTGCCCTTGTGATGCCGACGTAGAGCAGGCGNNCTTGGCGCGGGTCATCGCGACGTAGAGCAGGCGGCGCTCCTCGGCGATTTGTTCCGGAGTCTCGGCGTAGACGATCGGCAACGTGCCGTCGACCAGACCCACGACGAACACGGCGTCCCACTCGAGGCCCTTGGCGGAGTGCAGGGACGCGAGCGTGACCCCGTCGACCAAGGGCGCATGTTGCAACGAGGCGCGTTCTTCAAGATCGGCAACGAATGCGCTCAGGGCGTTCGCGGCGTCGGCAGGGGCATCGGCAAGCGCGTCTGGGCCGACTGACTCCGCCGGCAACGGGGCGCGCTCGTCGGCCAGCCGGACGAGCGCCGCCAGGGACTCCCAGCGATCACGGGCTACGCCCGAACCTGCGGGCGGGACCGGCCCGAACCCGACGGAGGCCAGCACCGCCCGCACGGCATCGGCGAGGGTGCCGTCGTCTGACTGTCCGGCCCGCGCGGCGCCTCGAAGCAGGAAGAGTGCCTCGCGCACCTCGGGACGCTCGAAGAACCGCTCGCCACCACGTAAGACATAAGGGACGCCGGCCTCGGCCAACGCCTGTTCGTAGGTCTCCGATTGCGCGTTGATACGGAAGAGCACGGCGATCGCGCTGGCCGCGGTGCCGTCGGCGACGAGTCTTGCGGCTCGGGCCGCGACGGCCGACGCCTCGGCCACCTCGTCGTCGTAACTGGAAATCACGGGGACCGGGCCGGCTGGCCGCTGCGCGATGAGCGCACCGCCGGAGAGGCGATTCGCCAGGGCCACGACCTGCGGCGTCGACCGGTAGTCGCGGACCAGTCGGACGACGGTGGCGGACGGGAACCGCGACGGGAATCCAGTCAGATACGTGGGCGAGGCACCGGCGAACGAATAGATCGTCTGCTCCGGATCACCGACGACGCAGAGGTCATCACGGTTGCCGAGCCACGCGTCGAGCAGGCGCTGTTGGGCCGGGTTGACGTCTTGGTACTCGTCGACCACGAAGTAGCGGTACTGATCGCGTACCTGCGACGCCACGTCAGGCTCGGTCTCGAGCAACGCAGTCGCGTGCAGGAGCAGGTCTTCGAAGTCGAAGAGGTTCTTGCGCACCTTCAGGTCTTCGTATCCGGCATACATCGCGGTCACGTCAGCTTCGGGCCGGGGTGCGATGCGATGGGCGAGTTGCACAGAGGACGCGTAGTCGTCCGGCGGCCGCTGAAGGGCCTTCATCCATTCGATCTCACTCGCGATGTCGCGAAGGTCGGACGACGACAAACCCAGCCGCAGGCGGGATGCGACCTCGGCGAGCAAGGGGACCTTCGACTTCAGGACCGCGGGCAGCTCGCCGCCGATCGTGCGGGGCCAAAAGTATTGGAGCTGCCGAAGAGCGGCGGAATGGAACGTTCGGGCCGCAACGCTGCCGACGCCGAGCGCCCGCAGCCGGCCGCGCAGCTCGCCCGCGGCGCGCGCGGTGAACGTGACCGCCAGCACGTGCGCGGGCGAGACCGAACCGCTACGGACGGCGAATGCGATCCGGTGCGTGATCGCGCGCGTCTTGCCAGTACCTGCGCCCGCCAGGATGCACACCGGGCCGCGAACGGCCTCGGCCGCCGCCCGCTGCTCGGGATCAAGGGCCGTCAAGACCTCGAGCTCAAGGTCGGGCGCCACGGTCACCGGGTCATCCTGACAGGTTGATGCGACGAAACCGGGCACCGCCTACAGGAAGAACATCGGGCGGTCGACGGTTCCCATGTATAAGGAACTTCGCACGCACTCATCGATCTTGACGCCCGGAGGCTTACCGATCTTGACGCCCGCCGCGACCACACCCACCGAGCTGATCATCTACAGCACCCAGTGGTGCGGCTACTGCCGGACGCTCAAGCGGCAGCTCGTCGAAGCGGGTATCGCGCACAGCGAGGTCGACATCGAGCTCACTCCCGGCGCAGCGGATTTCGTTATGAGCGTCAACCGCGGCAATCAGACCGTGCCGACGGTGCTGTTCCCCGACGGCAGCACGTTGACGAATCCCCGATTCTCGCAAGTGCGCGCGCAGCTCGACGGCATCGCCTCGTAGCTGCGCCCCGCGGGCCGATCACGTTCCGGGGGTTAGGTCCGAGAGGTGAACGCTGTCTCGGCGACGACGTCGCCAGGGCCGCCGCCAAACCAGCCGTCGATCAGATAGAACGCAACCGACGCCCGCATGGGAAAGCGCAACGAGCCGTCGCTGATCGCGGCACGCAACTCTTCCCGACTGAACCAGCGCGCCTCGGAGATCTCGACGCCGTCGACGTCCACATCGGTGGCACTCGCGTGTGCCGTAAAGGCGACCATGAGGCTCGACGGGAACGGCCATGGCTGGCTCGCGACATACGTCACGTCGTCAACCACGATGCCGACTTCCTCGGCCACCTCGCGGACGACGGCATGCTCGAGCGTCTCGCCGGCCTCGACGTATCCGGCAAGCGTCGACATGCGGCCTTGCGGCCAAGTCGGGTGCCGCCCGAGAAGACATCGGTCGTCGTCGTCGGTGATGAGCATGATGACGGCGGGGTCGGTGCGCGGGTGATGCTCGCTGCCGTCATCGACGCACCGGCGCAGGTGCCCGCCCATCGCAACGACGGTGGCGGCGCCGCACAGCGGGCATCGCCGGTGGCGTGCGTGCCATTGCTCGAGCGCCGCTGCATGCGCGAGCAAGCCCGCGTCGGCATCGGACAGCAATGCGCCGACCTCGCGCAACGTTGCCGGACGAGCGGCGTCGGCTGGGTCGGGGGGCAACTGCGCAGCGACCGCAAAGAGCCCTACGCGGCTGCTGGCGGCCGCAACGTCTGGGACGCCGAGAAAGTACCGCTCTCCGTCCGGTGCAGCATGTGTAGGTAACCGCACGAGCGCGTCGTGCGCATCGACGAGCGCCCGCCCTCCGTCGACGACGATGACGCGCGATGCGGTGTTGTCCCAGGCGCGTGCGAGCCACTCGTCGTCCCCGCGCAACTGCGCTGCGCGGTCGACGCCGGCGCGACCGAGCGGCGGCGGTAGGCGTGTCATGTCGATTGTGATGCGGCCAGCTCGTCCCACAGGTACGCGACCGCCTCTGCGCCCTTTAGCAGCAGCGGAACGACGGCGTGCTCGTCGGGTGCGTGGATGCGATCGGTCGGCAGGCCGACGCCGAGAAACATCAGTGGGGCGTGCAGGATTCTCGCGATGTCTGCCTCAGGACCCGACCCGCCCTCGCGCGTGTAGAGCACCTCGTCGTCGAACGCGCGAGCCAGCGAACGTGACACGGCCTGTAGCGCGGGATCATCGAGCGGCACCAGATAGGGGCGGACTCCCTCGCCGAAGAAGTGCACGTCGGCCGTGATCCCGTCGGGCACCTTCGCCTTGATGTAGTCACGAAATGCAGCCTGGACGTCGAGTGGCTCCTGATCCGCGACCAGCCGGAACGACACCTTGGCGTGCGCGTCAGTCGGTACGATGGTCTTGTGTCCAGGCCCGGTGTAGCCGCCCCAGACGCCGTGGATCTCGCAGGTCGGGCGGACCCACACCCGTTCAAGCGTGCTGTACCCGACCTCACCGGACGCCGCGCGGCTGGCCGCCGTCGCCAGCCAGGCCGATTCGTCGAACGGCAACCTCGCGATAAGGGCACGCTCGCGATCGGTCAGCGGCCTGATGCTGTCGTAGAAGCCTTTGAGTGTGATGCGCCCTTCGTCGTCGTGCAGGCCCGCGAGCAGGTGTGCCAGCACGGTCAGCGGGTTGGGAACGGCACCGCCAAACGATCCCGAGTGCAGATCGACGTCCGGACCGTGCAGGTCGATCTGACAGTCGGTTAGGCCGCGCATTCCGACGCAGGCCGTCGTCGTGCCCCCGCCGTACATGCCCGTGTCGCTCACAACGATCACGTCGCACGCCAGCCGGTCCTTACGCTCGAGCAGGAGCTCGGGAAAGCCGGGCGAACCCGATTCCTCCGCACCCTCGATCAGCAGTTTCAGATTGACCGGCGGGCTGCTGCGGCCACTCACCGCAAGGTTCGCCTGCAGGCCGAGCAGGTGGTAGAAGACCTGACCTTTGTCGTCAGACGCGCCCCGCCCGAGCAGCCTGTCACCGTCGGGACCTGGCACCACCATGGGGTCGAACGGGGCGAAGCTCCACAGCTCCTCGGGATCGACAGGCTGCACGTCATGGTGGCCGTAGACAAGCACGGTCGGCGCACCGGAGACACCAGCGGGCCATTCAGCGAAAACCGCAGGCGCGCCCGTGCCGTCGCTGCCCGCATTCCAGACCTCGACAGTCGGGAACCCGGTGCTGCGCAGGGCGTCCGACAGCCATTGCGCGGAGCGTTGTACGTCGTCGTGACGGGCGGGATCTGTCCAGATCGAAGGAATGCGAAGCCACTCGGACAGCTGCGCGACGAACTCACTCGCGTGCGCCTCGAGATAGGCCCGGACGGCGTCGCGCCGTGCGTCGTCGATCACGGTCTCGTCAGGTGCGCTCATGATTGGCACCCTAAGCCGAGCACCGCGAACACAACCTCACGGCGTCACCGACCGCAGCAGGTCGACCAGACCGGCGCGATCGAGCAACTGTGCCGGCGCGACCGTCGAGCCGTCGCGCAGGTAACAGAAGACCGCTCGCACCTGCGCGAGGTCGGTGCCGGTGAGATCGGCCCACGCGAGCCGGTACGCGGCCAGCTGGACGGCGGCGGCCTGCGCATCGGCACCACTCGGACGTCGGCCGGTCTTCCAGTCGACGACGGTGAAGCCGCCGTCTTCATCGCGGAAAACGGCATCCATCCGGCCGCGGACGACAATGTCGTCGACCACCAGCTCGAACGGCACCTCGACCTCGACCGGATCGCGGTTCGCCCAGCTGGTGGCGAGGAACGCCTGTTGCAGGGCCGCCAGTTCTGCGTCGGGTGCTGCGTCGAAGTCAGCCGAGCCAGGGACCTCGTCGATGTCGAGCAGCCGCGGCGACCCGAACCGCTGCTCGAGCCACAGGTGGAACGCGGTCCCGCGTCGCGCAAGGGGTGCCGGCGCCGACGGGAGCGGGCGCCGAAGCTGCCGCGCGAGCTCGTCGGGATCGCGGCGCAGCGTGACGAGCTGGCTGACCGACAGCTGCTGAGGCAACTCGACGTCGAGGCGGGCGTGCTGGCTTCGGGCGGCCCGCTCGGACANNCGGACATCAGCACGTCGACGTCGCGCGCCCACTCGGCCATCGCCGCCTCAACGGCGGGATCGAGCGCACCCGCGAGGTGCGCAGCCATCGACTCGACGAGGGCGGCGGCCTCCTCGACGGCGGGACGCCGATCAGCCAGCGGATCGAAAGGCCACGGCGACGTGGTCGGCCCGCTCGCGAGCAACGGGTTGCTTGTGCCGTCGGCCGGCTTTTCGGTCCAACAGTCGACTGGCCAGCCACCGCTCACGCACACGTCATGCACCTCGTCGAGGAAGACGCTTGCCTCGCGGGGCGTCAGGGTGTTGTCCCAGCGATACCCGGTGCAGAACAGCTGCACCCTGGCCCGGGTCGCCGCGACGTACGCGAGCCGACGCTCCTCGCGATGGAGGTGCGTCGTCGCGGCCGTGCGGAATTCGTCGATCGCCGCGACGGCCCCAGCCTGGTCGGCGGGCCCGTCGAGAGCAGCCACCGGCAGCCCGTCGCGGTCGCCGCGCAGCGGCCAGGGCAGCGCCCCGCGCTGGGTCAGCCACCCCTTGACGTCGCCGGGCCGGACGCCGGGAAACAGCTTGTCGACAAGGCCTGGCACGCACACGACGTCCCACTCGAGGCCCTTTGAGGCATGCACGGTCAGCAACTGGACCCGGTCGCGGCGCACCTCGACGCCCTGCCGCACCTCGGGCACGGTCGACTCTGCTTCGTCGGGTCGATCGAGCCCGCGCTCCTCGACAGCGGCGGCGTCGAGATAGTCGAGGAAGGCCGCGACGCTGGTGTCCTCGCCGCCGACGGCGAACTCGGCAGCGACATCGATAAGCCGGTCGAGGTTGGCTCGGGTCACCACCGCGTCGCCGCGCGCGAGCACCTCGACGTCGAGCCCGGTCGTTCGGATCACATCGGCGACAAGATCAGGCAACGGCTGCGCCAGCCGCGACCGCAGCGACCGCAGTTCGCCCGAGAGGCGGAGCAGGCGACGGTGCCCGCCGGGGGAAAGCCAACCGGCAGGCGGGAGGTCGTCAACGGCGTCGATGATGCTGCGCTCGTCGACGTCGTCGGGGTCGGGCTCGGCAACCAGGCCAGCGTCGACAGGCGTCGGCGGCGCCGCGTCGGCCGGGGCGAGATCGAACAACGTGTCTCGGCTCGGCAGCGTGGCGATTCGCACGAGCCGCCCGGCCCACCGCGCGAGGGTCGCCAGATCGCGCGCACCGATGCGCCAGCGCGCGCCCGTCAGCAGTCGCATCAGTGCATCGCCGCGGGTCGGGTCGACCAACACCCGCAATGTCGCCACCACGTCGACGACGTCCGGCTCGAGCAGCAGCCCACCGACGCCGACAATCTCGATGGGCAGCCCACGTGCGCGCAGCGCCGCCTCGACCCGCGGCAACTGACGCCAGGCGCGCACAAGGACCGCCAGGGTTCTGGTCGGCTCGCCTCGACGACGCAGGGCATCGTCGTCGATCCACACCCCGGCGAGGTAGTCGGCCACCGCGGTGGCCTCGTCCTCGATTGTCGGATAGAGCCCGCAGCGAACGTCGCCTTCCGGCGCGTTGTCGCGTGCGTGCAGGACAGGAGTCGAGACGACGCCGTCACGCAGCGGCGTGGCAATCGCGTTGGCTGCGGCCAGCACGCGGTCGGCGTTGCGAAAGCTGGTGCCCAACGTCAGCACCTCGGCCGGCCTGCCGGCGTCGGTGAACTGGGTGGGAAACGCGGCGAGTGTGCCCTGACTCGCACCGCGCCAGCCGTAGATCGCCTGCGACGGGTCGCCCACCGCGGTCAGGAACGGCGCGCCATCGGGGCCGGGCCGCGGGCCGCCCTGCTTGTCACGGCCCTGCGGGCCGCCCTGCTTGTCACGGCGCTCCGCGCCGAATAGCGCGTGGAGGAAGACGAGCTGCGCGTGGCTGGTGTCTTGGTACTCGTCGAGCAGCACCGCTCGATAGGTCGCCTGTTCGGTCGAGCCGACCTCGGGAAAGCCTTCGGCAAGGTCCGCCGCCAGGGCCATCTGGTCGGCAAAGTCGAGTGCCTCGCGCTCGCGCTTCGCCTCGCCGTAGGCCGAAACGATCGGCAGCAGCTGGCAGCGCGCGGCCAGCGCGTTCGCGACCGCGGCAAGCTCGTCCGGGATGAGCTTCTTCCCTCGCTGCCCGGCTGCACGAGGCAGCGCCATCAACACACCGTGCAACGCTTCGCAGTATTCGCGCACCTGCTCACCCGTCACCCGATGCTGGGCAAGACCCTCTGCCAACGCTCTGACGTCGTTCGTCACCGTGCCGGGTGTGACCTGCACGAAGTCCATCGGACCGTCGTAGGCGTCGACGACCCGCCGCGCGTACTGCCAGGCAACCGTCTGTGGGATCAGGCGTTGACCGGGTTCGAGACCTTGCCGCAGTGCGTTCTCGGCCACGATGCGCCCGGCATACGCGTCGTACGTCGAGATCGTCGGGTCGGCGGAACTGACGAGCTCGGCATCGACAAGGCCGCGGGCCGCGAGTTGGCCCAACCTGCGCCGCACCCGTGCGGCGAGCTCGGCTGCCGCCTTGCGCGTGAACGTCAGCCCGAGCACCTGGTCGGGACGGACGATGCCGTTCGCAACCAGCCAGACGACGCGACCCGCCATCGTCTCGGTCTTACCTGAGCCGGCGCCGGCGACCACCAGGCACGACCGAGCGGGCGTCTCTATGACGGCCGCCTGCTCGGGTGTCGGCCGCGGAATCGCCAGCGCATCGGCGATGTCTGCGGCGGAGTACGTCACGCGGTCACCTGCCGGCCTTCGTCTCTGACCGGACACGACGCGCGCACCGGGCACGACCTGCACATGTCGTTGTCGATCGCCGCGAACACCTGACCGGCCATGCCCTCGGCGCACCGCTCGACCATCGCCAGCGCCCAGCCGGGATCCGCACTTTCGGCCAGCGGCGACTGCAGGTTGCGGGTCGCCGACAGCGCCTTCGTCCCGAGCTGCACCAACTCGGCGCCGCCAGAGGAGCGCACGTCGGGCGCGACGTCATCGAAGGCGCCGTGCTCGACGGCGAGTTGGTAGGCACCGAGTTGTTGATGACCCGCCATCTCGGCCTGCCGCGGCGGGTACTTGCCCGTCTTGAGGTCGACGACGACCAGCCGGCCCTCCTCGTCGCGCTCGATCCGATCGACCTGGCCGCGCAATACTGCACGTCCGATCGTCAGTTCGAAGTCATGCTCGGCCGCCACGAACGCGCGCGGATTTCCGCGCATCCAGTCGGCCAACTTGCGGACCATCTCGACGGCCCGCTCGCGTTGGCGGCCGGCGAACCAGCCCGCACCGAGATCGACTCGCTCTATCGCGACCGCGAGCCGCTGCTGCAGCTCGGCCGCGTCGAGACCCTCCTCGGCGGCCTGCTGCGCGAGCGCGTGCACCAGCGTGCCGATGCCCTGCGACGTTGACTCCCCGGCGGTGCCACCCGACGACTCGAGCATCCAACGCAGCGGGCACCGACCGAACGCTTCAAGACGGGACGGCGACAAGCGCACCGGTTCACCTTCGTCGACAAGCGGACGGTCATCGGACAGTGAGGCGAGGCCGTACCACTCGCTCGGGTCGGCGCCGCGCACGCCCGCCGCCGCCAGTCGAGCCAGCTGGGCGGCAGCGCCTGCCCGCCGTGAACGCTCGCGGCTGTCGACGTCGGGGCTCGCGACGACGGTCGTCACCACTGCGCGCAGCTCGGCGACTACCGAGGCGAGATCGAGCCCGCGGCGCAATCGCGTAAGCGGTCGCTCGTCGCCCTCGTGCGGTGCGAGTTCGTCGAGGAACCGCGACGGCTGGTCGTCATCGCCCCGCACTGCTGTCGCGAGCACCAGACTTCGCGCTCGGGTTACCGCGACGTAGAACAATCGTCGCTCCTCGGCCAGCCGGGCCGCGACGGTCTGCGGCTGGCTGACGTCACCGGCGTTCGTCAGCAGGTCGACGAGCTGCTGCGAGCCGAGCATCGAGCCGCGGCCGCGCAGGTCGGGCCAGCTGCCCTCCTGCACGCCCGCGACGGCGACGACGTCGTATTCAAGGCCCTTCGCGGCGTGCGCGGTCATCAACCGGACGCCGTCACCGGCCGGTGCCTGCGGCGCCAGCGTGTCGGCCGGGATCTGCTGGCCGAGCAGGTGATCGAGAAAGACTGCGGGCCCAGCTTTGGGCAGCCGGTCGGCGAATCGCGCCGCTGCGTCGAACAACGCGACGACGGCGTCGAGGTCACGATCGGCTGACGCCGAGGCCGGGCCACCCGCCAACGCGACAGTGCTCAAGCGGTCGGCAAGCCCGGCCGCACGCCACACCTCCCACAGCACAGCCTCCGCGGTTGCGCCCTGTTCGCTCGCTGCCGCTCGGCCGGCATGCAAGACCGCGGCGACCCGGCGAGCCGGCCTGGCCACCCGCTCCTCGAGGCCGACCAGATCAGCTGGAGTGACGAGTGCCTCGGCGAGCAGCGCGCCGGACGCCCGCAACCCGCCGCCGGCCAACTCGAGGCGGCGCAACTCCTGGCGCAACCGCCGCAGCGCCAGCGGGTCGGCGCCGCCCAGCGGACCCGTCACGAGGTCTTGGGCAAGCTCGAGACCGCTCGCTCCGTGCAGGTCGGCGCGGCCGGTGATCACCTCGACGATCGTCAGCAGTGCCTTGACGATCGGGACGTCGACCAGTGCCTGCTCTTCGGCTGCCGCGGTGATCGGCACGCCGGCGGACTGCAGCGCCCTTCGCAACCCGGGCAGCGGACCGGCCGAGCGCACCAGCACGGCCATGCGCGACCATGCCACGCCGTGCAGCAGGTGCGCCTCGCGCAGCCGGTGTGCGATGTAGGTGGCCTCGGAGCTGGCCGCCGAGAACAGGTGCACTTCGGCCTCGCCTGGAGCGAGACCCGCTGCTGGCTGCAGGGCTCGGTGTGCGGGCGGCCCGCTCAGCCGCTGCGCGACGCGACGTGATGCGGCGAGTAGCGCAGTGCCCGAGCGGCGGCTGACGTCGAGCGCGATTACGGTCGCTGGACTGCCGTCACGGCCCTTGAACCGGTCGGGAAATCGCCTGATGCCGTCGAGGTCGGCGCCACGAAAACCGTAGATCGACTGGTCGGGGTCACCGACGGCGAGCAGGTCGCGGCTGCCGACGAGCAGCTCGAGGAGGTCTTCTTGTGCGGGGTCGGTGTCCTGGTATTCGTCGACGACGACAAACACGTGTGCGGCTCGGATTTCCTCCAGCACAAGGGGTTCGGCTCGCAACAAACCAGCGGCAGCACGGATCAGCTCTGCCGGGTCGTAGGACGCGGCCTCGCGGAGCGCGGAAACCTGCGCGTATTGCTCGGCGAACCTTCCGGCAGCGACCCAGTCGTCGCGCTGGTGTCGGCGTCCGAGACTGGCGAGTTCACGCGGCGTGACGCCGCGCTCGAGCGCCCGCTGGATGAAATCGCGCAGCTCCTGGGCGAAGCCTCTGGTCAGCAGCGCCGGACGGAGCCGGGCCGGCCACCCCGGCGCCCCCGCCTCGACGTCGCCCCGCAGCAACTCGCGGACGACGAGATCCTGCTCGGCGCCGGAGAGCAGCCGCGGCGCGGCCTCGCCGCGTCGAGCGGCGTCGGCGCGCAGCAACCCGAACGCGTACGAGTGGAACGTGCGGGCAATCGGCTCGCGGATCGTGCGCCCGAGCCGGCCCGCGATCCGTTCACGCAGCTGCGCTGCGGCCCGCCTGCTGAACGTCAGGACGAGTGCTTGCTCGGGCGTGATCTCACCGCGCTCGACCCGTTGCACCACTGCCTCGACGATCGTCGTCGTCTTGCCGGTGCCCGGCCCGGCGAGAACCAGGACTGGGCCACCTCGGTGCTCGACCGCCCGCCGCTGCGCGGCATCGAGCGAAGGGGCGGTCGCCGGTTGACTTGGCGCACGAACCACCCGCGGCCGGTTTGCCGACCGCGCGCTGCTCGGATTCCTACTGCTCGAAGGCACGCATGCATCCCACCACGGCGAGCCGACAGCGCGGTCGGCCGGGACATCCGACCACGCCTTGCGCGAACACGGCTTGTGCGAGAGTCGACCAGGAGGTAGCCACGACGCATGAGTGCGAATTCCGACGACGTCATGGGCCGGCTGTTCGCGCGGCGCGTCGTCCTTGCCAGTGGTCCCCTCGACCCCGAGCTCGTCGACGTCGTCACGGCGCAGTTGCTGACGCTGGACGCCGACGACGACCGTCCGATCGAGCTGCTCCTCGACTGCGCGCAGGCCGAGATCGACGCGGCCTTCGCCCTGCTCGACGTGTGCGACGGATTGTCGGCAGAGCTCACAGTCGTGGTCCAGAGCCGGCTGGCCGGCGCCGGGCTTGCGCTCCTGACCACCCGTCACCGCAGACTGGCCCGCCCGCACGCGACGCTGCAGCTTTCACAGCCGCGGTTCGAGCCTGCGAACGGCACAGCCGATCACATCGCGCGCGTCGCCGCGGCGCACAACAGCCGCGTCGGCGTCCTTATCGAGCGATTGTCAGAGCGCACCACCCGGCCGACCACGATCATCGCCGACGACATGGAACGCGGCACGTACCTGACCGCCGAACAAGCCGTCGCCTACGGCCTCGTCGACGCCGTTCTGCAGCGGACGCCGAACTGAGCTAACGGCCTGAGCGGACGCCGTCCCAGCGCGCCTTGCGCATATCGACGCGGTCGCCGCGCATCGGTGTGCTGTCGGCACGCAACCGGCGGAGTACGTCGCCGTCATGAGACGGCGCCGGTGTGCCGTCGGCGTGGACGACGCGGTGCCAGGGCACTGCGCCACCCCAGGTCGACATCACCGTGCCGACCTGCCGCGGACCGCCCTCACCCAGGTATTCGGCGATGTCGCCATAGGCCATGACCTTGCCCGCGGGGATCGCGTCGACGACGTCGAGCACGCGTTGGGCGAACGCCGGCATATCGGCGTCCCGCTGCCTCGTTCGTCGCACCGGACTATCAGACCAGCTGCGGCGGAACGTAGGCGCCGAAGATCGGGCGCAGCCGGCGGGCGAGATCGGCCGGATCGGGGACCTGAAGCACGATGCGGCGAAACTCGGCTTGGGTGTGGCACTCGACCCGCAGCACCATTTCGGCGCGCCGCACATGCCAGAAGCTGCGATCGTCGCCAAGCCCGAACGAGCCGGCGTAGAGGACACCAGGCAGCGCTACCCCCGGAAACTGGAAGCCGAGCCCGGGCAGCCGATCGCGATGCTGGACGGCGACGCCGCGCACGTGCTCGGCCGGGATGCGCAATATCCGCCGGCAGGCCACCACCATGCCGNNGCACGACCAGCTCGCCGTCGACTACGTCGACGTCGACTGCTGGCGGCCGGGAGAGCTTCTTCACGCGGACATCTTCGACGCAAACCGGGCGACCCTGGACCAATTTCCAGAAACTGACCCTGCGCTCGGGCCACCGGGCGCCGCCGCCCGCCGCCGTCGCCCGAACAGGGTGGAACTCAGTACGAAGGCTGGCTGGGGTCGATCTGGTTGACCCAGCCGACGACGCCGCTACCGAGGTGGACGGCGTCGGCGAGCCCGGCGCCCTTCACGATGGCCAGCGCCTCGGCCGACCGGATGCCGCTCTTGCAGT
>PLCK01000103.1:13285-21636 GCA_003134755.1 Actinomycetota bacterium | reverse complement strand
ACGGTGCAACGCTGCGCCTGTCGGCGGACGCTTCGCGGCGCTTCCAGCCGCTGCCCGTGGCGCTCCGTGCGTCCGCGGTCTGGCGACCTGCGCTCGAGATCGGCGCGGTGGTGGCGATCGACGACACCTGCGGCCCCTCGCCCGAGCGGCTCGAGCTGCGGGATGGGACGTGGGCGATGCAGTCGCCCGCAGGGTTCGCCTCCGACCCGGTGGCCGTGGTCGACCTCACCGGGGCGATGGCTCACGCGAAGGCCTACGCGTGGATTGCCGAGGCCGATGACGGCTCGTTCGGCTTCGGCGGTGGTGGCGCGTGCCAGGTGATGCTGGGCCTCGCGGGTAGCGACGGCGGCCAGGCGAGGCGCGATGGCATCGTCTTCGGCGCGGCGACCGCGGGCGGCTTCTTCGCGCATACCCTCGGGGATCCCGCGATCTTCGTCGTGCCCGGCGTGCTTCGCGAGCTGGTCTCGCATCCCGCGATCGAGCGCCGCCGCTTCCGGCTCGATCCGGCTGCGCTCGCGAACGTCGCACTGGTTCACGGGGGCGAACGTCGGATCGTGTCGCCCGATGCGAGCGATGACGACAGGCTCGTGCAGGCGGTCGCTGCCCTGGTTGCTCATGTCGCGCTGCACACGGGCCCCCCGGCGCGGGCAGAAGGGATGGACCGACCCTCGCTGGAAATCCTGGCGACCGCGCGACCCGACGGTGGGGCCGCGACCGACACGCGGGTGAGCATCGGAGCGGCCACGCGCGTCGACGAGGCGGACGGATACTTCGCGCGAGTAGCCGGCCTCGACGCGACGTTCTTCGTGCCCAAGCAGATCGTCGATTCGATCACTGCCCTGCTAGCCTCGGGCAGATGACGCCCGACGAACGCGGCTCGCCTGCGGGTGCCGACGCGGGCCTGCGCGTCCGCGTGAAGGCCGAGCTGCGCAAGCGCATGAGAGGGCTGCGCAAGACGCTCCCTGCGTCGGCCTGCGCGGAGCGTTCGGCCCGTATCGTCGGTCGCCTGCTCGAGCTCGAGCCGCTCGGCAGGGCGCGCACCGTCGCACTCTTCTGGCCTATCGAAGAGCGGCACGAGGTCGATCTGCGCGCCCTCGACGCCCGGCTCCGCGAGCGCGGCGTACGCGTGGCGTACCCCGCGGTGGATCCGGAGACCGGGGTCATGACCTTCCGCTTCGTCAAGCGCCCCGACGCGATGCTGGAGCAGGGGTTCGGCTTCCGCGAGCCGGCGATGACGGAGCCGGAGGCGGCCGCCGGCGACCTCGATGTCGTCGTCGTGCCGGCGCTGGCCGTGGACCCGAGGGGACACCGGATCGGATACGGCGCGGGCTACTACGATCGGACGCTGCCCCGGTTCGTCCCGTCGGCGATCAGTGTCGTGGTGGCATTCGACTTCCAGCTCCTGTCGGAGCTTCCCGAGACGGAGCGCGACGTGACCGCGGCCTGGATCGTGACGGACGCGAGGACGCTGGCTGCGACAGCGGGGGACGCGGTGCGATGAGCCCCCTCGACCGGCTTCACGGTGTCTGGAGCGGCCCGCGCGGGCTGGTAGTGCGCGCCGTCGCGCTCCCTCTCGTGCTTGCTGTCGTCACGGTGAAGCTGCTCCTGATCGTGCACAGGCACTATCCGGTGGGCGACTGGCTGTTCTGGCACTACGCCGGCTACATCTCGCTGAGCTCGGTCTGGGCGGCGTCGTGCTTGAGCGCGGGGCATCGGGTGCTGAAGCTCATGCAGCGCAGCACGCTGCCGGCCCTCGAGCAGGTGACGCTGGCCTTCGCGGTCGGCGTCCTCGTGTTCTTCCTGCTCATGTTCACCGGCGGCCTGCTGGGACTCCTCGGCGCGACCTTCTCGATCCTCCTGCCGTTCGCGATGCTCCTGTCCGGCGCCTCGCCGCTGCTGCGCACCGCGCGCCGGCTCTCACGCCACCTTCGCCGCGCCCGGCGCGAGCGACGCGGCGCCGCACCCGCGTGGGCCCTGCCCATCATCGCGGCCGGGATCCTCGCCGTCGCGATGCTCTACCTCAACATCCTGACACCCGCGAACGTGGCGTACGACTCTCGCTGGTACCACCTGCCCCTGGCGGAGCACTACGCCGCGGAGGGCGCCATCCGTGCGACTCCGGAGGGGTGGTTCCAGGCAGCGCTGCCCCACCTGGCGAGCCTGCTCTACACGTGGCCCTTCCAGCTCCCGGGTCTGTCGCTCTTCGGTCGCGTCGAGCTCTGCGCGCACATCGAGCTGGTGGTGTTCCTGTTCACCCTCGCGGGGATCCCCGTGCTGGTGCGATCGGTCGTTCCGGGAGCTCGCGCTCACGTCGCCTGGGTTGCCCTGTTCCTGTTCCCGGGCATCTTCCTCTACGACTCGAGCCTGAGCTGCGCCGCGGATCACGTGGCCGCCCTCTGGGCCGTTCCGATCTACGTCACGATGCGGCGTGCTCTGCCCGAGCTCGAGCTACGCCGGTGCGCGCTCGTCGGGGCCATGCTCGCGGGGGCCGCGCTGACCAAGTACCAGACGGCCGCGCTCATCGCCGGGCCGGTGCTCGTTCTGCTCGTTCGCCTCGGATGGCTCACAGTGCGCAGGCGGGTGGGCCTACGCAGCCCCTGGCCGGGGGCGGCGGCGCTGGTGATCGCCGCGACGGTCCTGACCGCGCCGCACTGGCTCAAAAACTGGGTCTTCTACGGCGATCCCGTCTACCCGATGCTGCACGCGCATCTTCACGACCACCCCTGGACCGTCGACTCGGATCATCGCGTCGAGGTCGTCTTCAAGGCGCAGCTCTGGGAGCCCCACGGCACCGTGCTGGAGAAGCTCCGGGAGACCCTGAGCAGCGGCGTGCTCGAGTTTTCCGTCGAGCCGCACGACTGGTGGCCCTTTCACCGTGACGTGCCGGTCTTCGGGTTCCTCTTCACGGTGCTGGTGGTCGCACTGCCATTCGTACGCAGGGGCGGCCGCACGGCGGTGCTGTTCCTGTGCGCCAACGTCGGCGTCGCGGTCTGGTACTGGATGTCTCACCAGGACCGGTACCTGCAGGCCCTGGTGCCATGGATGGCGGGAGCGGTTGCGGCCACCATCGTCCTGATCTGGCGAATGGGGTGGATGGCGCGCGTTGCCCTGATCCCCCTGCTCGCCGCTCAGGTCATATGGGGCGGCGACGTCTACTTCTTCCCGACACACGCCATGATCGGGACGCAGCCGCTCAAGGTCGCGGCCGATCTGCTCTCGGCGCACTTCCGGGGAGAGGATCGACGGTTCGCGACGTTCCCGCCCTGGTCCGACGCCGGTGAGCACCTTCCGCCGCACTCGAAGGTGCTCGTGCACCAATCTCACGAGCACCTCGGGCTGCAGGCAGCCAGCGTGTCGGACTGGATCGGGTGGCAAGGCGGCCTCAGTTATAGCCGCCTGGGAAATCCCGGCGCGATTGCGCAGCGGCTCCGCGAGTATTTCGTGACGCATCTGGCTTGGTTGCAGAGAAACGAGCCCGAGTACGGACGCGAGCGAGACAGCCTCGCTGGCGATCTAGCATTCTTCCAGTTTGCGACCCTCTACACGGTCGCTCCGACGACGTACGGAGACCTCACGATCGGGGAGATGCCGCCGTCCATACCGGCCGGACCGTTTCCTGACGGCGTCGTCATCCGCGCGTGCGGTGCCGCAGGCGACTATCGCGACGGCTTCTACCGGCTCGCTGATCTCACGCGACCTCCCGAGGCGAAAACCCCGTCGCCCGCTGCTGCGCCTGGCACCTCCCCGGGGTGCGCGCCCGGCGATCCGCTCTGCGACGGCGTGATCGGCGACGCTGAGTTCGTGGTGCTCGATCCGGGCTGCGATCCGGCGTTCCGTCCGGGGGTTCGCGGCGTCTACAAGCTCGTGACGACACGCGGTCAGCTGCAGCTCTGGGTGCGTGCTCGAGCCGCAGCGCCGACGCCGCCGGGCTAGGGCGCCACGTCGGTTAGTTCCCGCCCCCGTTGCGCCGTTTGCCCAGGCAGCGCGGGCACGAACCGTAGAGCTCGTGCTTGTGCGACCTCACCTCGAAGCCATACCGCCGCGCCACCTTGTCCTGAAGCTCCTCGATGCGAGGCTCCTCGAACTCGACGATGTCGCCGCACTCGACACAGATGAGGTGGTCGTGATGGGTCGTGTCGTCAGCCAGCTCGTAGCGCGTGAGGCCGTCGCCGAAGCGGCGCTCGTTGGCGACCCCGCAGTCGGCCAGCAGCTTCAGAGTCCGGTAGACCGTGGCATAGCCGACTCGCCGGTCCTTCTCGCGCACCTGCGCCAGAAGCTCCTCGATGCTCACGTGGTTGCTCGCGCGGAAGAACGTCTCGACGATGAGCCTTCGCTGATCGGTCGAGCGCAGACCCTTTCGGTCCATGTAGGTCTGCAACATGGTGCGAAAGTGATCGAGCTCGCTAGCCGCGCGTTCTGCCTGCCGCCCCACGGATTTGTCCCACCTCTCGGGCGATTGTGGCCCATTCGCGACCGGTTCGCACGCGGCATCGGCGGATGACGCCGCCGAGCCGTTGGGCTACGACCGCTGGCGTGACGCCAGGCGCAGGTTCCCGCGAGGCCATCCGCAGCGTGGTGGACGCCCTTCGGCGCGTGGTGCGCGATCTTCGTCTGAGCGCGCGAGACGCGGAGCGCGCCGCCGGGATCAGCGGCGCGCAGCTGTTCGTCCTGCAGGCCCTGGCCGACGCGAGCGCGTCCTCCCTGAACGACCTGGCGGACCGGACCCTCACCGACCAGAGCTCCGTGTCCGTCGTGGTCAAGCGACTGGTGGACCGCAAGCTCGTGAGCCGCAAGGCCTCGAACGTCGACGCGCGCCGCGTCGAGCTCGCATTGACAGCCGCCGGACGGCGACTTCTGGCCCGATGCCCGGAGCCCACGCAGATGCGGCTGGTCGCGGCGCTGCGGCGCCTCTCGTCGCCGGAGGTGCAGGGGCTGCAGCGCGGCCTCGGCGCGCTCGTGCGCGAGATGGGGCTGGCGAGCGAGGCGCCTCGAATGTTCTTCGACGACGACTCCGGGCGGGCCCGTCGCCGACAGCGATAGCGTGCGGTCACGCCTTGAAGGCGTGCGCTGTCCACCCGGCGGTCAGCGTGACCTCGGCACTGCGATGGGAGCGAGGCGTCTCGAGCTGGATGCACGCACGCGACACCTGGGGCGCGCCCTCGAAGGACACGTCGACGCAACCGTCGGCGCTCGGGACTCCCTCGTAAAAGACGGCGCCGCTCTCGTCGGTCACCGTGACCCAGGCCGACTCGGCTGCCTCGCCGCGCAGGCCGGTGTCGATCACGAGCCGGCGCGCGCTCGAACCGACCGGGCGAACCTCGGAAGTCGGCTCCCAGTCCTGGTTCAGATCGTCCAGGTCGATCGGGTCCTGCATCCCCATTGCGCGAGGCAGCACAGCACTGGTCTGCGCCGAGGGGAAGCCCCAGGCAACTGCCGCCCCTGCGATCGCTCCCACTAGAACGTACACACCGGGCAGATGGCACCCCGCAGCCCCCCTTCGAGCAGCGTGATTGTGCAGCGCGTCGCCGGGGGCCCGCACGTGTTCTGGCATACGCTGGCGGGCAGGTCCCCGTCCGGGCCGGCATCGGCGGCCGGATCCGACAAGGGACGGGACTCGCTGGCGTCGAAATCGCAGGTCCAGTGGACCGTCGGGCTTGCCGGCGCGCATCCCGAGACGAGAGCCGCGACGAACAGGGTTGCCGCGCGGCACATGGGGTAACCTGTAACGCATGAAGGCGGGCGTGTGGAATCTGGGATTCGGCCTCATCGCGATCGCCGCGGGTGCCAGCGGCCAGTTCGGNNGGTACGAGCAACCCGATGTATCTGGTCGGCGCGGGCGCCCTCCTCGCCGCATTCGGCGTCTTCCAGCTCTGGAAGAATCGCGGACGCTGACGGCGGAAAGCCGACAGCCGCACGGGGATGACCCCCGGGCGGCTATCTCACACTCACTGCTGGTGCCAGCCCGCGCAGGCGGCGCCGTGGTGGTGGATCGCCCGGGCGATCCCCGAGCCGTACCCGACCACGACGCCGAGCGAGAGCAGTGCGATGACGATCTTGCGTTTCATTGGACGGTCTCCCTTCAAGCCCACATGCCGCCGCGGTAGGGCCCACGGAAGCCACCTCGCCAGCCGGACCCGCCGCCTTCGAGCACGCCAGCCACCTGCTTGCGCTGCCGCTCGTCGAGGGCCTCGGTGACCTTCTTGAGCGCCTCTACGAACGAGACGCGAAGCTGAGCGAGGAGCCGATCCTGCCGTGCGAACGTCTCCTCGAGGGTACCGTCCTCGATCAGACCGCCCGCGACGGCCCGCGCGAGATCCCCGCGGCTCTGCTCGAGCTCGCCTCGCACCACCTTGCGGTTTTCGCGAAGCTCGTCCATCGCTGCGACGATGGCTTTCTCCTGTCCCGGCGTCGTCTCCAGACGCTCGAAGAGCGACCTCAGAAACCAGCGCCGCGGACCGACTCCGGGGCCATGACCGTAACCACGGCCATTCCCGTACCCGTGCCAGTGGCGCCCACGCCGCAGCACCTTGATCAACGCGATGAGACTGACAGTACCGATGATGAACCCGAGCATCGTGGCCTCCGTTGCTCAGATACGATGCTCACCGCGGGACGACACGCGCGCCCGCGGCGCGTGAAGATTCGTAAAGCGATGGCTCAGCGAGCGGGGCGGCCTCCCCACCTCCAGTCGCGCACCTCGGGCAGATCGTCTCCGTGGGTGTGGATGTATTCGGAGTGATCGACCAGCCGGTCGGACATTTGCTGGCGCAGGACGGCGCATCGCGTGCCGAGGGACGGGACGCGGTCGATCACGTCCTGGACCAGATGGAAGCGATCCATGTCGTTGCGTACGACCATGTCGAAGGGGGTCGTCGTCGTGCCCTCTTCCTTGTAACCACGCACGTGGATGTTGCGATGGTTCGTGCGCCGGTAGGTGAGCCGGTGGATCAGCCACGGGTACCCGTGGTAGGCGAACACGACGGGCTTGTCGGTAGTGAAGATCTGGTCGAATTCGCGGTCGGGCAAGCCGTGCGGGTGCTCGCTCTGCGGCTGCAGCCGCATCAGGTCGACCACGTTGACGAAGCGAACCTTGAGGTCGGGAAAGAACTCGCGGACCATCGCGGTTGCGGCCAACGCCTCGAGAGTGGGGACGTCGCCTGCGCACGCCATGACCAGGTCGGGCTCTCCGGTGCCGAAGTCGTCGCAGTCGTTGCTCGCCCAGCTCCAGATGCCGAGACCACGCGAGCAGTGCGCGATCGCTTCGTCCATCGACAGGAAGTTCAGTGCGGGCTGCTTGCCCGCGACGATGACGTTGACGTAGTTGCGGCTGCGCAGGCAGTGGTCGGCGACCGACAGCAACGTGTTGGCGTCGGGTGGCAGGTACACCCTGATGATCTCGGCCTTCTTGTTGATGACGTGGTCGATGAAGCCCGGATCCTGATGGGAGAAGCCATTGTGGTCCTGCCGCCAGACGTGACTCGACAGTAGGTAGTTCAGGCTTGCGATCGGACGCCGCCAGGGAATGTCGCGCGTCGTCTTGAGCCACTTGGCGTGNNGCCAGCCCTGGCACATGTGCTCGGACAAGACCTCCATCACCCGGCCATCGACAGCAACGTGGTCGTCGGTCGGCAGGATCTCGGCGTTGAGATCGCGGTTGTCGACCTCGAAGACGCCGCCCAGCCGGTTCGACGCCGTCTCGTCCGGGCCGAAGACCCGGAAGTTGCGAGCCTCCGTGTTCAGGCGCAGCGTGTCGCGCAACATCGAGCCGAGCACCCTGGTGGCCTCGGTCAGTGTCGTGGCGGGCTTGTCGACGGGCACGGCGTACTGCCGGAAGTCGGGCAGTTGGAGATCGCGCAGCAGCAGACCACCGTTTGCGTGCGGGTTCGCGCTCATGCGTCGGGTGCCGCGCGGCGGCAGCGCCAGCAGTTCTGGTCGCAGCCGGCCGCTGTCGTCGAAGAGTTCGTGGGCGCGGTAGCTACGCAGCCACTCCTCCAGAGCACGGAGATGTTCGGGGTTTGCCGCCAGGCCGGACAGCGGCACCTGATGCGACCGGAAGCTGCCCTCGGTCGGCAGCCCGTCGACCTCTTTCGGGCCGGTCCAGCCCTTGGGTGTGATGAGGATGAGCATCGGCCACACCGGACGTGTCGTGACGCCCCCGTCGCGCGCTTGTCGCTGGATGCGCTTGATGTCGCTGACCGCGTCGTCGAGTGCGGCTGCCATCAGTTGATGCATCGTGGCGGGGTCGTCGCCCTCGACCACGATCGGCCGGTAGCCATATCCCTCGAAAAGCTTGATGAGCTCGGGACGCGGGATGCGCGCGAGCACGGCCGGATTCGCGATCTTGTAGCCGT
>PLCK01000103.1:13041-13196 GCA_003134755.1 Actinomycetota bacterium | reverse complement strand
TCGGCGTCCTGGGTGATGTGCGGGTACGTCTCCGTGTAGGTGCCCTCGAGATAGCTGTTGGCGACCAGGCCAGGGCCGCCGTGCCCAGGGCCGGTGATGTAGATGGCGTCGAGATCGTCGCGCTTGATCACGCGGTTCATGTGCGCATAGATGAA
>PLCK01000103.1:0-13034 GCA_003134755.1 Actinomycetota bacterium | reverse complement strand
GACAGGTAGTTGGCGGCCCGCCAGTACGCATCGATGGTCGCCGTCTCGCCGGCGCTGAGTGGGGTGGTGCCGGGCGGCGTCGTGCTCAACATGGACATCCGGGGAGACTCCTTCAGCGAGGCGCTCGTCGTGAGCCGGCCACAGCCAGCATGGCAAGCCTCGCATCCGCGACGCCCGGGTCCAAGGCCTGGAGTGTTGAGCCTTTGGGCCCTCGCGTCAGTCGACGTACAGCTGCCCGTCTGATCCCTTCGCAACCCGGATCTTGGCAAGTCCGCTGTTCGCCGGGCCGACCGTTACGGCGCCGGATCGGCCGTCGAACTGCGAACCGTGGCACGGGCAGACGAAGACAGCGCTCCCACTGTCGTACTCGACCGAGCAACCGGCATGTGGGCAGATCGCATCGAACGCGAGGAAGGTGCCGGCCACGGGCTGCACCACGATCGCCGGATCGCCGGTGGCGGGGTCCTGGAACGACGCGGCGCCTTTCACCGGGACGACGCTGGCGGCGCCAATCTTCGTTCCCGACGGCACGCCCGCCTTTGATGTCGAGGTCGGGGCCGCACCCGAGGTTGTCGCGCTAGCCGAGGGTGTATCGGCCGGCGGGTTCGTCGTGAGCGGAGGCGTCGTAGCGCGTCGCTGCTTCGACGTGTGCAGGACGCGACCGAACCCGGCCGCTGCACCAGCTCCGAGCAGGGCGATGCTGCCGACGCCAAGGGCAAGGACGGCGACCACACGTCGCTCGCGGTGGGCCTCGCCGCGGGGACCGCGCTCACGGTCTTCATNNGGCGATCGGCGTCGATGGCGGGCACGCGTCCGGGGGTACGAACCCGACGGGCGGCTGCCAGGTTCGCGACGAGCGCATCGAGTGAGAACAGGCCGCCGCCGGCGATGAGCAGCGGCACCCAGGCGAACGCGAACGCGATGTCGGAACCCGTGTAGTACGGGGTGGTGTGGAAACTCACCGCAAGGAAGAGATTGATTGAGATCACGACACCGCCGAGAGCGGCAATCCTGGTCAGAAATCCGAAGAGAGCGCCAACGCCGACAGCCAGCTCGCCGAGCGCCATGATCACGCCGATCGCGACCGCGTGATGCGACAGTGGCGTGAGAAGTGCGTGGATCGGGCTGCGACGCTCGGCACCGGCCATCTGGGCCTGGATGGACGCCGGATTGGCGGCGTCGAAGAACCCGGGATTCGCGAGCTTCTGGAGACCGGCGAAGCAGAACGTGAACCCGAGGAATGCACGCAACGGCAGCAGCGCCCAAGAGGAACGCTCATGGGCGGACGTCGCAGGCATTAGCCAGCGCCACCCTGCGGGGGGCGTGTTCGGAACGACCCGACCAGCGGGCTTCGATTTCGTACGCGCACTCATACGCGGATTCCCTCCGTTTGATGTGCACGCCGGCGTGGCCAGCTGACGGTCATGCTCGCGCCGCCGGACGGTGATGTGCCCACGGTCCAGCGACCGTTGGTCGAGCGCACAACCGCGTCGGCAATCGCGAGGCCGAGACCGGCGCCCTCACCTGTTGTCCCGTCGATGCGGTGGAAACGGTCGAACAGCTTCGCGTGGTCCGCCGCCGCGATTCCCGGTCCGTTGTCGGACACCGTCAGCGCGACCTGACCCGAGGTCGACCCGACGCGGATGCTGACCTGTCCGTGCGGGCCCGAGTAGCGGATCGCGTTGTCGAGCAGAACGCCGACCAGCCTGTCGAGCCATTCAGGTGCGGCTGCGATATACGTCGGATCGACTCCGGAGGTGTCGATCTCGAGACGTACCCCGCGTGACTGGATGATCGGCTCGAACCGCTCGGCACACTGCCGCGCGACGCTCATGACATCGACCAACTCGGTCTGCGGGGGCGGGGGCTCGGATTCGAATCGCGCCAGCCACAGCAGGTCCTCGACGATCTTGCGCAGCCGCAGGCTCTCATCGGAGATGCGCTTCAGGGCTTCGCGATAGCCCTCGACCGTGCGATCGGCAGCCAACGCCAGGCCGACCTCGGCCTGGATGACCGTCAAAGGGGTGCGCAGCTCGTGGGATGCGTCAGCGGTGAACTCCAACTGCTTGCGCCGCGCGAGCTCGACCGGCTTCGATGCCTGCCAGCCGATGCCGAACGCACTTGCGAAGACTCCTGCGAGGAGAATCGGCGACACGATGAGCGTCCCGGCCAGCAACACGCTGCGCACATGTCGTTCCTGCGCGAGGCTCTCGGCAGCTAACAGGCGCGTTCCGTCGGCGCCGGTGATTTCGCCGAACCGGAACGTGCTACCGGCGAGCGAGTCGGTCCGTGGAAACGCGCGGGCGGTCAGCATGGCTACCGGAAGTTGTGGGGCACCGGCAGTGAGCGCGGTCACTGAGCCGTCGCGTGCCACCCGCCACATGTAGACCGGCGCGTCGTCGGCGTCGTGAGCACCCAACTTCGTCGATGTCGCGTTGCCCTCGGCGGCCGCCTGATGATGCTCGGCGAGTTGTCCCCGCACGCGCGCGTCGGTGTCACGGATCAGCTTCTGCGACACGATTGTCAGCAGCACCGCGACGATGACTGTATACAGCGCGGCGACGGCCACCGTTGCGACCATCGCGACCCGAAGTGCAGGACCGAGCGAAATCGGGGCTCGTCGCGCGGTGGCCCTCATGACGCCACGAGCCGGTATCCGACGCCGCGCACCGTCTCGATGCGCGCGTGCGACCCGGCGATCTTGCCGCGCAGGCGAGCGAGATGGACGTCGATGGTGTTGGAACCGATGGCGTCGGATTCGGTCGGCCATACGTTGAGCGCAATCGCCCGTCGAGTCGCGACGGCGGGAGCCCTCCGCAAGAGCAGTTCGAGGATCGCGACCTCGGTAGTGGTGGCCGCGAGAGCGCGGTCACCGATGTGCGCCTGTCGCGAAGCCGGGTCGAAGCTGAGGTCTCCGCAACGCAGGACCGGTTCGAGAGAGTCGCTCGGCCGCCGCTGCAAGGCCCGCAACCGAGCAAGCAGTTCGCCGAAGTCGAACGGCTTGACCAGGTAGTCGTCCGCGCCGCGATCGAGTCCCGCGATGCGATCACTCGCCCTGTCGAGTGCTGTGAGCATCAACACGGGGACTGCGATCCGCTTGGCCCTGATCGCCGCCAACGCGTCGTAGCCACTCATGCGCGGCATCCGCCAGTCGAGTACCACGACGTCGTACTCGTACGTCGTGACGAACGCCATCGCAGCCTCGCCGTCGGCAACGGCATCGACGACATAGCCGCTCTCCTGCAGGCCGCGGGCTAGGACATCGCGCAGCGCGTCGTCGTCTTCTGCTACCAGCACCCGCACGGCCCATCCTCTCCGCTTCAACCTTACGGACAGGTGAAGACCGTGGATTCACGCGAACGTAAGGTGCCGCGCTCATGCTGGTTTCAGTACGGGGCACGTGACCAGTCGATTCTCAACCTTTGTTCAGGCCGCATTGAGCAAGCGGTCAGTTCGGCGGTGGAGAGTCTGTACAGATATCCCGGCCACGCAGAACCCCGGTCAGGCCGGCAGACGAAGAGGAGTACGTCATGGCAAGCCGATCAACCGGACTATGGCGGGCGAGCGCGGTCTCGATCGGGCTCGCGGCGGCCGGTGTAACCGGTGTCGCTCTGGTGACCCTGGCGGTTGCCAACCCTGTGCGGCAGGCGGCCGGCAGCTCGTCGGGTGGCACTATCTCCAATCCGACACCCGCCGCGTCAAGCTCTTCAGCGCATTCGGAGTCGAGTGAAGAATCAGGCTCCGAGTCCCGCGAGGGGACGCATGGCGCGCCTACCCAGCAGACCGTGGTCCAGGCCGCGCCGCCCAAGGCAGCGACCCACGCGGTGACGAGCGGATCATGAACGCCTCGGCGGCACAATGGTCCGCGATCGGTACAACCGCGCGGGTGGTCGTTACGTCACCGGCAGCTCTCGACGCTGCCCGAAGCATCGTCGTCGACGAACTGGCTGCCCTCGATCTCTCCTGCAGCCGCTTCCGGGCCGACTCCGAGATCGCCGTGCTTAGCGCGGCGGCCGGGTCGTGGGTGCAGGTAAGCGACGTCCTGGCTGAAGTGTTGGCCTGCGCCCTCGAGGTAGCCGACTCGACGGACGGCGATGTCGATCCGACGATGGGCAGTGACCTGCATGCCCTCGGGTACGACCGCGACTTCGTCGAGATCTCGCGCGCGGGTGGCGCGACCGCTGGCCCGGTCGGCTACTCCCTCGTCAGACGCCCGACGTGGCGCGACGTCGAACTCGTTCGGGACGCCCACCGGGTGCGGACTCCCGCTGGAATGGTGATCGACCTCGGCGCCATTGCGAAGGCCTGGTGTGCCGATCGAAGCGCTGCTCGCGTCGCGGCAGAGCTCGGGTGCGGCGTGCTCGTGAGCCTGGGCGGCGACATCGCGACCGCGGGGACCGGGCCCGACGGCGGGTGGATGGTCCACGTTCAGGACCGGCCCGACGCCGACTCCGGCCCGGCTTGCACGGTCGCACTTCACGCGGGTACGGCGATTGCGACGTCGAGTACGGTCACCAGGACCTGGCACCGCGACGGGTCGAACCTGCATCACATCCTTGATCCCGCCACTCGTCGGCCAGTCGAACCTGTCTGGCGCACCGTCACCGTGGCCGCGGGTACCTGCGTCGACGCCAACGCCGCGAGCACGGCCGCGGTCGTGCAGGGCAACCGGGCGACGCGCTGGCTCGAGGATCGGGGTGTCGTGGCCCGGCTCGTCAGCGCCGACGGTGCCGTCCGGACCGTCGGTGGCTGGCCTCAGGAGGTGGCGGCATGACCAGCAGGTCGGTCGACGCGGCGCTGTGGTACCTCGGTCGCGGCAGTGGCGTCGTGAGCCTGGCGCTCTTGACGCTTGTCGTCGGGCTCGGCATCGTCACCCGCTCGGGTCGAACGTTGCCCGGGCTACCCCGGTTCGCGGTCAGTGCTGTGCACCGGTCCGCAAGCCTGCTTGCCGTGACATTCCTCGTCGTCCACATCGTCACGCTGACGCTCGATCCGCAGTCGCAGTTGCGATGGCTCGATGCTGTGATCCCGTTCGGCAGTCACTTCAAGCCGCTGTGGATCGGCCTCGGCGCGCTGTCGCTCGATCTGATGATCGCTCTGACAGTGACGAGCCTGCTTCGCCAGCGCATCGGACGCCGGGTCTGGCGCACGATCCATTGGGCCGCCTACGCACTGTGGCCGTTCGCGATGCTGCACTCGATCGGCTCCGGCACAGACGCCCGCCGCATGTGGATGGTGTGGTTCATGGTTGCCTGCGCCGTCGCGGTCATCGGAATCCTCGGCTGGCGGGTATCGCCCGATTTCCTCGATGACCGCGATCGTGTCGCAGGCACCAAGTTGCCTGCGCCCCGGGCGCTCGAAATGACAAGGGGCGGGCGATGACGGCGATGACGCAGACCATGACCGGCAATTACACGGGCAATTACACCGGCAACGAAGCGGCCGGTGGCCTGATCGGCCCGCAGCCGGCCGCCGTGCTCGATCTGCGCGGCCATCTGGCGCAGCACGGTCAGCTGCCGTCGCTCGGCCCGCACGACGTCGTCAGACTTGCACGCGACGCCGGGCTCACCGGGCACGGCGGAGCAGGCTTTCCGTTGTGGCGCAAGCTCGAGGCGGTGATCAATTCGGGGGGTAGGGCGGTCGTGGTCGCCAATGGGGCCGAGGGTGAGCCCGCAAGCGCGAAGGACCGCTGGCTGCTAACCCATCGGCCGCACCTCGTCCTCGACGGTTTGCAGCTGGTCGCACGCGCGGTCCGGGCGGGAGATGCCTATCTCTACGCCAGCGAGCGGCACCGTGGCCTCGACCACCTGATCGCCGAACGGCGCGCAGCTGGCATCGACGCAGTTCGAGTCGAACGCGCCGCCGCTCCCGACAGGTTCATCTCCGGTGAGGAATCCGCCGCGATCAACAGCATCGCGGGGGGGCTGGCCATCCCTTCCTCGAAGCCGCCGCGGGTTGTCGAGCGCGGACTTCGCGGCCGGCCCACCCTCGTGAGCAATGTCGAAACCCTGGCCCTGCTCGCCCTCGTCGCTCGCCGCGGCCCGGCGTGGTTTCGCTCAGCAGGTACGGCCGACTTCCCAGGGTCGATGTTGTTCACAGTCGGCGGGGCGGTTCGGCATCCGGGCGTCGTCGAGGCACCGCACGGCACGCCGCTGACCGAGGTGCTCGAGCTCGCCGGCGGACCGACGAGCCGCTTGCAGGCAGTTCTGCTCGGTGGCTACCACGGCAGCTGGCTGACCGCTGAAGAGGCGGCATCGGCAGCCATGTCGAGGTCTGATCTCGCCGCCTACGGCGCGTCTCCCGGCGCCGGTGTCGTCGTCGCACTGGCCGAGGGTGTGTGCGGACTGGCGGAGCTGAGCCGGGTCATGACCTATCTCGCGCAGGAGTCCGCGGGGCAGTGTGGTCCATGCCTGAACGGGCTGCCACGGATCGCCGAACAGGTCAGGTCGCTCGCCTTCGACGGGACCGACGCAGCGGTGTTCACTGAGTTGCAGCGGCTCAGCGGTCTGGTCGTCGGCCGCGGCGCGTGCCACCACCCTGACGGCAGCGTGCGATTCCTCAGGACCGGATTGCGGGTGTTCGCCGACGAAGTCGCTATGCATCTCGACCGACGTTGTACTCGCACGTCCGATGACCGAGTGCTTCCGGTGAGGATGGTGCGATGACGCGACTACGCATTGACTGGACGGCGTGCGACGGGCGCGGCCTGTGCGCCGAACTGGTGCCGGAGCTCATCGAACGAGACGAGTGGGGGTTCCCGCTCATCTCCGACGCCGCCGTGCCGCCCGGCGTACTAGTGCACGCGCGTCGGGCGGTCGCGGCGTGCCCGCGACTTGCTCTCTCGCTCCAGGCTGAGAACGCGTAGGGTGCCTGAGCCCGCCGGGGTTGAGGCGAACGCTCGGCTGACCAGCTCGGCCGCCGTCTTGTTGCTTGTACTGTTAGCCGCTGAAGGCGCAACGATCCCCGCCGTCAATTCACTGTTGCGACCGCACGTGTTCATAGGCTTCGCGCTGATACCTCCCGTCGCTCTCAAGGTCGCGAGCACCGGATACCGATTCGTTCGCTACTACACGGGCGCTCCGGCGTACCGCCAGAAGGGCCCGCCAGCGGCCTTCCTGCGCCTGCTCGGGCCCCTCGTCATCGTGTCGACCGCCGTGCTCCTCGCGAGTGGCGTCGCCTTGCTGTTCGTCCACGGTCCGTGGCAACAACGGTCACTCACGATCCACAAGGCGAGCTTCATCCTCTGGTTTGCAGCCATGACTGTTCATGTCATCGGCCACCTGTTCGAAACCGTCCGGGTGGCTCCACGTGACTGGTCGGCGAGACGCCCAGTGCGGGTGCGGGGTGGCGCCCTACGTCGTTTCGCGCTCGCCACCAGCGTGGTGGCCGGAGGACTGCTCGGTACGTGGAGCCTCGGACATCTCGGGACCTGGTTGTCGGGCCGATAGTCCCGGCAACGGGTGACCTCAAGCACTCCGCGCGCGCGCACCGAGGCTCTTCCCTGGTCGTATGACCAGTACTGAGTCACTCGCCCGCACACTTGCCGACCAGCCGTTCCTGTCGGCGATACCGACCGCTTCGCTGCGGCGGCTCGCCGCCCACGTGCAGACGCAGGACTACCCGCCTGACCACGTGCTCTTCCGCGAAGGCGGTACCGCAGACCGCTTCTTCCTTCTGCGACAGGGACTGGTCCGGCTTGATATCGAGGTCCCGGGCCGCGGCCCCGTCTCGATTGAAACCTTGGCGGCGGACGCCGCGCTCGGGTGCTCGTGGCTCTTCGCGCCCTTCGAGTGGAAGCTGTCCGCGATCACCGTCAAGCGCACGAAGGTACTCGTGTTCGACGCGGCGGTTCTGCGCACGCTCATGGCGGCGGATCCGGTGCTCGGCTACGAACTGATGCGTAGGTTCGCCTCGGTGATGTACGACCGGCTGCAGGTCACCCGATTGCGTCTGTCGCAGGAGACTGCCGACGTGCCGACGGCTGGAGTCGCCGGGCCCTGGGCCGGCAGGCGTACGACCGTGCCGGCTTGGAACTGAGCCCGCAGAGGTCCCGTCAGGACAGGCCGATCGCTTGCCCGTGACGGGACCTTCGTCTGTACGTCGATCCGAGCCGACCCGCCAGTCTCGTATTGCAAGGTTCGACGGGAAACAGGCCGGGTTCTCCGGCACTTCTAGAGGAGGTCGTCATGCGCCGCAGGACATTTGATGCACTATTGACCACGGGAGGCGTCGTGCTCGCCGCCGTCCTCATCGTCGTAGGAGTGCTCGGCCTTTGGGCCCACAACTTCGTCGACCACCAGGTCAAGACTCAACTCTCACAGCAGCAGATCTTCTTCCCCGCTGCGGGTTCGGCAGCAATCTCGGACCCGGCCATCAAGCCGTATCTCACCAAGTACGCGGGACAGCAGATGACGAACGGTGCTCAGGCTGAGGCCTACGCCGACCACTTCATCGCCGTACACCTGCAGAAGGCCGGTGGCGGCCAGACCTATGCACAGCTGTCGACCAAGGCTCAGGCCGATCCGAACAACACCGCGCTGGCCGGCCAGGTCAACACGATGTTCAAGGGTGAGACGCTGCGTGGTCTGCTGCTGAACGGCTACGCGTTCTGGAAGATGGGCCAGATCGCGGCCTACGCAGCGATCGCCGCATTCGTCGGCGCGGGCATCCTGCTCCTGCTCGCAGCGCTCGGTTTCTGGCACCTGCGCCGGACGGACCCAGCAGCGGAGCTGCTGCCGAGGCTCGGTGCGCGAAGCCCGGCTCCCGTCGAACCGTAACGGCGACCGCACCGAATATGAGGGCCCCCGCGAAAGCGGGGGCCCTCATCCACGCCCGTAGGGTGTAACCCTGAGGACCCAGGAGGACCGATGTCGAATGCGCTGTACCTGACGTCGATGCGGGAACGATCCGGCAAGGCGGTCGTGGCCCTCGGCGTCATGGAGCTGCTCGTTCGCAACATCGACAAGGTTGCCGTCTTCCGTCCTGTGATAGACGCCGGATCCGAGCCCGACCCGCTCATCGAGTTGCTGCGCGAGCGCTACGGACTGGATATGAGCTACGAGGACACGTTCGCCTTCACTTACGCCGACGCGGCTCGCATCGAGAACGCGGGTGGTATCCAGCTCCTGGTATCGCAGATAGCGGAGCGGTTCGCGGTCCTGCGCGACAAGTTCGAGTTCGTGTTGTGCATAGGGACCGATTACACCGGGCCCTCGGCCGCCACCGAACTCGACCTCAACGCCGAAATCGCGGTCAACCTCGGAACGCCCGTGATCAATGTCGTCTCGGGACACGACACGGACCGTGAGTCGCTCGCCGCCGCAGCAGCGCGCTCGCGCGAAGTGTTGACCGAGCACGGCTGCACGGTCGCGGCGACCGTGCTCAATCGAGTCGACCGGGACCTGGTTGCCGAGCTGCGGCAGGAACCACTGTCGGCAGACAACGCGCCGGTCTACTGCCTATCGGACCTTCCTGTGCTGTCGGCGCTGACGGTCGCCGAAGTCGTGAGAGCCCTGGGAGCGACACTGCTGGCAGGCGCCGGCCCGCTGATGCATCGCGAAGTCGAGGCCTACCTTGCCGGATCCGGATACCTGCAGAACATGCTGCCCAGACTGGTGAACGGCACTTTGCTGGTGGCATCCGGTGATCGCGCAGATCTCGCCGTCGCCCTCGGCGCAGCGGCGATGAGTGCCGCACTTCCGACGCCAGCGGCCATTGTGCTGACCTGCGGGCTCATTCTCGACGAACGAACTCTCGCACTCCTTGAGCCTTCCGGTATGCCGGTGGCCGCGACCGAAATGGACACTTATGCGGCGTTGCACGTTCTCGAGGGCGTGCGCGGCGAGATCCGACCGACGAGCACGCGGAAGATCGCGGCGGCGTTGGGGGAGTTCGCCACCGCGGTCGACGCCGAGGAGCTCACCGCGCGGATCAGACTGGCGCAGTCAGACGTCGTGACGCCATTGATGTTCTCGGCGGGAATCCTCGCCCGGGCCCGCGCTGACCGTCGCTCGATCGTGTTGCCGGAGGCGGTCGACGAACGGGTGCTGCGGGCCGCCGAAGAACTGGTGCATCAAAACGTCGTTGCGCTGACGCTGCTGGGCGATCCCGATTCGGTCGCCGAGCGCATCGACAGGCTCGGGTTGAGCCTGCCTGGCACGACGGTTATCGACCCGGTCGCGTCGCCGCTTCGGCACGAATTTGCCGAAGCCTATGCAAAACTGCGGGCGAGCAAGGGTGTCACGTTCGACCGCGCGTGGGATCTCATGGCGGACGGCTCGTACTTCGGAACCATGCTCGTACAGACGGGTCGCGTCGACGGCATGGTGTCAGGCGCGACCCACACCACAGCAGACACCGTCCGGCCGGCGTTGGAGATCATCAAGTGTGCTCCCGAGCATTCACTGATCTCGAGCGCGTTCTTCATCTGCCTCCCACAGCGAGTGCTGGTGTTCGCGGATTGCGCCGTGAATCCCGATCCGAATGCCGAACAACTCGCCGACATCGCCCTCTGCACAGCGGACACCGCGCTCGCGTTCGGAATCACGCCCCGGGTAGCGCTCGTCTCGTACTCGACCGGGACTTCGGCCGGCGGCGCTGACGTCGACAAGGTTCGCGCCGCCGCGGCGATCATCGCGTCGAGCCGACCGGATCTTCCCGTCGTAGGCCCGATTCAGTACGACGCTGCCGTCGACCCGTCAGTCGCAGCTTCGAAGCTGCCCGGTAACGACGTCGCCGGGCACGCCAACGTGCTCATCTTCCCAGATCTGAACACCGGCAACACCACCTACAAAGCGGTGCAGCGGTCGGCGAACGCGGTCGCCGTGGGGCCGATCCTGCAAGGGCTCCGGCGTCCCGTCAACGATCTGTCACGTGGTTGCACGGTCACTGACATCATCAACACGGTGGCGATCACCGCAATTCAGGCGCAGGGACCGCGCGCCGGCTAAGGGGCGCTGTGGTGCTGCTTCGTCTCGGTCGCGAGAATCGCGACCTGCGTGCGGCGCTCGAGGCCGAGCTTGGCGAGCAAGGATGACACGTAGTTCTTCACGGTCTTCTCGGCGAGGAACATCCGGTCGCCGATCTGCTTGTTCGTCAAACCTTCGCCGATCAGATCGAGGATTCGGCGCTCCTGGTCGGTGAGCGCGGCGTAGGGGTCCGCCTTCTCGCGCTCAGCGGCGTCGTCGCGCAGCCGCTGCATGATGCGCGCCGTCGTCTTTGCGTCGAGCAACGAGCCGCCGGCCGCGATCGTGCGGACCGCTTGGATGAGGTCGTGACCCTTGATCTGCTTCAGCACGTAACCGGCAGCTCCTGCCAGGATCGCGTCGTAGAGGGCATCGTCGTCGGCGAACGACGTCAGCATGAGACAGCCGAGAGTGGGCAGTTTCGACCGCAGGTCGCGGCACACGCTCACGCCGTCGCCGTCAGGCAGCCGTACATCAAGGACGGCGACGTCAGGTCGCAGCGCCGGCACGCGGGCGAGGGCCTCGGCAGCCGTCGAACCTTCGCCGATCACGGTGATGTCGGGCTCGGCCTCGAGCAGGTCTTTGACGCCGCGTCGGACCACCTCGTGGTCGTCGAGCAGAAAGACCGAAATGCTCCTGGGCTGCTCGGTGGACAACGGCGATGCTCCTCTCGACGAGCGCCCGGCTCCCGCGCTCATTGCAACGGTAACGCAGGAGCGGCCATTTAGTCGGGACTAAGGACCTGTCAGAGCGGGTCGCCCGGCGCCTGCGGGGTGTTCCCGCGAGGGCGCAGGCTGGGACTGTGACTCCGCCACCCGCGGGGAGCCCTTCGCTCCCGGCGTCCCCGCCGGCCGGAGATGTCGACGCCGATGCTCTGCTGACGGACGCCGGCATTGTGCGCATCAGGTCGGCACGGCGCGCCGACGCGCCGCAATTGCGCGCGATGTACGACCGGGTGTCGCCTGACACGTTGTACCTGCGGTTCTTCACGATGTCCCGAACCCTCCTGGAGCGGGACATCGACAGGCTCACCCGCCCGCCGGACGCCGAGCACGTCTCGCTGGTGGCGGAGGTCCGGGGCGAGGTCGTCGGCGTTGCCACCTACGAGCGGGGTGACGAGCCGGGCGAGGCGGAGGTCGCGTTCATCGTCGACGACGAATTTCAGGGCCGCGGTGTCGGGATGCTGCTGCTCGAACACCTCGCTGTTGTCGCATCGCGGCACGGCGTCGTCAGGTTCGTGGCCGACACGCTGCCGGCGAACGCGCGGATGCTGCACGTATTCGCCGATGCGGGCTTCCCCGTGCAGACCAAGCTTGGTCTGGGGGTCGTCCGGGTCGTGATGCCGTTGCGTTTCGACGAGGAGTTCCGCCGTGCCGTCGACATCCGCGAGGCCCATGCCGACGCGACGTCGCTTCGCCGAGTGCTGGCCCCAGCGTCGGTCGTGGTGGTGGGCGCGGGCGCAGACCCGGCCGGCCTCGGGCACCAGGTGCTCGCGAACATCGTTCGCGGCGGCTACCGCGGCGCACTGCACGCGGTTAACCGGTCGGGGCATCGCATCGCGGGCGTGCGCGCGTTCACGGAACTCGCAGCGGTACCAGGGCAGGTCGACGTCGTCTTGGTGGCGGTCCCGGCCGGTGCGGTACTCGATGTCGCTGCCGCGGCCGCGGCCCGAGGTGCCGCGGGCCTGGTCGTCATCACCGCCGGCTTTGCCGAGACTAGTGCGGCCGGCGCCGCCCAGCAGGCGGAGCTCGTCCGGATCTGCCGCGATGCAGGTATGCGTCTCATCGGCCCGAATTGCATGGGCTTCTCCAACACCGACGTTGCTTTGAACGCGACGTTCAGCCCTACCGTCCCACCCGCCGGGGGTGTCGGCTTGATGTCACAGTCGGGTGCCGTCGGCGTCGCCGCACTCGACTATGCCGCACGAACCGGCGTTGGTATTTCGAGTTTCGTCTCGGCGGGGAACAAGGCCGATGTCTCGGGCAACGACCTGCTGTGCTTCTGGGAGCACGACAGCGCGACCACGGTGTGCGCGCTCTATCTCGAATCGTTCGGCAACCCGCGCAAGTT
>PLCK01000268.1 GCA_003134755.1 Actinomycetota bacterium | reverse complement strand
AACAAGTACTCCGAGGGCTACCCGGGAAAGCGTTACTACGAAGGCCAGCAGGTCATCGACCAGGTCGAGTCGCTGGCGATCGAGCGCGCCAAGCAGGTATTCGGTGTCGATCATGCAAACGTCCAGCCGTATTCGGGCTCACCTGCGAACCTCGCCGTCTACCTCGCGCTCGCAAACGCCGGTGACACCGTCATGGGCATGGCGTTGCCGATGGGCGGGCACCTCACGCACGGCTGGTCGGTATCGGCGACCGGAACCTGGTTCCACGCCGTCCAGTACGGAGTCGGCCGTGAGAGCGGCCGGGTCGACATGGACGAGGTCCGCGAGATCGCGCTGCGCGAACGACCGAAGATCATTTTCTGCGGTGGGACGGCGATCCCCCGCACCATCGACTTTCCTGCGTTCGCCGAGGTCGCCCGTGAGGTCGACGCTGTCCTGGTGGCCGACATCGCCCACATCGCCGGCCTCATCGCCGGCGGCGCACATCCGTCGCCGGTCGGGCACGCAGGCGTGATCTCGACCACGACGCACAAGACGTTGCGGGGCCCGCGCGGTGCGATGTTGATGTGCGACGAGCAACATGCGAAGCCCATCGACAAGGCCGTGTTCCCCGGACTGCAAGGCGGCCCGCACAACCACACGACCGCGGCGATCGCCGTGGCGCTACACGAGGCGCAACAACCGGCCTTCCGCGACTACGCGGCAGCGATCGTCACGAATGCCAAGGCCCTTGCCGAAGAGTTGTCCGCACGCGGCTTCGACCTGGTGTCGGGCGGAACGGACAACCACCTGATCCTCGTCGACCTGACGTCGCAGAGCGTGGCCGGAAAGCCGGTCGCGAAGGCGCTCGACCGCGCCGGACTCGTGCTGAACTACAACACAGTGCCCTACGACACCCGCAAGCCGTTCGACCCGTCCGGCGTCCGCATCGGCACGCCCGCCGTGACCAGCCGCGGCATGGGAGTCGCCGAGATGCGGCAGATCGGTGCCTGGATCGACGAGGTCGTGATCGCCGTGGCGAAGGGCGACGACGACGCTCTCGAGTCGACAGTGCAGCGGGTCGAAGGCGAAGTACGCGATGTGACCGCGAACTTCCCGGCCCCCGGCCTTCCGACCTAGGCCGCGGCCGGCGGGCTGGTTAGGTCGGCCACGGGACCCAGAGCGTCAATAGCGCCCAGGCGACCGGCGCGGTCAGCAGGAACGAGTCGAACCGGTCGAGGATCCCGCCGTGCCCGGGCAGCAGTTTGCCCATGTCCTTGATGCCGAGGTCGCGCTTGATGAGTGACTCGCTGAGGTCCCCGATGGTCGCGGTCACCACCACGGCGAGCCCGAACACGACGCCCTGCCACCAGGTGGCATGCAGCGTCAACGGGAACAGCAGCCCGCCGCTGAGGNNAGGTCACCAAGATCGGCACGCGCGCCGCCGCGCGTGCCGCAGCCGAGCCGGCGAAGCCCTCCCATGACTTTTTGGGGCTGACGCTCGGTGCCATCGGATGCTTTCCGAGGAACACGCCGACCGCATATCCGCCGGTGTCGCTGCAGACGACCGCGACGACGAAGGCAACCACCCGGCGGGGACCGTCGGCCGGGACGACGAGGAGCACCGCGAAACCGCCGAGCAGCGCGACGTAACACGCGACGAACACCCCGGCCGCGATGCCTGCGAGCTTGTCCAGTCCGTCGGCGACAGCTCCCCACCCGACCGCGGCGACGACCAGCAGCAGGATCGCGACGACGAGCTTCTCGGTGCCGCCCACGTAAGCGGCGACCAAGACCGCGCCGGCGCCGACCACCAGCGGTATCTCGGGTATCGCGACGGCTCGGCCGCGCATCGCTTGGCCGAGTTCGCGAACCGCGGCCATCATGACGACGACCACGAAGACCACGAACGCGACCTTCGCGATGAACAGCGACGCAGCTGCGACGCCACCGAGCCCCACGCCGATCGCGATTGCGGCGCGCAGGTCACGGCCGGCCTTGGACGGCGGCGGAGACGCCGTCCCGACATCAGGCTCGGGCACTGAGCCCACGACGGGCTGCGGATCGGCGTCCGTCGTCATGTCGTCGCACCCATCACACTCGCCCGGCGGTCGACATCAGACCTCGAGAAGCTCCGCTTCCTTGTGCCGCAGAACGTCATCGATCTGCGCAACGTAGCGGTGCGTGAGCTCGTCGAGCTCCTTCTCGGCGCGATGGACGTCGTCCTCGCCTGTCTCGCCGTCCTTGCCGAGCTTGTCCAGGGCTTCCTTCGCGTGCCGGCGGATGTTGCGAACGGACACCCTGGCCTCTTCAGCCTCGGCGCGGGCCAGCTTGATGTAGTCGCGCCGGCGCTCCTCGGTGAGCTGCGGCACGCTCACGCGGATCACGTTGCCGTCGTCGGTCGGATTCACGCCGAGGTCGGAGTCGCGAATCGCCTTCTCGATCGCTCGCAGCGAGCCCTTGTCGTATGGGCTGATGACGATCATCCGGGCGTCGGCCACGGTGAATCCGGCCAGCTGGTTCAGCGGCGTGACGGTGCCGTAGTACTCGACGACCACTTTCGCGAACATGCCGGGATGCGCTCGGCCGGTACGGATCGCCGCGAAGCTGTCCTTCGCGACGCTGACCGCCTTGTCCATCTTCTCCTCAGCCTCGAGGAGGGTGTCGTCGATCACAGGAACTCCTTGCCGCTGTCAGGTCTGACTATCGGGACGACGATCAGCGGCCGCCCGATGACACGATGGTCCCGATCTTCTCACCGTGAACCGCTCTCGCGATGTTGCCCTCCTCGAGCAGGTTGAAGACGACGATCGGCAGGGCGTTGTCGCGGCACAGGCTGATCGCGGTGGCGTCGGCGAATTTCAGGCCGCGCGCGAGCACCTCGTCGTAGTCGAGCGTGTCGAACCGCACGGCCTCGGGGTTGCTCTTCGGGTCGCTGTCATAGACGCCATCGACGCTCTTGGCCATCAGCACGACCTGCGCGCCGATCTCGAGGGCGCGCTGGGCGGCGGTGGTGTCCGTCGAGAAGTACGGCGCGCCGAGCCCGGCGCCGAAGATGACGACCCGGCCCTTCTCCAAGTGCCGGATCGCCCGCCGCGGCACGTAGGGCTCGGCGACCTGCCCCATCGCTATCGCGGTCTGCACCCTGGTCTCGACGTTCTGCTTCTCGAGGAAGTCCTGCAGTGCCAGACAGTTCATGACCGTGCCGAGCATGCCCATGTAGTCGGATCGCGCACGGTCCATGCCGCGCACCGACAGTTCGGCGCCCCTGAAGAAGTTGCCGCCTCCGATGACGACCGCGACCTGAACGCCTTCGGCGACCACGACGCCGATCTGTCGGGCGATGGAGACGACGACATCAGGGTCGACGCCGAGCGTGCCGTCCCCAGCGAACGCCTCTCCGGACAGCTTGAGGACAACCCGTTGATAACCCTGATACGGCTGGCTGCCGTCGCCGCGCGCAACCACTCCGCCGAACTCGACCTCGTCAGGATTGGTCAACTAAGAGCCCCTCATCAGCGATTGCCCGCCATCGATGGAGTGGTTGCCCGCCATCGATGGCCTGGGTGCGGTCGACGTCCGTACCGGTACTGCTGGGCAGTCTGCCTCAGGATTGCCCGACGCGAAACCTCACGAACCGGACCGCCTGGACGCCCGCCTCGTCGAGAACCTGCTTGACCGACTTCTTGTTGTCCTTGGCGAACGCCTGCTCGATCAACACCGCGTCCTTGTAGAAGCCGCTCACCCGGCCCTCGACGATCTTGGGCAACGCAGCTTCGGGCTTGCCCTCCTCACGGGCGGTTGCCTCGGCGATACGGCGCTCGTTCTCCACGACGTCCGCCGGGATTTCGTCACGATGCAGGTAGGACGGCGAGAAGGCCGCGATGTGCTGAGCGACGTCCTTGCCCACCTCGGGGTGCTCACTGTCGAGCTCGATCAGGACGCCGAGTTGCGGCGGCAGGTCGGGACTCGTCTTGTGCAGGTAGCTCACGACATGGCCGCCACCGGTGAACTTCGCCACCCGGCCGAGCTCGATCTTCTCGCCGAGGGCCGCGCTGCTCTCATCGATGAGCTCGCTCACCTTGCGACCGTCGACCACGACGTCGAGCAGGCCAGCCGAGTCGGTGGCGTCCGAGTCGACGAACGCCTTCACCAGCGCGGCGCCGAGCTGCTGGAACCGGTCACCCTTCGCGACGAAGTCCGTCTCGCACTTGAGTTCGAGAAGTACGCCCGAGTTGCCGCTCGCCTGCGCAGCGATGAGGCCATTCT
>PLCK01000254.1:17241-21669 GCA_003134755.1 Actinomycetota bacterium | reverse complement strand
ATCCGCTGGCCGAGCGTCCCGCCGAACTGCGACCACAGGATCACGAAGTACGCGAACTCGACAACCAGCCCGATGAGCTCGAAATAGCCCACCGAGGCGAGGAACGTGCCTTCACACGTGGTCGCCAGGGTGCCAGTGGCGGCGGCGCTGTTCAGGCAGTCGGCATACGTCGAGATGGCCGAACCCTCGAGGGCGAAGAAGAGGATCACAAAGGGCACGCCGACGATGATTCCGTCGATGAGCGTCCCGACGACCCGGATCCAGAACCCCGCGTATGCGATGCCTGGGGCCGGGCCCGACTGCGGCCCGGGATAGTAGGTCGCGACCGGATACATCGGGGGCGGCGGAGGGAGCGGCTGCGGAGATCCGTCCCACTGACCAGGTGCCGGAGGCGGGGGAAGCGGCGGGCCTCCTGAGGTCATCGAGGCAGGACACTAACAGGCTTGCCGGGTTTGTGACCTTTGCAGCCGAAACGTCACCTCACGCGGTCTCGGGCAGTGCCTCCACTGCGGCGATCACGGCGCGGGTCAGCTGTGTTGGCGTTGACGCGCCCGACGTCACCCCGACACGGTGAACACCGCGAAACCACTCCGGGTCGAGGTCGGCGGCGGTGTCAACCAGGTATGCGGGTCGATGGCCTTTCTCGCGGACGACCTGCACGAGGCGCTGGCTGTTGCTGCTCCGGTCGCTGCCCACGACGACGACGCAATCGACGTCGTCGGCTGCGAGCACGGCTGCCTCCTGACGTTCCTGCGTTGCGCGACAGATCTCGTTGTGCACCTCGATGGTTGGAAAACGTTCGACGAGGCGCTCGATGATCGCCTGGGTGTCCCACATGCTCAGTGTCGTCTGGCAGGTCACGGCGAGCGGCCGCTCATCCGGGAGCTCGAGCGTGTCGACCTCCGCGATGCTCTCGATCAGCGTCGTGTGCTCCGGTGCGATACCGAGCACACCCGCGGGCTCGGGGTGACCGCGCTTGCCGATGTAGATGACGTGGTGGCCGCTCGCGACCAGCTCACGGACGAGGTCATGCGTGCGCGTGACATCGCTGCAGGTGGCGTCGACGAGGTTGAGCCCCCGTGCCCGAGCGGCCTCGACGACCGCCGGCGAGATGCCGTGGGCGGTGAAGATGACGGTGCCCTCGGTGACCTGTTCGAGCGCCTTCATGCGATCGGGCTCGGCAACCAGCGCGACGCCCGCCTCCTCGAGCTCGCGAGTGACGTGCTCGTTGTGGACCAGGTAGCCGAGCATGGTGACGGGCTCGCTGCCCGCGCGTGCGGCACCTTCCCGTTTTGCGATCCGTATTGCTTCAACCACACCATGGCAGTAGCCGCGCGGCGTGATCCGGACGACCTCCATCGACTCCAGTCTACGCGGGGGTTTCCGCTGGACGGTCGAACCGGAACATCCGTCGCCGTCGCGGGCCGCGACCAGCGCGTCGCGCTCTCGAGCCGTGAGCTGGCTCGTCCCGCCCGCAAGGGTCGCTGCGGCCAGCGTTGGATCGACGACTCGCTCCCCGCGGGCCACCCGACGCACCGCGTCGGCGAGCTGATCGGCCGGCGCATCCTTGACGACGAAACCGAGCGCTCCCGCCTCCATGGCCCGGCGCAGATAGCCGCCTCGCCCGAACGTCGTCACGATCAGGACCTTGCAACTCGGTAGTGCGTCGCGAAGGGCGGCCGCGGCGGCCAGCCCGTCGATGCCCGGCATCTCGACGTCCAGCAAAGCCACATCAGGCCGGACGGCGAGTGCGACCGCCACGACCTCGTCTCCGCGCGCGACCTCGGCAACGACCTCGAGGTCGAGCTCCAACGACAGCAACGCAGCGAGCGCGCCGCGAACCAGCAGCTGGTCGTCGGCCATCAGAATCCTGATGACGGCAGCCGAATCGTCAGGCTGGGACATCGACGCGTAACCGGAAACCATTGGCGAGGGTCGCGTCGGTCGGTGCGTCGAGCGGCCCCGCGACGAGCTGCCCACCGAGGGCGGCGGCACGCTCGGCGAGGCCCGCGAGGCCATGACCCGGAGCGCCGCCCGCGCAGCCGCGGCCGTTGTCGACGACCTCGATGCCGCGCGTATGCAACGTGATCGTGACCCTGCTCGCCCGGCTGTGCCGCACCACATTCGTCACGCCCTCACGGACCACCCAGCCGAACAGGCCGCCCAGTTCCGTAGGCACGTCATCGACCACCCCCGGCAGGTCGGCCTCGATCCCCGCAGCGGCGAGCACCTCGCGCGCTGTTGCGAGTTCGGTGCCAAGGCGCACGTCACGGAACCCGGCCACCGCCGCCCGAACGTCGGCGAGGCTCTCGCGGGCCAGCTGCTCGACCTCGCCGATCTCGGCTCGCGCCCGCGCCGGATCCTGGTCGAACAGCCGGGCCGCGAGCGCCGCCTTGACCGTGACCGTTGTGAGCGAATGACCAAGCAGGTCGTGCAGGTCACGAGCGATCCGCAGCCGCTCCTGTTCGGCAGCAAGGGTGGCGACCTGCTCGCGCGCGGCCGCGAGCTCGTGGTTCGCCCGGATCAAACGGGAGAAGCCGTATACGGCCACCGAGGCCAGCACGATCGCTGCGCCGAGGCCCCACTGCACCCCACGCACGTGCCACGGCCCGACGTATTGCGGCAGCACCGAGCTGACGACGGCGGATACGAGGATCAGTGACAGCGATACCCGCCCGGGCAGGACGAAGATTGCTGCCGTTCCGACGAAGATCAGCGGCGTGAGGCCGGTGACTCCGATCGCGACCGAGCTCGCGACCGTGAGCGCCAGGAGCACGCCGACGATCGCATAGTCGTACGCCGGCCCCCGATGCCCGAACCACGCCTTGGGGACGAGGAACAGGTAGCACCAGGCGAATGCCAGCACCAAGACAGTGCCGACGATGCTCGCAAGCAGGGTGTGGTGGTTCCAGGCGCTGGCGAGCGGACTCGCGAGATAGAACAGCCACAGGCCACCGCCGCGGCGCCAGCGTTTGGGGCCATCGGCGGCTGGTCCGCGCACGTCGGGCGCGAACCATTTCAGCGGCCTGTCCTGTTCCATCGGCGCCGACGCTACCGGGCTGCGACTAGACGCGGGCAGTGTCACGCCGGTACANNCCCGCCGCAAGGACACTGAGCACGACGGCCCATGCTGCGACGACCATCCATCCGGTGCTGCTCCACGCGTTGGCGCCGACCAACGTGTGCCCTGCCTGGACCAGCCAGTAGGTCGGGGTCGCCTGCGAAACGTCGTGCAGCACGCCGTGGTCACCGCCGACTGGCCCCCACGCACCGCCGAGGAACGCCAGGATCGACACGCCGCCACCGAGAACCGGACCGATCGAGTCGGGGGTGAACAGGTGGCCGACAAGAATTCCGAGTGCCGCAAAGGGAATCAGGCCGACGATCACCAGGCCGACCATCTGGACCACACCCTTAGCCGTCAGGTGCACGCCAAGCGTCAGGCCCGCGACGAACAGCAGCACCATCGTCGTGAGCGCCATCGCGTACGCGGTGATGACCTTTGCCCGGAAGTACGAGCGCGGCGACATTGGCGTCAGCCGCAGTTGCCGGTTCCAGCCGACCAAGCGTTCACCGGCAATGCGGCCGCCGCTCGAGATCATCGCCATCATCGTGCCGAACGAGGCCATGCCGGCCAGGTAGTACGTCGGGAACGGCACGCCACCGAGTACCTGGTGCTTGTTGGAGCCTGCGATGAGGTAGAAGAACATCAGCGGAAGGCCCAGCGAGAAGATGAAGAAGCCCCGGTTCCTGAAGGTCCGCAGCACTTCGAACTTGAGGTAGGTCAGGTTCATCGGGTCGCCTCGACATTCTGGTCGCCGGTGAGTTGGAGGAAAGCCTCTTCGAGTCCCGCGCCGGCGATCTCGAGATCGCTAGCCGTCGGATATTGAGCGATCAGGCCGCGGATCGCGGCGTCCGAATCGGTGCAGTGCAGGACGACCGCATCGCCGCGGCGATCGACGTTTATCACGCCTGGAAGCGAATTCAATGCCTCGAGCGGTGCGTTGGGAAGCGTGGCCCGGATCGTTCGCAGGCCCACCTTCGCCTTGATCTCGGTCGCGGGACCGTCGGCCACGATACGACCGCGGGCCATCAGCACGATGCGATCGGCGTAGGTGTCGGCCTCCTCGAGGTAGTGGGTNNGCGCTGGGTCTGCCCCCCGGACAGTTTGTTGGTGCGCCGCTGCGCGATCTCGTGCAGGCCGGTGACTCCGAGCACCTCGTCGATGCTCGCCGGGTTGGGGTAGAGCGACGCCATCATCACGAGAACCTCGCGCACGCTGAGGTCGCGGATCAGTGAGCCGGTCTGGAGCATCGCCCCGATCGCTCCTGCCTTCACCGCGCCGGCGGGCGTCTGGCCGAAGATCTCTACGCGACCGGTGTCGGGGATCGTGAGGCCGAGCACCATGTCGATCGTCGTCGACTTCCC
>PLCK01000254.1:0-17223 GCA_003134755.1 Actinomycetota bacterium | reverse complement strand
GGCCTCCACGGTGGCAGCCGGGGCCCGCCGATTCCCAGTGCCGGGTGTCGGCGTTGCGCCGTGACAACCGTCACGGGCGAACGGTGCGAGTACCCGATCTCAGGCGGGACGCGCGACGAACACGTGCGATGCGACCTCGTCGTCGACCTGGGCCGCCTCGCCGTCGCGACCGACCATCAGCTGGCCGTCGACCCGCGCGATAGCGACTGGCATGTTCGGGCGGACACCCGCCTTGCGAAGCCGCGACATCAAGACCGTGTCGGACTGGATCGGCTCNNGACGCTGCGCGTCGTCGCCGGCACCAGATTCAGCGCGACGAGACCCTCGCGGAACTCGACCTCGTCGTTGCCCTCGCCGAGCTCGGCGAGCCCGGGGATCGGGTTCCCGTAGGGCGACTCATGAGGATGGCCCAGGACGTCGAGGAGCCGGCGTTCGACCGCCTCGCTCATGACGTGCTCCCACCGGCAGGCCTCCTCGTGCACGAGTTCCCACTCGAGACCGATGACGTCAACGAGAAGGCATTCGGCCAAGCGGTGCTTGCGCATCACGCGGGTGGCAAGTGCCCGCCCGGCCGCCGTCAGCTCGAGGCGGCGGTCATCTTCGATGGTCACCAGCCCGTCGCGCTCCATCCGAGCGACCGTCTGCGAAACGGTCGGAACGCTTTGGGCGAGCCGCTCGGCGATGCGGGCACGCAGCGGCACCGCGCCCTCTTCGTCGAGTTCGAAGATCGTGCGCAGGTACATCTCGATAGTGTCGATCAGGTCGTGCTCGTGGTTCACCCACCGATTGTGGCTCACCGGCGACGTTCGTGCCGAATCCGATTGCGGCCTAGCCTGGTGCGATGGCCCCGAACCGCGCGGTGATCGTCGCCGCGCTCGCGGCCGTCGTCCTGACCGGTTAGTNNTTGTAGCCACGGAAGCGGGCGGGTCGCCGCCGGTTCGCCGAGCCGGACGCCGTCCGTGACGGCCCCCTCGTCCGAGCCCGCTCCGACCCAGGCTTCAGCCGCTGCGAACACGCCTCCTGCGTCAGCGCCGGCCATCTCGGCGACAACGCCGACGCCTGCCTCTTCGGCGCCAACCCCAAGCCCGGGGCCGACAACCCCGAGCCCCACGAGCGACGACGCCGCGGGCCGGTTCGTCGCACGTTCGGCCGTCGTCACCGCGGTGGAGTTGGGGAAGAGCTGGCACACCGGCTGCCCGGTCGGTCCGGCTCAGCTGCGCACGGTGACGCTGACCTATTGGGGCTTCGACAACGCGCCGCATACCGGGCACCTGGTCGTCGCGGCGTCCGTCGTCCCGGCCGTCATCAAGATCTTCGCCGCCCTCTTCACCGAGCATTTCCCCATTCGAAGCGTCCAGCCGACCGCCGATTTCGGCGGGAGCGACGATGCGTCGATGGCCCACGACAACACCTCGGGCTTCAACTGCAGGTACGCGGTCGCACCTGGCGCACCGCGTTGGTCGGCCCACGCGTACGGCAAGGCGATCGACGTGAACACGATCGAGAATCCCTACCTCGAAGGCGGAAAGGTGCTGCCACCGCAGGGCGCGCCATACCTGAAGCGGACGCCGTACCAGCTGGGTATGGCCGTCGCGAACGGGCAGCTCGTCAGAGCCTTCGCCATCGCCGGGTGGCAGTGGGGCGGGCGCTGGACGAGCTCGCCCGACTACCAGCACTTCTCCGCAGACGGCGGCTGATCCCGACCTCGCCGATGTGGCGGGTCGTGGCTCCGCTCAGACGCGCGACGTTGGCCATGCCTGCGACGGCCTTGCCGGTGAGCCTCGCGCTCTGCGATTGCCACCGCGGTCGTGCAGGCGCCGCCCTTGGCACGTTGTGGGCCTCGCCATCGGCGCGCAGATCGATCTCCCGCAGGATCCGGTCGATGCCGGACAGCAACGCCCCGTGCAAGGTCCACAGCCGCGGCTCGTCCCGGGCGTCGACGGCAAGGACTTCGGTGAGACGGCGACGGGTCTCGAGGGCCCGGTCGAGGATCGCGTTCAGCTCCTCGTCGCCACCCGTCGCGCCGCCGACCTCGCCGACCGCGAGCGCGGCGAATGCCCGCACCGCGTCGGAGAGGTGCCCGAACAGCACGGACAGCGCCTGCCTGCCGCCGTCGCCGGGACCGAGCGTGCGCAGGTTCGTGGCGTCGTCGTCGGTCCGATCGGCCATCACCCGCATCAGGCTGCGCACCGAGACCGCTACATGCTCGAGAACGGCAAGTGCAGCACCGAGACTCGGTGCGGTCGCCCGCATCTTGCGGGCCCGCGGATTCAGGCGCAGGCTCCGCTGCGCATCTTCGAGCACATCCTCGGCGCGGTCGACGTCGTGGCGCAACCGACGTGCCTCGGCCAGGAGCCTGGTCGCCAGATCGTGCGACCAGTCCTTGCGCAGATCGACCGCGGCACCGGCGAGGACCTTGGCGATCCGATCGGCCAGGTTGGAGATTGCCTCGCCCGCGGGCTCGACTTGCGTAGGCGACGCGACCAGGTTGAACACAACCCCGACCGCAGCGCCGATCAGCGTCTCGACAACTCGCGCCCATGCGGTCGCGTGCGCGCCGCGGACAGCGAACACCAGCATGGCGCTGATCGCGACCTCGGTGCTGTGATCATGGAGGCTCAGCATCGATCCGATGGCGAACGAGACGATCAGGATGACCGCGAGGCTCCACCAGTGCAGATCGACGAAGTCGGAGAGCAACAGCGCAAGTAGCACACCGGCCACGACCGCGATGACGCGTTGCACGCTGGTCGTCACCGTCTCGAAGACAGTCACCTGCGTGACGAGCAGCGCGGTGAGTGGGGCGATGAGGGTGCTGCTGCTTCTTGTCAGCGCGGCTGCAACGGCGAACGCGACGACGGCCGCGAGCACGGTCTTCGTCGTCTGGTACCCGGGCAGCCGACCGCGCACGGGAGAGGTCATCTCGGGTCGCGCGACGTCATCGGCTCCGCGACGTGTCGCGCAACGCCAGCACGTCGGCGTCCGGCATCGCGGTTTCGGACGCACGGCGACCGAAGAGGCGGTACCTGAAGTAGATGTGGCGTGAAATCTCCTGCACAGCAAGGGAAATCCCGAGCAACCCGAGAGCGACGACGCCGTCGAGCCAGAAGTGATTTGCCGTCGCCGCTACGACGTAGAGCGTGGCCGCGGTATGGACCAGGATCAGCCAGCGCCAGCGGCTGCGGGTCGCGGTGATCACTGCGATGGCGACGAGCCCGGCCCACGCGACATGCACTGACGGCATCGCCGAATACTGGTCCGCGCCGATTTGCGCGGTCACCGCGTACACCGACTGGTGGTAGGCCGCCGCGGTGTCGACCATGCCGACGTTCACGAGCCGCGGTGGGGCAACGGGAACCATCCCGACGAACAGGCAGTCGGACGTCGTGAGAACGATCAGCGTGCGGGTTCGACGGTAGGCATCGCGGTGGCGCAGGTAGAGCCACAACAGCACCGCCATGAGCATCCCGAAGTGCATGGTTGCGTAGTAGATGTTGCAGATCTGCACCAGCAACGGGTGATGAATGATGAGGTTCTGCAGACTCGTCTCGTTCGGGAAGTGCCACTCGCGCTCTATCCGCCACAGGTCACGCCCACGGGTGATCGCCTCGCCGATGTGCCCCAGCGACAGCCCGCCGGCAACCTGCCAGAGGGCGTAGAGGCCGAGAATGATGCCGACCTCGCCACCGAACGATGCGACGGTCAGCGCGCGGCGCTTGAGTAGCAGCCGCGCAAGGGCGGCCCGATCGGTCGGCGCGACCCTGGCCGCGGCCAAGGCGACCAGCACACAGCAGACGGCAACTACGGCCGAGGCCTGCCAGCTGAGCGCGATGTTGGGCACGCGTCATAATCCCGCACGCGACCGACGGTTCACACCTGGTCAGTCGAAATGCGTCGGCAAGTGTCGAGTTCACCGCAGCCGCAGCACGACCTTGCCGGCAACTTTGCGATCGGTCAGCAGGCCGAAGGCGTCGTTGATCGACTCCAGCGGCAGCTCGGCACCGATATGCACGCGCATCCGGCCGTCGGCGACGGCGCGCGCCGCGTTCGCCATCGCCTCGCGCCGTTCGTCCGGGGTTGCGATGAGGCCGCTGTAGCCGAACACCCGGAGCTGGCTGCGGTAGAACTGCTGTAGCTGGATCTCCGCCGCCACGCCCGCGCTGGCGCCGAAAAGTACCAGCCGCCCGCGCTGTGCCAGGGTGCGCAACGCCATGGCGGTGAATTCACCGCCGAGTCCGTCGATCACGGCGGTGGGCTTGAAGTCACGTACCGCGTCCGCGAGCCCGGCCGCGTCGGTGACGACGGCTTCCTTCGCCCCCATCTCGCGGATCACGTCGGCCTTGTCGGCGCCGCGCGTCTGCCCCCAGATCTCGGCACCCTTCGATGCCGCGTAGGAGATCACCGAAAGGCCGACGCCACCGGAAGCGCCAAGCACGAGCAACCGGTCGGCCGGGCCGATCTCGCCGATCTCGACGACCCGCCACGCCGTGGAGCCCATGACGCCCATGGCGGCCGCCTCGCGAAGATCGAGTCCATCAGGGACGTCGACCAGCGCCGCCGCCGGAACCACCGCGCTCTCGGCAAACACGCCGTCCCTCATCGATCCGAGGCCGACACCGGTCACCATGACCGGCCGCCCGCCGACCCGTCCTGCGCCCTCGCCGCCCAACGTTCTCGGCACCGGCCCGTCAGGGGCCACCGTGCCCTCGGCGTTGTAGCGGTCGACCGGATTTACGCCGGCATAGGCGAGTTCGACCAGCACCTCGCCGTCCGCGGGCTCGGGAAGTTCGATCTCTTGGATCTGCAGCGGCGTGCCGTGGGCTACCAGGCGGGCCGCCCGGACCGTCACGAGGCGTCCAGTCGGGTCACTTCGGACGCGGTCAGCTCGATGTCGGCGGCGGCCGCGGACGCTTGGGCGGTCTCGGGCCGGCTCGACCCCGGGATCGGGATTACGTGGTCGCCCTTGGCGAGCATCCAGGCGAGCGTGACCTGCTGCGGCGTGATGCCGCGCTCGCGGGCGATCTCGGCAAAGGCAGGGTGCGCGCCCTCGATGCGGTCGGCCCGGCCGATGCCGCCGAGCGGGCTCCACGGCAGGAACGCGATGCCCCGCTCGCCGCTGTGGACGAGCTCACCCGCGGACGAGCGGAAGTTCGGCGCGAACTGGTTCTGCACGCTCGCCAGCCGTCCGCCGAGGATCTGCTGGGCCAGCTCCATCTGGTCGACGTTCGCGTTCGAGATACCGGCGAGCCTGATCGTGCCCTCGTCGAGCAGGTCACGAAGAGCTCCGAGGCTGTCGGCGTAAGGCACCTTGGGGTCAGGCCGGTGGTACTGGTAGAGCCCGATGGCCTGGACGCCGAGCGCCTTCAACGACGACTCCGCCGCCCGCTTCAGGTACTCGGGCCGCCCATCGACGTCCCACGTGCCGTTCGGGCCGCGGGTGTGACCGCCCTTCGTTGCGACAAGGACTTCCGTCGTGTCGCCGCTGTAGGACGCCAGCGCCTTCGCGACCAGCCGCTCACCGTGCCCGAAGTCTGCCGAGTCGGCGCTGTAGGCGTCGGCGGTGTCGATGAGGGTCATGCCAGCGTCGAGCGCCGCGTGGATCGTCCGGAGGGCCTGCGACTCGTCGGGCCGGCCGCGCAGCGATAGCGGCATCTCGCCGAGGCCGATCGCACTCACTTGGACCGCATCGGCCCCTCGCCCAATCTGGCGGTAGCGCATCTTTGGACCCCATCTCGTGTCGACTGGCTTCGTGGCGCGAACACGTCCGCCCCATCCCTGCCTACCCAACGCGGTGCGCACTTGCGCATTCCCTCGGCGGGATTCTCCGGCCGCCGGCCGATCCGGCCGGGAGGCTGTGGTAACAGCGGCGCTCTCTACCGCGACCTGGTTACCAAAGCCTCGGCTCGGATGAGCGCACTTCGTGCGTGGATCACTGTCGGGACGGCGTCGGCTCGAGGCGGGGTCGAATAAGGGCCGCGCTCAACCGCAGGTCCCTTCGGACCGATGATCCCCTGATGGATCAAGACCCTCGCATCCCGTCGGCGTCAAGCACGGGTGCCGGGCAGCGCATCGCGGCGGGCTGGTTCCCCGATCCGTGGGGCTCGGCCGCATTGCGGTGGTGGGACGGCAACGGCTGGACTGCGACGACCGCACCTGCCGTCGGGTGGGATCAAGAATCCACCACGCGACCGCGACGGCCTGCCCTCCATCCTGCAGCCATCGCTATCGCCCTCGTGACAGCCGGTGGAGCGGCGGTTGCTGCGGTGATGATGTTCTTCCTGCTCGCCACGGGATCGCACGGCAGTGTCAACTTCGCCGACCATTACTGGACCGCTGCCCAACGAGCGGCTGAGAATCGGGTGTTCGCTTTCGGCGGGGTAGCCGTAGCCATGGCCGGGCTCGTCTTCGGTCTCGTCCGGCTCAAGAGCCCTGTCGCGTGGCGCTTTCCCGCGTTGATCGCAGCGATAGCGATCCAGGTAGTACTGATCTGGCTGATGACTCGAGCACACGTGTGGGGCCTGAACATGAAGGCCTCACCACAGCCGCGGTGACCGCGCCGGAAGCGGTGGTAACAGCGGCGCTCTCTACCGCGACCTGGTTACCAAAGCCTGCGCATCCGACAGCGTGCGCGGCCGGCAGCAGGGGCCGGCTCAGATCCGGCCGCCGGCCGGCTCGGACAATCGTTGCGCGAGGTAGACCGGGATGATGAAGAGCACGATCAGAGCGCCGGCGACCGCGTTGACGATGGGTGCCTGGTTCGGGCGGAACAGGTTGTTGAAGATCCATTGAGGCAAGGTCTGGATACCGGGCCCGGCCGTGAACGACGTGACGACGATCTCGTCGAACGAGAGCGCGAACGACAGCAGCGCTCCAGCGACGAGCGCCGACCTCACCGCGGGAAACGTCACGAACCGCAGCGTCTGCCAGGTAGTCGCACCGAGGTCCATGGAGGCCTCCTGGAGCGATTGGCCGGTGCGCCGCAGCCTCGCCGCGACATTGTTGAACACCACGACGATGCAGAAGGTCGCGTGACCCAGGACGACGGTGAACAGCCCGAACGAGATGCCGAGTGGTTGCAGCACGGTGCGAAACGCCGAGTTCAAAGCGATGCCTGTGACGATGCCAGGCAGCGCGATCGGGAGGATCACCACGAGACTCAGCGCCTCGCGACCGAACCACCTGTAGCGCACCACGGCGACCGAGAACATCGAGCCGAGCAGCAGCGCGATCGCCGTCGCGCCGAGCCCCGCCTTTACGCTCGTGAGAACCGCGGTCCGCACGCCCTGGTTCACCAGCGCCTTGTGCCACCACACGGTGGTGAACCCGCGCGGAGGCCACGAGAATACCTTGGAAACGTTGAAAGAATTGACCAGGACGACGATGAGTGGGGCATAGATGAAGGCCAGCGCTATCCCTGCGCCAAGCCCGAACAACGCCTTCGCCCGCCGACTGAATGTCACGGCATGCCGGCCTAGAGGTTCTCGAGTGCACCGCTGCGGCGCACTGCAAGGAGGTAGCCGAGAATGACCACGATCGGGAAGACGGCGGCAGCGGCGGCGAACGGCAGGTTGCCGGCCACGCCGACGTTGTCGTAGACGATGTTGGCGAACATCTGCGTCGTCCCGCCGACGATCTTCACCATGATGTAGTCGCCGAGCGTCAGCGAGAACGTGAAGATCGAGCCGGCCACGACCGACGGCACGAGCAGCGGGAAGACCACCGATCGCAGCGTCCGCAACGGCGACGCACCGAGGTCGGCCGAGGCCTCGAGCAACGACTCAGGCAACCGTTCCAGCCCGGCATAGATCGGCAACACCATGTAGGGCAGCCACAGATACGCGAGTGCTACCACTGTGGCGGTGAGACCAAGACCGGGGCCGTGCAGACCAAGCGGCGCGAACATCCAGTCGATGACGCCGCCCTTGTCGAACATGATCCGCCAGGCGTACCCCTTGACCAGGTACGACGCCCACAGCGGCATCGTCACCATGATGAGCAACGCGTAGCGCCATCGCCTGCCCTGCACGACCTTCGAGATGAAGAACGCCAACGGCAACGCGAGCACGAGGTCGATGAGCGTCACCGAGATGGCGATGCCCAGCGTTCGCAACGCGACCGTGCGATAGACCGGCTCAGTGAACAGCGTGTGGTAGTTCGACCACGAGACCTTCTTCACCAACGAGCCGGTGAAACTGTCGACACCCCATAGTGAGCTGACGAGCATCACACCGAGAGAGCCGATGTAGAGGACGACGAGCCACAGGATCGGTGGTGTCAGCAGCCCGGCCAGCCGGAGCCGGTCATGGCGGTAGAGAAACGCCGACAACCTCCTGGTTGCCGGCGCTCCCTTGCCGCCCGTCGAAGTTTCGGTCACCCCTTGATCGTCGTCCAAGCCTGGGTCCATTGCGCGTAGTCGACGCACTTGTTGCCGCGACCATCGAGGCACTCGGTGGTCGGCGTCGTCCAGTAGGAGATCTTTGCGGCGTACGCAGAGTCAAGTGCGTGGAACGTGTCGCAGAACTCCTTGCCGGCCACGTCGCAGGCCTTGGTCTGCGCCGGCGCCTCGCCGAACCACTGGGCGACCGCTGAGTTCGTGCTGGCCGACGTGATCCAGTTCATCCACTGGTACATGCAGTTCGGGTGGGCCGCCTTCGTCGAGACCATCCAGGTGTCGGACCAGCCGGTCGCGCCCTCGGCAGGTACCGCTGTGTCGACGGTGACCTTCTTGTCGCCGTTGATGAGGTTGGCGTTGATCTGCCAAGCGGTACCGATCGCGGTCGCGCCGCTCTCGAAGTCCTGCACCTCGTCGGTGTACGCGGCCCACGGCCGGTTCCAGTTCTTTCGCATCTGCTTGAGCAGGTCGACCGCCGCGTTGAACTGCGTCGTGTCGAGGGCGTACGGGTTGGTGATCTTCAGGTCAGGCTTCGTCTTCTCGAGGTACAGCGCCGCGTCTGCGATGTAGATGGGCGAGTCGTAGGCCGTGATCTTCCCCTTGTATGGCGAGTTCGGGTCGAATACGGCGCTCCACGAGGTCGGCGGCGTCGTCACCGTCTTTGAGTTCCACATCAAGACGTTTGCTCCCCAGCCGTGCGGGATGCCGTACATCTGGCCGTTCACCGAATTCCACGGCTTGACCTTCAGGAAGTCGGCGATCGTCGCGTAGTTCGGCACCAGCGACGTGTTCACCGGAGCGACGTCGCCGCCGTAGATCAGCCGCAGGGTCGCGTCACCCGATGCGGACACGCCGTCGTACTGACCGGTCTTCATCAAGGTGACCATCTCGTCGGAGGTGTTCCCGACCTTCGCGTTCACCTTGCAGCCGGTCTGCTGCTCGAAGGGGTGTACCCAGTCGACGGTCTTGTCGTTCGTACCGTCCTCGGCGTAGCCCGCCCACACGATGATGTTCAGGGCACCCTCGCCCTTTCCGAGTGACTGCAGCATCGATTCCTTCGGCGGCTTCGCGCGCGAACCGCTCGCGCCACTCGAACCCGACTTCGACGAACTGCACGAACTCGCAAGCAGCATCGCGGCCGTCGCAACGGCGGTGATCCCCAACGCCTTCATGTGCCGCATCGGTACTCCTTCATGAATCACGCGCCACCCGCGGGCGGGCTGCCCGCGGTGCCTGCTCCCACTTCGAACTCGTGCTCTGGCCGCCAGACCAGGCGTACGGCTCGGCCACGAAAAGCCAGCACGTCGGACGACGAGGTGTGGAGGTTCTGCTGGAGTGCGACCAGTTCACCGCCGGCGTCGAGTTCGACGACGAACCGCGTCACGTCGCCGACGTAGACGACCTCGCGCACCACGCCGTCGGCGAACCGCAAGCCGGTTTCGGCAACCCCGCCCGGATCGAGGACCCTGATCTTCTCCGGCCGGACACTCCAGATGCCGTCACGGCCGAGCACCGTGCGAGCGGCCGCGCCACGCAACAGATTCGAGGTTCCGACGAAGCCCGCGACGAACTCGGTCGCCGGTCGCTCGTAGACCTCGGCCGGCGGTCCGACCTGCTCAATGCGCCCGTCGTGGAAGACCGCAATACGGTCCGACATCGTGAGCGCTTCCTGCTGGTCGTGCGTCACGAACACGAACGTGATCCCGACCTGGCGCTGGATGCCCTTGAGCTCGACCTGCATCTGCTCGCGCAATTTGAGGTCGAGCGCACCGAGAGGTTCGTCGAGTAGCAGCACTTTCGGACGGTTGACCAGTGCCCGCGCCAGCGCGACCCGTTGCCGCTGGCCACCGGACAGCTCGCTCGGACGCCTCGCGCCATAACCACCGAGCTGCACGCTGTCGAGCGCCTCGACCGCGCGCCGTCTCCGTTGGCCGCGTTCGACGTTGCGCACCCGCATGCCGTACTCGACGTTCTCCTGCACCGACATGTGCGGAAACAGCGCGTAGTCCTGGAAGACCGTGTTGACGTCACGGTCGAACGGCGGTCGGGCCGTCACGTCGACGCCGCCGAGCTCGACCCGGCCGGCGGTAGGTATTACGAATCCGGCAATCATTCGCAATACGGTCGTCTTCCCAGATCCCGACGGGCCGAGCATGGTGAGGAACTCACCGTCCTCTACGTCGAGATCGACCAGGTCGACCGCGACGACCGAGCCGAATTCTTTGCGCAGACCGCGCAGCCGGATCGCCGCGCCGCGGGGGCTGCCCTCGACGTCGGATGCGACCTGGGACGCCGCGTGAGCCAATGCGCTCCTCGATGTCAGAGGGGTCTCAGCTCGTTGCCCGAACGACCCGCTGGCACGATAGCGCGGAATCCGTTGCCCGTGTCCAGTGTGGGCGTCGATTTTCGACGGGCCGTTATCGAACTGCGACGGATCCAGTCACATGACCGGTCGCGAGCGAGTCAGCTGAAGGGCGTGTGCGGTCTCGCCTGCAACTCGCCGTCCAGATAGATGTCGACCTTCTCGTTGTAGAACGCGACCAGTCCGGCGATCTTCTGGCTCTCCGCGAACGGCGAACGGTAGGTCCACACATAGTCGTCATAGACCGTGCCGGCGACGTCGACGGACCAATACGTCGCGATGCCCTTGTACGGGCAGTGGGTCTGGTTCGACGACGGACGCAGCAAGTCCATCCGGACGTCGGTCAGCGGTAGGTAGAACCGCGGCGGCAACCGGGTCTCGAACAGCATCCGCGGCTGCCGCGACTCGGCCACCGTGACGCCGTCGATCTCGATCCGGACGTGTCGCGTGCTCGCGAGGATGTCGACGCGGGTGTAGGGGTCACGAGGGTGCGTATAGACGGGCTCGTCCTCCTCGAACCACTCGTCGAGCGCGTCCCACTGGAAGCGCACCAGGTCGCGGATCTCGGCGAGCGGCGAATCGGAATAGCGCAGTGCAGCGCGCGGCGCGACGGTCTCGCACACCTTGACGTCGAACACGTCGGCGTCGCCGCGGCTCGGCGAGTGGTCGATAGCTCCTGTCGGTATCAGCTCCGCGCGGACGTCGACGAGCGGCAGGTAGTAGCTCGGATACTGCGGCTTCTCCCAGACCAGCGTCGGTCGCACGGTGTCGACGACCAGGTAGCCGTGAAGATAGGCACGCACCCGCTTCTGCCCTGGTTCTACCTTGATCCGGCCGCGGCCAGCCGGGCTCGCATCCGCACTCACGGCATCCTCGCGGCCAGCGTTTCGACGCCGTCGCCGGTCAGGTCGTCGATCGCCGCCTTGCGACCGGTCATCGCGAGCACGAGCGCGACGATGGGCCCGCTTACTGCGGGGCCGGTGCCGTGCGTCCATGAAGTGTCCGAGGCCGTCAGGGTCAGGCCGGCGATGCGGTTCTTGGCCCCGATCAGGAGGTTCGAACTCTTGTAGAAGTCCGCCGCCCGAACGGCGGCGTCCTTCGAGTAGGCGTGGGTGATGCCAAGGGCCCGCCTGATGTCCTCGGGGTGCACGATGACCTCACCGACCATGGCGTCGACCGGCCCAGGCGGGGTGGTCCTCCGCGACAGCACCCGGGTGAACTCGGCGAGCAGATCAGCCGGCGTGCCGACTGCTTCTTCGGTCGCGATGTCCTTCGCCGACATCTTGTCGAACTTGAACCCGGCCGAGGCGAAGTGGCCGACGAAGCGTGGCGGCGTCATCTTGGCAGTCGACGTCATGTGGGCGAGCACGTCGCGCACCGACCAGCCGGCGCATAGCGAGGGCGTCGCCCACTGCTCGTCGCTCAGGCCGGCCAGGTCATCGGCAAGTGCCTGCCGCTCGGAGTGGATCATCGGCCACGTGGTTGGCTCCGGCATGTTGCCACCTTACGGTCGGGCTCCGGCTCCCCCGGCTGCACGTTCGGTCCCCGTTCGGCCCCGACTCTTCCTGATCATGCAGTTGTTGTCGCGACGCGCGAGCGCGTCGCGACAACAACTGCATGATCAGCGGCGCGGGGGTGGTCCGGGCGGGGTGGTCCCGGCGGGTGGTCCCGGCGGGCGGTCCCGGCGGGCGGTCCGCAGGTCATCCTGACGGGCCGAACCCGCGCACGGCATCGTCGAGGTCGTCGTAAAGCGGGAAGAACTTGTCCAGCCAGGCGAACTCGAACATCTCGGCTATGCGGGTGTGGGCAACGACGCGCAGTTCACCGCCGGTGCTGCGCAATGCCCGGTCGGTCGTGAGGAAGATCGCAAGGCCGGTCGAGTCCATGAACGGCACCGCCCGAAGGTCGACGATCAGCCGCATTTCTCCTGCCGACACCGCAGCGATCATGGTCTCCAGGAACAGCCCGCCCGTCACGATGTCGAGGTCTCCGACCGGTGCGACGACCAGCACGTCGCCCACCCGGTCGACGTGGATCTCGAGCCGATTCCGCCGGCTGGCGGCGTCCGTGGTGTCCTTCGAAAGTGTCCGGCCGCCCGCGGCGCACGCCGACAGCGCCCGACCGCTGGGCGCGGCCGGTGCTGGATCAATGCCACCGCCGGCGAACATGTCGTGATGGTTCCCGATCGCTGCGACCTGAATCCTCGGCAACGCCTGCTGAAATCTCGGTCGCTTGTGCGCTGACCATCTGTTAGGACGAGCGGATGCACGAACTCGTGATCGAACAGGTAGCCAGCCGGGCGGCCGCCGACCAGTGGCACGCGATCTGCGCTGCAGCTGCGGCGGCCGACTACGTCGACTTACCCACCGGACCTGTCGTCGAGGTGTACGAGCGAATCGAGAACAGCCGTACCGACAAGCAGCAGGAGCTCTGGCTCGGCTCGTCCGATGGGGGTCCGGTTGCGGCCGCCAGCCTGACGCTGCCCATGCTCGACAACACGGTCAACGCCACAGTCGAACTGCTCGTGCATCCGTCGTTTCGCCGACACCACTACGGCACCGCGATGCTCGACCACCTCATCGAGCGGGCCAGGGCCTATGACCGCATCCGACTGATCGGCGAGGCGGGTGAACCGATCTCGGATCAGCCCGTCGAGCAGCCAGGTGGCCCAGCGTTCGCAGCCGCGGTGGGCGCCAGGCCCGTGACGATCGAGGTCCGCCGGATCCTCCGGCTCGCCAAGCTCGAGCCGGAGCATCTCGCGCGGCTGCACGCCGGTGCGATCGCCAAGTCCGGCGGGTATTCCCTGCTGCAGTGGCAGGGACCGGCGGCTGATGAGCTGGTCGTAGACCTCGCGCACCTGCTCTCGCGGATGTCGACCGACGCCCCGCTCGAGGACCTCGATTGGGAACCAGAGGCCTGGTCAGCAGCGAGGTATCGCGAGCACGAGAGCGCCATCGCAGCGAGCGGTCGGACCCGTCTCGTGACCGTCGCACGCCACGACGAGTCTGGTCGGATCGTGGCCTTCACCGATATCGCAATCGCGGCCGGCTCCCCGACCTTCGCCTACCAGTGGACCACGATCGTGCTAGCCGAACATCGCGGACACCGGCTTGGAATGCTCGTGAAGCTCGCCAATCTGGCCTTCCTGCAACGCAGCCATCCAGAGGTCGAGTTCATGAACACCTGGAACGCAGCCGTGAACTCGCACATGGTGGGCATCAACGAGGCGCTTGGCTTCCGGCCGATCGATCGATGGCGTGAATGGCAGCTCGAACTTAGCGACCGTCAGGTGATCGGCTGACCGGCGCGCCAGGTGGCCGTCACCAACGGCACGCCAGGCCGGTAGGCCAGGTGCACGTACGATGGCGCGCCGACGACAGCGAAATCGGCGCGCATGCCGGTCCGAATCACTCCGACGTCGTCGCGGCGCAGCGCTTTCGCGCCGCCCGCTGTCGCGGCCCACAACGCTTCGGCCGGCGTGAGCCGCATGTCGCGCACCGCGACAGCCAGGCAGAACGGCATGTTGGTCGTGTAGGAAGAGCCGGGATTGCAGTCGGTGGCGATGGCGACGNNCCCGCGTCGATGAGCCGGCGGGCGTCGGCGTAGGCACTGCGAGTGGAGAAGTCGGCACCTGGCAACACCGTCGCGACGGTCGCCGAATCCACGAGCGCGTCGATGTCGGCGTCGTCGAGGTGATTGCAGTGGTCGACCGACGCCGCTCCTAGCGAGACGCCGAGCGCGACCGCACCCGTGCGTTCGAGCTGATGCGCGTGCAACCTCGACAGCAGGCCGCGCGCTCGGCCGGCCTCCAGGATCGTCCGTGCCTCGTCGACGTCGAAAGCGCCGCGGTCACAGAACACGTCGATCCAGCGGGCGTGCGGAGCGCAGGCATCGAGCATCGGTCCCACGACCAGGTCGATGTACGCCGCGCGTCGATCGCGGTATTCCGCTGGGAGCACGTGCGCGCCGAGGAACGTTGCCTCTGCCGACAGCTCCCTGGCGATCGTCATGCTGCGGGCTTCGTCGACGACGGTCAGACCGTAGCCGCTCTTGATCTCGACAGTTGTCGTGCCGGCGGCGGCCATTTCGGCGAGCAGGCGGCGCGCGTTGGCGCGCAACTCGTCATCGGCGGCAGCTCTGGTGGCGGAGACCGTCGACGCGATTCCCACTGCGCTGTAGGCAGTTCCGGCCATTCGGGCCGCGAACTCGTCGGCCCGATCCGACCCGAACACGAGATGGCTGTGGCTGTCGACGAATCCCGGCACGACGGTCTGCTCGTCTAGGTCGAGCCGCTCGTCGGCGTCCGGCGCGTTCGTTCGATGGCCGGCCCAGAACACCCGCTCGCCGTCGAGCACGATCGCCGCGTCTCGGACGACGCCGAGCGCCGAGCCGTCACCATCAGTGTTTTCGGGGTCGTTCGTGACGAGCAGTCCGACCCGGTCGATCAGCGTGGATGTCATGCGGGTCCGACCGACGCGACGTCGGTCGTCACGGCCGCAATCGCGTCGCGCAACGCGGTGCCAACCGCACCGAACTCGCCGGCCATGCGGTGACGGCCGCTGGCCACGACGACCTGGCCGTCGACGACGACGTCGGTTACGTCGGCAGCAGCGGCGGCAAACACCACAGTGGCGGCGGTTGGCCCGCAGCCGGCAGTGCGCACCGACTCCAGATCAACGGCCACCAGATCGGCACGCATCCCGACGGAGAGCTCACCGGCGTCCGGCCAACCCAGCGCCCGATGCCCCACCACGGTCGCCGCGCCGAGCAGTTCGGCGGCGTCGAACGTGCCGCGCCTGTTCGTGGCCAACCGCTCGTCGAGCTCGAGACTTCTTGCCTCCTCGAAAAGGTCGATGACCGACTGCCCATCGGAACCGAGGGACAGCGGTGAGCCGGCCGTTCTCAATGCCCCAGCCGGCCCGATGCCGTCAGCGAGGTCGCGCTCGGTCGAGGGGCAAAAGCACACACCCGTCGTGCTTGTTCCGAACAGCGCGACGTCATCGTCGGTGAGGTGCGTTCCGTGTACGGCGACCGACGTGCTTCCGAGCGCGCCTGCGTCGGCAAGCAGCCTGGTCGGGGTGACGCCGTGCCGAGCCAGGCAGGCAGCGTTCTCGGCGACCTGTTCCGAAAGATGAAAATGCAACGGGACGCCGTGTGCCGCCGCCCATTGCGCGACAACCGCGAGCTCACGCGCGGGCACCGCGCGCACCGAGTGGATCGCGGCACCGACCCGAACCCGATCGGCCGGTCCCGCCAACGCCTCGGCACGGGCCGCCCACTGGTGGGCATCGCCATCACCGAAGCGCAGCTGCGGCCCCGCCAGCGGTTGGTCGAAACCGCCTGCCACGTAACAGGTATCGAGCAAAGTCAATCGGACGCCGGCTTGGGCGGCCGCCTCGATCAGTGCCTGCCCCATGGCGTTCGGATCGGAGTACGGCACTCCCCCACGCTGGTGATGCAGGTAGTGGAACTCACCGACGCAGGTAACGCCGGCCAGCGCCATCTCGGCGTACGTCGCCCGGGCGAGCGCGAGATACGTCTGCGGGTCAAGGCGATCGGCGACGGCGTACATCTGCTCGCGCCAGCTCCAGAAATCGCCATTGCCGCCGTGCGTGCGGCCGCGCAACGCGCGATGAAACGCGTGTGAGTGCACGTTCGCCAGGCCTGGTATCACCAGCCCCGATAGCCGGTGGGCATCGGACGGCGGGTCGACGTCGAAATCGACAGCAGTGATCCGCCCCTGCGTCGCCGTGATGAGCGTGCGCGCGGCCACCCGACCGGGCGGCAGCCACGCGTACTCACACCACCAGCTCGTCACGTCGCGGTCCAGTCGGCCATCACCGCAGCCAGCGCGGCGACACCGGCGAGGCAGTCGGCCCGCTCGGCGAATTCCTGCGGCGAGTGCGAGATGCCGGTCGGATTGCGAACGAACAGCATCCCCGTCGCCACGCTCGCCGCAAGCACTCCTGCATCGTGGCCCGCGCCGGTACCGAGATCGGGGACGCCGCCGAGAGTCGCGTGCATCGCGGCGCGCAGCGCGGCCGAGAACTCCACTGCCGACGACACCGATTCCGCTGCGACGAGCAGACGGACGCCTTCGGCGTCCGCACGCGCACGAGCCTGCTCCTCGACCGCGCGCACGACGGCGTCGACTGCTTGCTGGTCCGGTGCCCGCGCGTCGAGCCAGCAGGTGACGCTCGACGGCACCGCGTTCGTGCCGTTCGGCAGGACGTGCACCCGCCCGACGGTCGCGACTCCGCCATGGTTCGCGGCCTCGTCGCGCGCGGCCAACGCGACCGCCGCGAACGGGAGCATCGGGTCGCGTCGGTCGGCCAGCCGCGTCGTCCCTGCGTGGTTCGCCTCGCCCTCGAACGAGAACCGCCACCGACCGTGCGGCCAGATTCCGGTCGCGATGCCAACAGGAGCCCCTAGGTCGACGAGCGCGCGGCCCTGTTCGATGTGCAGTTCG
>PLCK01000014.1:4972-6736 GCA_003134755.1 Actinomycetota bacterium | reverse complement strand
GTGTAGTCCTCGAAGCCGTACATCGACAGGTCCTTGCCATAACCGCTGTGCTTGAAGCCGCCGTGAGGCATCTCGGCCACCAACGGGATGTGGGTGTTGATCCACACGCAGCCGAAGTCGAGCCGCTTCGCCATCCGCATCGCGCGGCCGTGATCGCGGGTCCAGACCGACGAGGCCAGTCCGTACTCGACGCCATTCGCCCAGCGAACTGCTTCGTCCTCGTCGGTGAATTGCTGCACCGTGATCACCGGCCCGAAAACCTCGTCACGCACGATCTCGTCACCCTGCCGGAGCCCCGCGACGACTGTCGGCTCGTAGAAGTAGCCGCGATCACCGATGCGGTGACCGCCCGTCGCGAGCTCGGCGTGGTCGGGAAGACGCTCGAGGAACCCGCTCACCCTGGCGAGCTGATTGGCGTTGTTCACCGGGCCGAAAAACGCGTCGACGTTAGACGGCGGCCCGACAACAGTGTTGCGGGCCTGCTCCGTCAACGCGGCGACCAACTCGTCGTGAACGCCGGGTGCGGCGAGCACCCGCGTGGCGGCCGTGCAGTCCTGACCGGCATTGAAGTAGCCCGCGATTGCGATCCCCTCGGCCGTCTTCTCGAGGTCAGCGTCATCGAACACGACCACCGGCGCCTTGCCTCCGAGTTCGAGATGTACCCGCTTGAGATCGCGCGCCGCTGAACCGGCGACTTCCATGCCGGCCCGCACGCTGCCCGTTATCGAGACCATGCTGGGCACCTGATGCTCGATGAGCAGACGGCCGGTGTCGCGATCGCCGCAGACGACGTTGACCACGCCAGGCGGCAAGAACTCGGCCATGATCTCGGCCATCAGGAGCGTCGTCACCGGTGTCGTGTCGGAGGGCTTGAGTACCACGGTGTTGCCGGCTGCGATTGCGGGTGCCCACTTCCAGACCGCCATCATCATCGGGTANNCCTGCCATATATTCCCCCGCCGACTTGCCCTCGAGCATCCGGGCGGCGCCCGCGAAGAACCTGATCTGGTCGACCATCGGGGGGACTTCCTCCGACGTCGTCAGAGAAATCGGCTTCCCGGTGTTCTCGGACTCGGCCGCCACGATCTCGTCAGCGCGCGCTTCGATCGCATCAGCGATCCGAAGCAGCGCCCGCTGCCGCGCGGACGGCGTCATGTCGCGCCAGCCATCGAACGCGCGGGCCGCCGCCGCGATGGCACGATCGACGTCGTCGGCTCCGGACACGGGCGCGTGCGCAAAGATCTCACCGGTGCTCGGGTCGATCAGATCGCTGGTGCGACCGGCGTCGGTGTCGACGTACTCGCCGTCGACGAAGTTGCGCAGCACGCGCGGTGTCCGGTGGCCCTTTGCCGTAGGCGCAGCAGTCATGACCGTCTCCCCTTCGCAACCACCGACGGTTTCGGCGGCCTGTTCAGTGCGGTCAGCGTAGCCGGACCATTGCGCTTTCGGGAGACGAGAAAGACAGTAAGATCGGTTCGGCGCTATTGATTCCGTGGAACGCGAGGCCCAGGACCACGGATTCGCTTGCAAAGCCCGTCGTGGCCGGGCCATGATGGCCCGCATGAGCTCACGCGAGCGCCCGTTCGCTTCATCCAGCGCCTTGGACGACGTCTCGAAATCGATAATCGAGCAATTGCAACAGGACGGGCGCCGTTCTTACGCCACCATCGCCGGTGCCGTCGGGTTGTCGGAGGCCGCCGTTCGTCAACGGGTGCAACGACTGCTTAAAGCCGGCGTCATCCAGATCGTGGCGGTGACCGACCC
>PLCK01000014.1:1876-4923 GCA_003134755.1 Actinomycetota bacterium | reverse complement strand
CTTCTGAACGGACGTATCCGGGCCATCCCGGGTGTTCGTAGCACCGAGACCTTCGTCTATCTCAAGCTGCGCAAGCAGACGTACACCTGGGGTACCAGATGACCACGACACCGCAAGAAGTCCCGAGTTTCGATGCCGCGAGCCACGACGGGCTGCAGGCGGCGGCACGGCGTCACCTGTGGATGCACTTCACCCGGATGTCGTCCTATGCCGATCACGACGTGCCGGTGATCGTGCGCGGCGAGGGCGCCTATGTGTACGACGCCAAGGGCCGCCGCTATCTCGACGGACTGGCCGGACTGTTCGTGAGCATGGTTGGTCACGGCCGCGACGAGATCGCCGAAGCGTCCGCGCGGCAGGCCAAGGAGCTCGCGTATTTCCCATTGTGGAGTTACGCCCACCCACGCGCGATCGAGTTGGCGGAACGGCTCGCAAACCTCGCACCTGGTGACTTGAACAGGGTCTTCTTCACCACGGGCGGCTCCGAGGCCGTCGAGTCGGCGTGGAAGCTGGCCCGTCAGTATTTCCGTGCGAACGGCCAACCGAACCGCTACAAGGTGATCAGCCGAGACATCGCCTACCACGGGGCAACGATGGGTGCCCTTTCGATCACCGGCCTGCCAGCGATCAAGACGATGTTCGAGCCGTTAGTGCCCGGGTCGGTGCGGGTGCCGAACACCAACTTCTACCGCGCGCCTGAGCACGGTGACGACCCCGTGGCATTCGGGCGCTGGGCCGCTGACGAGATCGAGCGCGCAATCCTGCGCGAAGGTGCTGACTCGGTCGCAGCGGTGTATCTCGAACCGGTACAGAACTCAGGCGGGTGCTTCCCGCCGCCGCCCGGCTACTTCCAGCGGGTGCGGGAGATTTGCGACCGGCACGGCGTCCTTCTCGTCTCCGACGAAACCATCTGCGCCTTCGGCCGGCTCGGCCACTACTTCGGTGCCGATCGCTACGGCTACCTCCCGGACATCATCACGGTGGCCAAGGGCATGACGTCGGGCTACGCCCCGATAGGAGCGATGATCGTCTCTGATCGGATTATGGAGCCGTTCCTGAAAGAGACCGCGACCTTCTTGCACGGCATCACATTCGGTGGCCATCCGGTGAGCTGTGCGGTCGCCCTCGCCAATCTCGACCTGTTCGAGAAAGAAGATCTGCTGGGCCACGTTCTCAGCACCGAAGACGCCTTCCGCAGCACCCTGAACAAACTCAACGACTTGCCGATCGTGGGTGAGGTCCGTGGCGACGGCTACTTCTACGGCATTGAACTCGTTAAGGACAAGGCGACCCGCGAGACGTTCGACGACGCCGAGTCGGAGCGGCTCCTGCGCGGCTTCCTCTCAGGCGCCCTGTTCGAGGCGGGCTTGATCTGCCGCGCTGACGACCGCGGCGACCCGGTCATCCAACTCGCGCCCCCGCTCATCATCGGCCAACCCGAGTTCGACTTCATCGAGCAGACGCTGCGTTCTGTGCTGACGGAGGCCTGGTCGAAGCTGTGACGGCTGCGCTCGGCGACGAATACGAGCGCACGAGGATCCGCCGGCTGCCCGAGAAGCAGGTCACCGACCGCGCAGCGCTCGATGCGGTTCTCGATGCGGCCAGAGTTGCGCATCTGGCGACGTCCGACAGTGCTGGCCAGCCGTATGTGATCCCGGTGGCCTACGCGCGCGATCGCGACCACGTCCTGGTGCACGGATCGACCGGCAGCCGGTTGTTTCGCGCGCTCGCCGCCGGCGTCCCGACCTGCTTGACCGTGACGATCCTCGACGGGCTCGTGCTGGCGCGATCGGCGTTCGAATCGTCGATGCACTACCGCAGCGCCATGGTTCTCGGCTCCTGCGAGAGCGTTCCGGACGACGACGTGCCCCGCTCGCTCAAAGTGCTGACCGAACACCTGATGCCCGGCAGATGGGCAGACCTGCGGCCACCGACACCGAAGGAGCTCGCAGCAACGACGTTGCTGCGGATGCCGCTCACAGAGTGGTCCGTGAAGGTCAGCGACGGATGGCCCGACGATCCGCCCGACGATCTCGACGCGCCGGTATGGGCGGGCGTGCTCCCCCTCCGATCGCAGTTCGGAGCACCGCGGCCAGCGCCCGACCTCCGAGCGCCGTACGACGTTCCGCACTACGTATACGAGTGGACGCCGTGAGCGAACCGCTCTACCGCACGCGCAGCCTGTGGCTCGACGAGATGTCGGCGTCCGGTGATGCGCTTGTTCAGCGAGCTGGCCTGCCCGGTGCGCGCGATGTCGACGTCGCCATCGTCGGAGCGGGATACACCGGCTTGTGGACTGCGTACTACCTGCTCGACAACGACCCGACGCTGCGTATCGCCTTGCTGGAAAAGGAAATCGCCGGATTTGGCGCGTCAGGCCGCAACGGCGGATGGTGCAGTGCGTTGTTCCCCGCGACGGTCGAGAAGATCGCGGCGTCGTCGACACGCGACAACGCCATCGCGCTCGGGCAGGCCATGCAGCGCACGATCGACGAGGTCGGTGTAGTCGCCGCGGCGAACGGCATCGACTGCGACTTCGACAAAGGCGGCACGATTTCCCTGATCCGCAGCGGCCCACAGTTGGTGCGTGCGCGCACCAAACTCGAGCACGCGCGCGCATGGGGACGGACCGACGACGATCTGAGGTTGCTCGACCGGTCCGAGGCACGCGATCGCGTCGGGGCCACCGACGTTATCGGCGCGCTCTTCACACCGCACTGCGCAGCGATCCAACCCGCGAAACTGGTGCGCGGACTGGCCGATGTCGTCGAGCGGAAGGGCGCCGCCATCTACGAAGGGACGGCGGCCACCGCCATCTCGCCGGGGCGCGTTGACACCCGCAACGGCGTGGTACGGGCCGAGATCGTCGTCCGCGCCACAGAGGGATACACGGCATCGCTGCGCAGCTACCGACGCGCATTGGCGCCCGTGTATTCACTGATGCTGGCGACCGAACCGCTGCCCGAGTCCTTCTGGGACGCCGCCGGGCTGCGCAATCGCGAGACGTTCAACGACCTGCGACACCTCATCATCTACGGCCAGCGCAC
>PLCK01000014.1:0-1827 GCA_003134755.1 Actinomycetota bacterium | reverse complement strand
GCCGTCACGCACACCTGGGGCGGGCCACTCGGCGTCCCGCGTGATTGGTTCGCGTCTGTCGGTCTCGACCGCACGACCGGACTGGCCTGGGCGGGTGGCTATGTGGGCGACGGCGTGGCGACCTCGAATCTCGCCGGTCGCACGCTTGCTGATCTAATCCTGCGGCGCAACACCGATCTCGTCGCGCTGCCTTGGGTCAATCACAAGTCACGCGCCTGGGAGCCCGAACCGCTGCGCTGGCTNNCGTCGGGCCGCGCTGGTCGATCGGCTGACCGGCGGCTGACGGCCTACTCGCGCGCGGCGGACTCGGTCGCGGCCGGCTGGGTCGCGGTGGCGAGCTGTCCGCACGCGCCGTCGATCTCGCGGCCACGCGTGTCGCGGACGGTGACGGCGACGCCCTGGTTCTCAAGCGCACGCACGAACGCCTTCTCATCCTTAGCGCGCGACGCCGTCCACATCGAGCCGGGCGTGGGGTTCAGCGGAATGAGGTTCACATGCACCAGCCGGCCGAGCCGCTGGTGCAGCAGCCGTCCCAGCAGGTCGGCCCGCCAAGCTTGGTCGTTGATGTCGCGGATCATCGCGTATTCGATCGACACCCGCCGCCTGGTCGTCGTCGCGTAGCGGGCCGCGGCGTCGAGGACCTCAGACACCTTCCACCGGGTATTGATGGGCACCAGCGTGTCGCGCAACTCGTCGTCCGGCGCATGCAGCGAGACCGCGAGAGTCACGTTCAACCCTTCGGCCGTCAGCCGGTCGATGGCCGGGACCAAGCCGACGGTCGACACGGTGATACCGCGCTGCGACATGCCGAGGCCGTGCGGCGCCGGGTCGGTGAGCCGCCGGACAGCGCCGAGTACCGCGTTGTAGTTCGCGAGCGGTTCGCCCATCCNNGCGCAGAACGGGCAGTTCATGCCGCAGCCGGCCTGGCTCGAGACGCAAATCGTCACCCGGTCGCGCCCGCGGGTGGTTGCCTGGCTCGGCTCCGCGGCGTCCGCCTCGTCACCGAGTTCAGCCCGGCCCGTCGTGGCGGCGCCGAAGTACCGCATGAGCACGGACTCGACCAGAGTCCCGTCGAAGAGGCGCCATACGGTCTTGCGGGTGGCGCCGTCGTCGCACGAGATCTCCCGCACGGAGGTCACCAGGACCGGCATCAGTGCGTCGACCAGCGCCTGGCGAGACGCAGCGGGGACGTCGGTCATCGCGGCCGGGTCATCGATCAGGCGCGTGAAGTAGTGCGTCGAGAGCTGGCTGGCCCGAAACGCCGGCTGACCGAGCTCCAGCACCGCCGCCCTGAGCTCCGCAGGCTCGAGATCGGCGAGGTGGCGAGGCGGCTTGGCGCGGCGAGGCGCGACGAAGGTGAGTTCTCCTGGGACCGGCATCAGGCTTCCAGTCTCTCAGGACGCCTAGTCTCCCGGGATGCCCAGCGCGGCGGCGGCCCCGCGCGCCCGGCGCCCGCGCTCAAGCNNGCTCAAGCCGCTCCCACCTCCGGTCGACAACCCGACGGACGATTCGCGCCGTAACGACCAGGGAGCACACAGTGGGTCTCGGACACGACATCAGCCGCGAGTTCATCGCGGTGCCGGACGGCGCCAAGGGCCAGCTGCTGTTCAAGTGGCCGGACGAGCAGATCCGCCGCTGGACCAAGGCCATCGTCGACGTCGACGAGCTGGCCGTGTTCATAGCGCAGGGCCAGGTTGTCGGCACCCTGCCGCCCGGCCGGCACACGATCGACGCGACCGAACTGCCGTTCCTCGGCGACCTCATCGACAAGGTGACCGGCGGCAACGCCTACGACTCCGAGCTGTTCTTCGTCAGCACCCACGAGTT
>PLCK01000116.1:16313-16703 GCA_003134755.1 Actinomycetota bacterium | reverse complement strand
TCGATCATGGACTACATCTTCCGTCGGCTCGCACTCGACTACCTGCCCTTCGACAACCGGGCCGAGCTCGGCATCTTCACCGCCGACGAGCGGGCGCAGACCGTCGCTTCGAAGTATGGCGACGACACCGGCGCGCCGGTCATCGACGATGAGTTGGAGTACGTCGACTCGATGTCGCAGTCTGCGCCACTTGCCAAGCCGTCGGCCGCCGAGTCGGTCGAGGTCGCAACCGCCAAGCCAGTGGACGCCGACGTGCACAGCTCGACGGAACTGCTCGAGCGGCAGCTCGGCACCGCGGCCGATGCGCCGCTGTGCATGAACTGCGGCACCAAGATGCGCCCGGCCGGTAGCTGCTACGTCTGCGAGGGCTGCGGCAGCACCAGCGGCTGC
>PLCK01000116.1:0-16220 GCA_003134755.1 Actinomycetota bacterium | reverse complement strand
ACGACGAGCGCGAAGTCGACAGCCCCGTACATACCGAAGCCGAGACCGCTGATGGCCATACCTATGAGGAACCCGTTGAAGTTGCTCGCGACGGCGATCGCGAACAGTGCCAAGCCGTACACGGTGGCCGCGATCAAGATGAAGATCTTTCGGCGTCCGGTGCGATCAGACAGATGCCCACCGATGACAGACGCTGCGATGAGCACGCCCGATTGCGCGAGCGTGCCAAGGAAGATCTGGCGGGGCACGTCGTGCTCGGCGCTGCCGATCTTGTCGAGCAGGTAATACGCCTGGTACGTAACGAGAAACGCATACGCGAGCACGAACATGAAACGGCTGGCGAACGCCCAGGCGAAGTCGGGGCACTTGCGCGGATCGATGTAGAACGTGCTGGCAAGCTCGCGCAGCGACCAGGCTGGCTTCTCCGCTTTCACTAGTTGGCGATCGTGCAACGTGAGAGCGAACAACAGGATGAAGAACCCACCGATCGCGCACGGGACCATGAACATTTCGATCTGATTGCCGGCGAACAGTTGGACGACGAAAGTGCCGCTCACCGACGCGAGTGGCAGACAGATTCCAAGGACGCCGGACACCGCTCCGCGTTGAGCGACCGGCACCTGGTCTGGCAGTACGGCCACCAGAGATGCGAGCAGCGCGTTGAACATGAGCTGGGCGATGCACCAGCCGAGCAGGACGACCCCGATGTTCGGTGCCAACGCGACGATGAGAATGCCGACCGAACCGCCCACGAGTCCGATGAGCATCCACGGCCGCCGCATGCCGAACGATGACGACGTGCGATCGCTCATGCGGCCGAAGAACGGATTGCCGACAATGGACAACAAGGCGCCCACGCTTGTGACCAGCGCCAAGCTGTTCGGTGCTTTCGCGATGCCGACGAGGGAGTTGACCTTCAATGCCAGCGTCACCAGCACGGGCGCGAGGAACACCAGGCACGTGCTCATGTAGGCCAGCGTGTAGAGCGAGATGAAGCCCCACCCGACGCGGACTAGCGCGGGCGACTCGGGCTCCACCGCGGTGACGGCAGCCGTTCGGTGCTCCAATCCCTTTCGCAGGGCGCTTGAAGTTCCGCAGCGCGTGGCTCAGAGTCTGGCACGACGACGCACGTTCGCCCCGCGGATGGCGGGACGAACGTGCGTAGCCGGGCGACCTCCTAGCTCACTGCGACGGGCACCCGCTCCGACTCCGGCTCGAAATCGGTAGCCGGCGGTGCCGGCATCTTCACGAACAGGGCACGGGCGAGCCAGCTAGGCAGCCACCAGTTCCACCGACCCATGATGCTCACGAGCGCAGGCACCAGGAGTGCTCGAACGATGGTGGCATCGATAAGGATGCCGACCCCGAGCGCTGTTCCGATGATCTTCCCGTCGGTGCCCGGCGACGACGCCAGCGCAGAGAAGGCGAAGAAGAGGATCAACGCTGCGGAGGTGACCAGCCGCCCGGTACGACCGATGCCGGTGACAATGGCCGTCGACGTGCTTCCGGTGCGGTCGTACTCCTCGCGCATCCGGGACAGGATGAAGACCTCGTAGTCCATCGAGAGCCCGAACAGGAACGCGAAGATCACCACGGGGAGCCAGAAGTTGATGGCACCGGTAGGCGAGACGCCGAACAACGCGCCCGACCCGTGACCCTGCTGCCAGAAGAAGACCACCGACCCGAAGACGGCGCTCAGCGAGATCAGGTTGAGCAACACCGCCTTGAGCGGCAAGAGCACCGACCGGAACGTGCGGACTAGCAGCAAGAACGTGATCACCGAGATCAGGATGAGCACGTACGGGAACTTGGAATACACCGCACTGCGGTAGTCCTCGACGCTCGCCCCGACACCGGTCACACCGACCTTGCCGCCGACGGCCTTCTCGACAGCACTCCTGACGTCGCCGACCAGAGCTGAACCGGCACTGTTGACGGTGGCGTCAGTAGGCAGGACGTCGACGAGCGCACGGTCGCCGACGATGGTCCCGACGACGGCCGTCTGGACACCCTCGACGCCTCGAGCGGCGTTGGCAGCTGCCGTTGCCTTGCTCGCCGGCACCAGCACCTCGATCGGCGTCAGCGCTCCTGTCCCAACGCCACCCTCGGTGAGAGTGTGCAGCGCGCTGTAACTCGGCCCACTTCGTGCCAACGAGCTGACGCCGGAGGCGCCGAGCTTGAGGCTGAACACCGGCACGATGAGGACGCCGAGGGCGACCACCGCGGTGACAGCTGCGACGAACCGGTGCCTGACGATGAGACGTGCCCAGGCGGTCCAGCCACGTGACGCCGCACTCTCCTTGCGAATGCGGGGGTAATCGACGCGCGGGCCGATGCTCGACAACAGCGCGGGCAGCAAGGTCAGGACGGCGGACACACTCACCAGCGGGATGAGCATGCCAGCAATTCCCATGCTGCGCAGGGCAGGCACCGGGACGATGAGCAACGCGAGCAAGCTGATCCCAACGGTCACTCCAGATGCGAACACCGCACGACCGGCCGTCTTCATGGCAGCGACCACGGCGTCTTCGTTGCTTCGGCCATGAGCACGTTCTTCACGCCACCGCGAGACCAACAGCAGCGAGTAGTCGATCGCGACGCCGAGGCCGATGAGCGCGATGAGGTACTGCACGATGATGTTGACGTCGGTGAACGTCGTCAACACGAGCACCAGCATGAACGTCGTCAGTACCGACACTGCGGCGATCATCAGCGGCAACACCGCAAGGAACGACGCGAACACGAAGAGCAGCACGATGAGCGCACCCAAACCACCGAGAAGCGTCTCGAGCAGCACGCTGGTACCACCGCTGCTATTGCCTGCGGCGAGCAAGCCGTACGACGTCAGGCCAGTCTCGAAGCCGGCTGTCGCAGCTGCCTTGTGCAGGGCGGGGTCGAGTTGGCTCTGAAGGGAAGGCCCGACAGCCGTGGGGATAGGCGCCTGGATCAGCGCATACGTCGTCCGGCCATTGTCGGTGACGAAGCTCTTGTCGCCGGTGCTCGCGTAGTCGACGACGCGCAACTTCACGTTCGGAACATCCGCGACGGACGTGGCAATGACGGCGGCGACCGCGGACCGGTCGGCCTCGACAGTCTGGCCATCGGGCACGGCGACAGTCGCAAGGTAGGTGTCGATCGAGCTGACGCCGTACGTGTCGATCAACTGCCGCTGCGCGCTGTCACCCGGCTGCCCGGGCAGTGAGAAGTCGAGCGACCACTTGTGCTTGAGCTGACCGGCCGAGAACAGGCCGCCGACCAAGAGCACCAGCCAAAAGGCGCTGACGATCCGACGATGGTGCATGACGAGCCGGGCGAGACGTTCCATCGGAACTCCTAGGTGAGTGAGTGCTTGGGGGGTGGGTTGTCGAAGCTCGGAGTGACAATCGGGTCGAGCTGCGTGACCGAGATCAGCGGGACGCCGATATCGCGCAGCGTGTGCAGCAGGCCATGCAGTGCCGCCTGGTCGACGACGGGTCCCTCGATGAGGGTGGTGCCGTCGTCCTGGCTGGTGAGGGTCATCCCGTCGAAGCGGGTCGCCCAGCGCGCGGCAAGGTGTCCCTTGAGACGGATCTCGTATCGGCAAGGACTGTCCATGGCCCGGACGGTAGGAGCCGATGTGGTGAGCAGGCATCACCACATGTGGTGAGCGGCGTGGTGATCTTTGGAGTGATCTTGGAGTGATCTTCTAGAGCAGGCTGAGCTCGGCGCCCTTGCTCACGGCGGCCCGGCGGCTGGTGACGCCGAGCTTGGCGTAGATGCTCTTGGTGTGGGTCCGCAGCGTGTTCAGCGATATCGAGAGCTCGCGGGCGATGACCGGCCCGTCCAGATCTGACCCGAGCAGCCGGAGCACGTCGAGTTCGCGCTCACTCAGAGGCTCGACGAGCCGCCGGCCGTTACCCCTGATTGCAGCAACGGCCGGGCGCCCCGCGGGACGACGACCTGCACCGAGCAGGCGACCGACATAGTCACTTCCGCCGCGCTGTTTGGCGACCTTTGTCAGCAGCGACGCCATCGGTGGTCCTTCGCCGACGAATACCCGGACGTATCCCTCGGGTTCGGCCAGGACCAGTGCACGTTCCAATGACGTCAGCGCGCCAGGCATGTCGCCGTCCGCCGGTCGGCTGAGGGCTTGCAGCACCAAGACCTCGATGACGCTGCCGTCACGCTTTCCCTCTTCGGCGGCCCGCAGCAAGCGGTCGATGAGTTGGGCCGCTTCGCCAGCGGATTGCTTCGGGCTGCCGGCGCGCGACTGCGCCAACAACACCCGCGCGAGGGTGATGTGTTCGAACTCCCGCATGTACGAAAGTTCGTCATCGGCCGACACGCCCTGCTCCCGTGCCCAGGCAAGGGCATCGGTCAGCCGGCCTTGCCCCGCGAGCACTCGGGCGCGCATCGCCGGCACCGGCCTGACGTTGGGAGAGAAGTCGCCCACGTAGACGCGTTGCGCTTCGTCGAGCAACTGCAACGCACCCTCGAGATCGCCGTCAGCCTCGCGCAACCGCGCCATCGCGACCCGCCACCGGTACGGGTTCTGCGGCAACCAGGTGTGCTCGCCGAGTTCACGGGCGCGCTCGAGGTGCTGCGTGGCGGCGTCCAGGTCGTCATGCTCGAAGGCGATGCGGCTGAGTCCGACGTACATGTCGGCCGTTCCGCGAAGCGTCGGCCCGACGTCAGCGGCGGCGCGCTGCAACGCCTGTTCGAAGGTACGCGCCGCGTCTCGCAGGCGACCTTGAGTGATGCGGATGTCGGCCAACGTAATCGTGGCGCCCAAGACGTCGGAGTCATGCCCGGACCGCTGCAGTCCCTCGACGCAAAGCGAATATCCGCGATGCGCGGCCACCAGATCTCCCTGGCTCCAGAACGCGAGCCCCGACAGTCCCGCAGCGCCGGCTCTGATGACGTGATCGCCTTCTGTCGTCCGGTCCATCGCCAACTGTGCGTGGCTGATGGTGCCGGGGGCGTCGCCTCGAATCAAGGCGAGCGCGGCTCGATACAGCTCAACCGCTGCCGGCAGGCGGAGGAACTCCGGGTGGTCGACGACGACCATTCCGGGCGGCCGCGTCCAGGTGGCAGCCCGATCGCCGATCGGCTCGAGCCAGCGCTCGAGGTCGTTCAGGCGCGGCTCGACGGCATCGAATTCGTTCCCCGCCATCAACGCCCCGATGAAACCGATCGCGAGCACCGGCCTGACTCGGGCGACCTCGTCGGGGATGAGGTCGAGCCAGCCGCGGATCGTGGCTTCCCGCCTGGTACGACGCAGCTCGGGGATGGCCAGCTCCATGAGGTCGGCCGCCCGGTCGACGTCGCCGGCGGCCAGCGCATGTCGAATCGCCGGTGAAGGTTCGGCGTGCTGCCCGTACCAGTGGCTCGCGCGGCGGTGTAGGTCGTCGGCGTCGGCCCGCTCGGCCAAGAGATGGGTCTGGAGGACGTCGGCGAAAAGGTGGTGGTAGCGGTACCAGCGGCGACTGTCGTCGAGCGGGACGACGAACAGGTTCGCCCGGTCCAGCATCTTCAGCATGGCGGTGCCGTCATCGCGGCCGGTGACGGCGTCGCACAGGGGGCCGCTCAGGCGATCCAGAATCGAGGTCTGAACCAGAAAATCCCGCACGCCTTCGGGCTGTCGATCGAGGACCTCGTCGACCAAGTAGTCGACGATGTAGCGGTCGTCGCCGGCGAAGCCAGCGATGAAGCCGGTGACGTCGTCGCGACCTTGCATCGACAACGCGGCCAACTGAAGCGCGGCGATCCAGCCTTCGGTGCGCCCCTCCAAGGTCGCGACGTCGGGTGCGGTGAGCACCAATCCCATCGATTCGGTGAGGTAAGCCGCAGCTTCGTCGAGGGTGAAACGCAGCTCGGCGGCACGGATCTCGACGAGCTCACCGCGCGCGCGCAACCGGGCGAGTGGCAACGCTGGGTCAGCCCGGCTGCCGATCACCAGATGCAGCTTCGACGGCAGGTGGTCGAGCAGGAACTCCATCGAGGCCTGCATTTCTTGGCCCTCGATAACGTGATAGTCGTCGAGCACGAGAATGACGTCGCTCGGCAACGCGTCGAGATCGTTGAGCAACTCGGTGAGCACCACCTCGATCGGGGCTGGCCGAGCCGACTGGAGGAGTGCAAGCGCACTCACGCCGACGCCCGGTGCCGCCGTCTGCAGCGCGGCGACGAAATACGGCCAGAACACCGCCGGGTCGTTGTCGCGCGGGTCGAGCGACAACCACGCCACCTGCCGCTCATCGGTCGGCGCGGCGGATCGCGCCGCCAGCCACTCGGCCAACAACGTCGTCTTACCGAAGCCGGCCGGCGCCGACACGAGTATCAGCTTCGAAGCGGTGACATGGCTGAGCCGCTCGCTCAGTCGCGGACGTGACACCAGACCACGTCGCGGTCTCGGGACGAAGAGCTTCGTCTCGAGCAAAGCTGTTGGCACGGGCCCAGCTCCTAGGGTCGACACGCCTGGCGAGATTCCAAAGATCACCCGCGAAGCGTCGTCCGATAGCGAGGCTAGGCCATTAGCGGCGAAGGTTCGTTCTACTACCCGGGTCTTGGCCGCGTTCAGCTGAACGCGGCTCGGCTGGGAAATCCAGCGCAGGATGAGCCTGATGCAACACTAGAGCTGTGGGTAAGCATCCGAGCGGGAAGTCGTTCGCGGAGATCGTCCAAGAGGTAGAGAAGCTGCCTCCTGTGCCACCGCCCGCGAGAGACCGCGCGGGTATCTACGCGGAGGTGGTGGTAGACCCGCGGGGCCGGGTCTATACCGAGTTCGAAGACAAGGTCACCGCCGAGCGTGCCCTTGAACTCGCGAGCGCCGGCGCGACCGTGGTGTGGGATTCGTGTGGCTGCGGAGGCGGCTGCGGGCTGGCCTGGTTCGACGCGGACGGGGTGGCAGCGATGGTGGCCGCCGGTGTTCCGGATATCCGTCACACGAAGCGCGCGCGAGGCACCATCTCGCACTGGCGCTCTGATGCGGGCGCCGACTTGCTGCTTGCCGAGGGCGCGGTGCGCTGGGGCACTCGGCTGGGTTAAAGGTATGCACCGCGTGGCAGGCTGGTGCCTATGCAGATTGGTGTTGTCTACCCACAAACCGAGCTTCGCGGCGACCCTGCCGCCGTCCGAGAGATCGGGAAAGCCGTCGAGGACCTTGGCTTCGACTACCTGCTGGCCTACGACCATGTGCTGGGCGCCGTCCATGCCGATCGCACACCCAAGCTCGCAGGTCCGTATACCGAGAACGACCCGTTCCACGATCCGTTCGTGATGTTCGGCTATCTCGCCGGCATTACCGAACGCATCGGTTTCGTCAGCGGCATCTTGATCCTGCCGCAGCGCCAGACCGCGCTGGTCGCACGCCAAGCAACGGATGTCGATCTCCTCTCCGGTGGACGGTTCCGACTCGGCGTGGGCATCGGTTGGAATCCGGTCGAGTACGAAGCGCTCGGGCAGGACTTCCGCACCCGCGGGGCGCGCCAGGAGGAGCAGGTCCCACTGCTCCGGCGACTGTTTACCGAACCCGTCGTCGACTTCTCGGGTCGCTTCGACCGGATCGATCGCGCCTCCCTGATGCCGAAACCGACTCGGCCGATTCCGATCTGGCTTGGCGGATTCGGCGAGGCAGCGTTCGAGCGAGCGGCTCGACTGGCTGACGGCTTCATCTTCTTCGGCGGCGCCGGACTCGACCGTGCCCTCGATGCCTGGGGAGGGCTACGCGCCAGCGTGCGCAACGGCGGTCGGTCGGTCGAAGACTTCGGAGCGGAGTACGTGGCCCTGCCACACGACGGCATCGACGGTCTGCGATCGGACGTCGAAGCGTGGCGCGGCGCAGGCGGCAGTCACGTCTCCGTCGCCACGATGGGCCTCGGCTTCGACTCCATCGACGCGCATATCGACTACCTGGCATCGGTCGCAGACGCGCTCGGCGTGCGCTGACCTCAGCAACGGGAGTTCAGGCCCTGCACCACGGCTACGGCTGAACGTTCGCGACGACCGTCAAGTCGACGAACTCGGGTGGCGCGGCGAAGACTTCGCCCATCGCGGCTTGCGCAGATTTCATTACCTCTTGGCGCGCCGGATCCTGCTCGCGAGCTCGTGCGTGTTCTTCAGACTCGAACACAACCACGACGTACGCCTGCGTCGGATCCTTCTGGTCCTGCATGACGAGCGTCTGCAACAGGCCCGAACCTTGCTGTTCGACTTCTTGGATCTGGTCGAACAGGCTCAGCACCTCGCCGTCCCGGCCTGGAAGCATGTGCATTTTGATGAGTTGTGCCCACATGGGAGGAGCCCTTCTGACGTCGAGGGTGCGACGCCGTTTGAGAGCGGCCGCAACGAAGATCGTTGTCTCGAACTACTCGAATGTCCAGAGCAGAATGTGCGCGCGACAGGGTTAGGGTTGCGGCCAGGCCCCTGCATGAGGAGAGTCCGATGCCCGGTGAGTACAGCGGCTCCGCAGTGATCGATCGGCCGATCGCGGAGGTGTTCGCGTTCCTCGCGGCCGGCACCAACGATCCGAAGTTCAGCCCCCGGGTCCTGGAGATCCGCAAAGAGCCTGACGGTCCGACCGCGGTCGGGACGGTGTTCGTCAGCAAGGCCAAGGACGCGGGCATGACGACCGACCGCCGCTTCGAGATCACCGGCCTTCAGACGCCGACGACGATCCGTTGGGCCGAGCGGTCAAGCAACCTCATCACGATTCCCGAGGGCGGGTACGACCTCGAGGCGGTCGGCGATGCGCAAACGAAGGTCACCATCTTCAACTCGTTCGTCGGCCACGCCTTCGGCAAAGTGATCGTCGGCTTCGCTCGCAAGGCCGCGGCCAAGGACGCCGACGCATTCGCGCAGCGCATCAAGGTTGCCGTCGAAGCCAGCTAGGCGCTACCCATCGCGGGTTCGATGGCGATGAGTTTGGCAAGCGACCGCCGTCTATCGGTCATCTTGGTCTGGACAGACTGACGGAGGAGACGCGATGGGCGCCATCAACGTGCACGAGTTCATCACGCTCGACGGCGTGATCGAGAACCCGTCGTGGACGATGGACTTTGGGTTCGATCCGAAGATGGGCGACGCCATCGCTCGTCTTACTGGCGATGGCGGCGCCATCCTGCTCGGTCGGAAGACCTACGAGATGTTTGCGCCCGTGTAGTCGACGCGCACAGCTGCGGACGACCCCGGCGCGCCCTTCTTCAACGACACGGATAAGTACGTCGTGTCGTCAACGCTCACGAGTGCCGAATGGTCGAACTCTTCGATCCTGCGCGGGTACGACGCCGACGCGATCCGCGAGCTCAAAGCGAGCGTGGCCGGCCCGATCTATGTCAGTGGCAGTGCGACTCTCGTGCGGGCCATGCTCGCCGACGGGCTGGTCGACACGCTGCACCTGTTCATGTATCCCGTCGCACTCGGGGGCGGCCTGCGACTATTTCCCGACGCCACCGCGACCTTGCGGCTGTCCCTGGCCGAGTCTGAGACCTACGAGAACGGCGTCGTGCACCTTGCCTACGCACCGCGTCCATAGTCCTTATCGACTGGGACCTTCGTAGGTGGCGCAGGTCTGACGGCCAGCGCAACATGCCGTTGAAGGAGGCCGTCGTGATTGCCCGACGAACGGTGGCCGGTCTCGTCGTGGTCGGTGTCGTCATCGCGTGGGTCGTGTCGCGCGTCGACGGGCCGAAACCGCAGTATGAGCGATTGGTTCGTACGCAGGAATACCTGCCCGGTGTGGCGGCAGATGTCTTCCTGCCTGCGACGGCTCGCGACCGAGCCCCCATAGTGATCCTCGTCCCCGGCGGGAGTTGGCGGTCGGCAGACCGGTCCGGCCTTGCGCCCCTCGCCGAGACGTTGGCTGAGCGAGGCATGACCGTGGTGAACGCGACGTACCGAGCTGCCGACAGCGGCGCTCGCTTCCCGGTGCCAGTCGCGGACATCGTCTGCGCCGTCGACTTCGGGGCTGAGCAGGCCCGCCTGGCGCATGTCGTGCCGGGGCCGGTTGTCGTAGTCGGACATTCGTCGGGTGCACAGCTGGCATCGCTTGCCGCACTCGAGCCAGCCCGATTCCGGGGTTCGTGTCCGTACCCCCAGGTCGATCCTGACGGATTCGTTGGGCTGTCCGGACCCTACGACATCGCGGCCTGGCAGGCGGACGCCGCTCCGATGTTCACCAGGTCTCCGACGCAAGATCCGCAACTTTGGAAGGAAGCCAACCCGTTCACGTGGGCGTCCTCCAGGACGGGAGCGGATCCGCTGTCGGTGCTTCTTGCGAACGGCGACAATGACTACCTGGTGTCAGTGGTCAACAGCAGGCACTTCGCGACGGCGCTGAAGGAGGCTGGTCACCCAGTGCAGCTGTCGGTAGTGCCGGGGGCAACACACAGCAGCATCTATCAGCCGGGCGTCATCGCCGACACGATCGCCACGTGGGCCACGAACCTCGTCCACAGCGAGGTGCGCGCGAGCGACTAGGTCTACGACCCAGTCGCCCGTGCGCAAGTATGGGCGCGAACGCTTCGACTCCTCGAGGTCGACATCGCGGGACTGTAGGCGAAGGGATGGCTGTCGTGAACGATGAATTGCGATCATCGGATGGACCGCCGACGCGGGTGAATTACTTCGACGGCCAAATGTTGAGTGCCGCCGATTTCCGCGCGGAGCAGGACTATCACCGCAACATGCGCTACCTGCACAACCGGTTGCTGCATGGGGCGGGCATCGTCGATGGCTTGGACGTCGACGACGCCGGCGACAGGGCAGCCGTGCACGTAGGCCCTGGCGTTGCGATCGACGCGTTCGGACGCGAACTCGTGCTACCCGAGCGGGTGAGCATCGACCTGCCGCCTGGGGCCGCAGTCGATGACGAGACCCGGTGGTACGTAGTCGCAACGTGGGAGGAGATCCGCTCCGCGCCCGTCGTCGTCGGCGATGTAACGGCTCTCTCCCGCTGGATCGAAGGATGCGCGATCTCGATAAGCCCCACACCGCCGGACGACGAACGGCCGGCCCTCTTGCTCGCCCAGCTGACCGCCGCCGCCGGCAAAGTCCTCCGGGTGCACAGATCTCGAAGGAGACGGCTCTAGGCTGCCGCCATGCAGGTGTTGATCCTCGGCGCGGGGTTCGGTGGCCTCGAACTGGCGACCAAGTTGTCTGAAGAGTTCGGCCATGACGCCGACGTGGTGCTCATCGACAAGGCTGACGGGTTCGTCTTCGGCTTCTCGAAGCTCGACGTCATGTTCGGNNCACCGCCGACCAGGTCGTGCACCTTTACGCGGACGTCGTCCGGCCCGGTGTTCGCTTCGTGCAGACGACCGTGCGCGCGGTGGATCCGGTGGCCAAGCGCGTGACGACCGACGCCGGCGTCTTTGACGCGGACATCCTGGTCGNNGTTCTACACGGTGGCAGGAGCATTCGCCTTGCGCGACGTCCTCGCGCAGTTCGCTGGCGGACGAGTGGTAGTCGGGGTCACGTCGACTCCGTTCAAGTGCCCTCCCGCGCCGAGCGAGACGGCTCTGCTGATGCACGAATTCCTCCGCACGCGCGGCCTGCTCGACTCTTCTCAGGTGTCGTTGGTAATGCCGTTCGGGGCGCCGATTCCGCCGTCGCCGGACGCGTCGCGGGCCATCCTCGCCGCGTTCGCCGAGCGCGGCATCGTCTGGCATCCGGGGCGATCGGTCCGCAGCGTTGACCACGCCCGCAAGGTCGTGGTGCTGAGCGACGGCGACGAGCTGGCCTGCGACCTTTTCCTCGGCGTCCCGGTGCATCGTGCCCCTGCCGTCGTGGTGGAGTCGGGCATGACCGTCGATGGCTGGATCCCGGTGAATCCGTTGACGCTGGAGACGAAATTCCCTGGTGTGTATGCGGTCGGGGACGTCACGAGCGTAGGAACGCCCAAGGCCGGAGTCTTCGCGGAACGACAAGCCGCCGTCGTGGCGGCGCAGATCAGCGCGCGACTGCGGGGGGAAACTACGTCGACCACCTACGACGGTCGAGGCATCTGCTACGTGGAGTTCGGCCGCGACATGGTTGCGAAGGTTGACGTGACCTTCTTCAGTGGCCAAACCCCGGCAGGAGTCCTGGAAGGTCCATCCACGGACCTGGTGGCAGACAAGAGAGCCTTCGAGTCCGACCGGGTGAGCCGCTGGTTCAAGCGAAGCGTGTGAGCGACACCGGAGCGTCGATAGGACAGCGCCGCGATCGCGCTGGGGTACCGGCGGTACAGCCGGCAGGTAGATCACCGCGCAACCCCGTCTTGTCNNTGGCGCGTTCAGCTGAACGCGCCCGCCGCCCGTCCGTAGTCCGGATGAGGGATCGACGCTGCCTTCGGACACGCTCGACTGCTCCGGCCGTATTACGATTCGGCAATGGCGGTCACGAGCGAGTCGCAGAGTCCGCAGCAGGTGCGGTTCTGCCGGGCGCCCGACGGGGTGCGGATCGCGTACGCCGTCCATGGTCATGGGCCGCCGTTGTTGGTCTCGACGTGCTGGCTCAGCCATCTGCAGTTCGACTGGGAGAGTCCGGTCTGGCGCCATTTCCTCACCGACCTGGGCAAATTCGCCACGGTGATCCGCTTCGACGAGCGTGGGCACGGCCTGTCCGATTGGGATGTCACCGACCACAGCCTCGAAGCACGGATCGGAGATCTGGAGGCGGTCGCCGACGCGTCGGGTGTCGAGCGGTTCGCATTGATGGCCATGTCCCAAGGCGGACCCGTCGCCATCTCCTATGCGGCCCGGCATCCTGAGCGGGTATCGAGGCTGCTGTTCTACGGCAGCTATTCAGCGACGGGCTCAATCAGGCTCTCCGCCGAAGACCGCGAACTTGAGGACACGTTCGGACAGCTGATCAAGGTCGGCTGGGCGAGGCCGGATTCGACGTTTCGTCGGGTGTTCACGTCGCTGATGATCCCCGGGGCGACCGAGGTACAGATGCGTTGGCTCGACGACCTCCAGCGGGTCGCGGTCTCGGCGAGCACGGCCTACCTCTCGCGTCGCCAGCGAATGGCCGCCGATGCAGACCCGCTGGTTGCATCGCTCGACGTCCCGACGTTGATCTTGCACTCCGTCGGTGATCGGATGAACGCGTTCGCGTACGGTCGGCATCTGGCTTCGAGCATCGCCAATGCGCGCCTTGTCGCGTTGGAGAGCGATAACCACATCCTGCTGGAGGACGAGGCGGCGTGGTCGGTGTTCGTCGATGAGGTGCGCCGCTTTCTCGAGCCGGATGCGCCGTCGACACCGTCACACGCCCGGCCGGAGGACGTGCTGTCGTCGCGTGAGTTGGAGGTGCTGCGGCTCGTCGCTGCCGGTCACGACAACACCGCCATCGCGGCCGAACTGCACCTGAGCTTGCGCACTGTCGAACGGCACCTGCAGAACGTGTACGGCAAGCTTCACCTGCAGGGCCGATCGGCACGAATTGCTGCCGCCGCCCGGCTGCTCGCGCCCGCCTGAGTTCCACGCCCGGCGCGATCGAACCCGCGCCGCCATACGCGTTGGCCGCCATCGGCGTCCCCTCAGTTGGCGCTTTGTTGGGTGGCAACACCGATGCGGCTGAAGCTCGCCGATTCCTATGGTCAGTGCCTGGCAGCCGGCGTCCCGGTCGCCACGGACGAACTGAAGGAATCGACATGGAACAGCAATCGACGGTGCTGGACCCGATCAAGACCAAACACCGGGCAATGTGGGCCCTTGGCGACTACGACCGGGTAGCCACCGAGGTGGTACGCGAGCTTGGCGGCGTCCTCGTGGCGGCGGCTGGAGTACGACCCGGTGAGCGCGTGCTCGATGTCGCCGCTGGCTCGGGAAATGCGAGTTTGCCTGCCGCGATTGCTGGGGGTCGCGTGGTCGCCACTGACCTCACTCCCGAACTGGTGGAGATCGGTCGCGAGCGGTCGGCGGCTCAGGGCCTGGACATCGCCTGGGAGGAGGCGGACGCCGAGTATCTCGGGTTCGCCGACTCGGAATTCGACGTCGTGTTGTCGTGCGTGGGCGTGATGTTCGCGCCTTTCCACCAGCCGGTCGCCGACGAACTCGTGCGGGTCACGCGTCGTGGGGGACGCGTCGCCCTGATCAACTGGACGCCGAGCGGCTTCATCGGACAGTTGTTCGCCACGATGAAGCCCTTCGTGGCCGCGCCGCCGCCTGGCGCCACGCCGGGACCGCGCTGGGGCGATGAGGAGCATGTTCGGTCGTTGTTCGGCGATTCTGTCTCCGAGTTGAATGCGGAACGGCGGATGCTGCGCGTCGACCGGTTCAAGTCAGGCACCGAGTTCCGTGACTTCTTCGCCTCCTTCTACGGACCGACGATCGCCGCGTACCGCAACGTGGCCGACGACCCCGATCGCACCGACGCTCTCGATCGCGCACTTGTCGACCTGGCCAACGCGCACGGTGCCGCAAGCGGCGTCATGGAGTGGGAGTACCTGCTCGTCGTCGCCAAGGTGGCGGACGCCGAACGCTAGCGACTTGCCGATCGCTCCCGCCCGCTACTTGGACGGGAGCGATCGGGCGTAGGTGACCCCGACGCCCGCCCATCGAACGAGCTGCTCGTCGGTCTCGATTGCCTTGGCGTCGACCCGAACCCAGCCGTCCATCTCACGCCCACGCATCTCGAAGCGACGTACGTGCGGCTGCTTGACCACAGTGTCGGTTTCGGCCGGGTCGACGCGCAGCAGCAGGCCGCCCTTGCTGCTGGCGCTGACCGCCATGTTGCCGTTGATCAGGAATGCAAGGCCCCCGAACATGCGCTTCTCGGTGAGGCCGGCTTCGCCCTGTAGGGCCTCGCGGAGCCGATCCGCGAGCTGTTCGTCGTATGCCATGGCGGCAGTATGCCGTCGACAACTGACAGCAGCACCTCAGCACGGTCGAACTAAGACTCCGGGCGGGACCCTGAACGCCGCTTGGAGACTCGGGATCAGGATCTGCGCCTATGGCATCCGTTCGTAAGCGGGCAGTGTGAGGAAGTCGACGAATTCGTCGGTGAGGGTGATCTCTTCGAACATGTCGCGTCCGGCCGCGTAATCAGCGCCGAGGGTGCGTAGTTCTTCGTTGAGGAGCCAGGACACGACTCTGCGGGTGACTGGTCTGCCGTTGCTGAGTCTGACGTCGTTGTGGATCCACTGCCAGACTTGGGTGCGGCAGATCTCGGCGGTGGCGGCGTCTTCCATCATGTTGTTGATCGCGACCGCGCCGCCTCCGCGCAGCCAGGATGAGAGGTACTGCACGGCGACACTGATGTTGTTGCGCAGACCTTCTTCGGTCATCGCGCCGGGAGTTGCGTGTGCGTTGAGAATCTGCGCAGCACTCGCCCGCACATCGTCGCGCAGCCGGTCCCGCTGGTCGGGTCGATCGCCTAGGACGGCGGTGAACACCTCGGTGCACAGCGGGACCAGGTCCGGATGCGCGACCCATGAGCCGTCGAAACCGTCGCCCGCCTCGCGTTCTTTGTCGCCACGCACCTTGACCATCGCGACCTCGTTGACCGCTGGGTCGCGGCGGCTGGGGATGAACGCGGCCATGCCGCCGATCGCGTGCGCTCCGCGCCGATGACACGTCGCGACGAGCAGGTCGGTGTAGGCGCGCATCATCGGCGCGGTCATCGTCACGGCGTTGCGGTCGGGGAGCAGGAACTCCGAACCACGAGCGCGAAAGACCTTCATCAGCGAGAACAGGTAGTCCCAGCGACCGGCGTTAAGTCCAGCCGAGTGTTCACGCAGCTCGTACAGGATCTCGTCCATTTCGAACGCGGCCCAGATCGTCTCGATGAGCACGGTCGCGCGGATCGTGCCACGCGGGATACCGAGCACCGACTGCGCATACACGAACACGTCGTTCCACAACCGTGCCTCGAGGTGGCTTTCCATCTTGGGCAGGTAGAAGTAGGGNNTCCATCTTGGGCAGGTAGAAGTATGGGCCCTTACCGGCATCGATCTGCTTTTGCCCGCAGTGGAACAGGTACATGCCGAAGTCGAAGAGGCTGCCTGACATCGGCTGGCCGTCGACCCTGACGTGCTTTTCGGTTAGATGCCAACCGCGCGGTCGCACCATGATTGTCGGCATCGCAGACGGCGACGGCAGCGTGTAGTGCTTTCCCTCCGGCGAGGTGAACTGCAACGTCCCGTCGATGGCGTCTCGCAAGTTCAGCTGCCCGCCGACCATGTTCTCCCACAGCGGCGTGTTCGCGTCCTCGAAATCTGCCAGCCACACCTTCGCACCCGAGTTCAGCGCGTTGATCAG
>PLCK01000267.1 GCA_003134755.1 Actinomycetota bacterium | reverse complement strand
ACGCCCTTGCCGCCGTAGCGCTCGCCGCCGTCACGGAGCTCGACCGCCTCGAACGCCCCCGTCGACGCTCCGCTCGGCACCGCCGCGCGCGCGATCGTGCCGTCGTCGAGGAGGACCTCGACTTCGATGGTCGGGTTGCCCCGGGAGTCGAGAATTTCACGAGCCCCGAGGGCTTCGATGGCGGCCACAGTAGCACTCCCTGAACGTGTCGTGAAGATCGCCGGCGACGGAGGCGGTGTATCGACGCCGACGCTCGAAACCGGTCCGGACGCGGCCGAGTTTATCGGCAGGTGTGTCCGGGCCTGCCCACGACCCGCACCGACGAGCGGTTTGTCGAGGAATGCGGGCCGGGGATCCGCTCGTGGTCGCGGCCGGCCGCTGCGGAGAATGCCGTCCATGGACGTGCCTGGTCCGATCCGGTCACGCTCAAGGAAGCGGCAGTCGCGCCGCAAGTAGTGGCTCCAGCCAATCGACGTACGCGGTACTCAGATGACTGTCGTCGCGGTAGACGAGAAGGTTGCCGACGACGACCGGGCAGACCGTTCCCGGACAGACCCACGACATCGGGTCGATCACCTGCGCGCCGGCAGCTGCGGCGGCCGTCATCGTCTGAGTCCGCCGGAGTGGGTCAGGCAGTGCACTGGCTAGATCGTTCATACACGGCCGGACGTCCTTCAACTTCGTCGCGACGCAGTCCGGCGCGTTTCCCTTCGGTCGTGGAGTGTCGCCGATCCACGCCACCGTCGCGCCCGTGCTCTCGACGTCGCGCACCATCGCGGTGGTCCCAGTAAGCCACGCGGCCTCGAAGGTTGCGCCGCCAGAAGCCGCAACGTTCGTCGTCGTGATGGACGACGACATCACGACCATGCGCGGATGCAGGTCATGAATTCGCTGGATCGCGCGCGCCCGCCACGTCGAACATTCGGTGTACGTGCGTTTCAGCGCCCTGTTGTACATCGCGACATCGACCGATGGGCAGTCTGACTTCGTCAGAACAACCAGCTTCCAGGAATTCGCGACAGCGATCTTCTGCAAGGCAGGAAACCACTGCGCCGCGTGGGAATCGCCGAACAGCACCACCGTCGTCGATGAACTCGTGTCGCCGAAGACGCAGGTTCCGGACTTGGTGCTCGCAAGGCTGACGTGACAGCTTCCGATCGCGGGCCGGTCGCCGCCGACAACCTCAAGAGCGGGCGTGAGGTTGGACGGCACCACGCGGGTCTTCACGGCGGCACCGACGAAACTGGCGATCTGGCTGGCGAACCCGGGCGCGGATGAGGAAGGGACTGACTGTTGCGGACCGCTGCCGGCTGCGGCCGGCACCACCAGGATCACGACAAGGGCGAGCGCCACGGTGCCGCCGGACAGGGCCGCGCCGAGCATGAGGCCCTTGCGCGGGACGCGCGACAAGATCTCCTTGCGCCGGATCGGATTCTCGACCAGGTGGAACGTCAACCAGGCCAAGACGAAGCTGGCCGCGATCACCGCGATCGCCGACTTCGTATGGAGGGGGTGGCCGACGGCGGCTGGGACAAGAATGATCGCCGGCCAATGCCACAGGTACCACGAATACGAAAGACGACCACCGAGCTGGAAGGGAGCGGCGCGCAGCAGCCACTCGGCACCGAGCCGCGGGCCGGCGCACCCCGCACCGATCACGAGCGCCGCGCCACCAACGGGCAGCGCCGCCGCGATTCCTGGAAACGGCGTCAGATCGTTGAAGGTCAGAGCCGACTCGGCGATCAGAACGATGCCGATCCACGACGCGATCGCCGCCGCGACAACGGGGAGCCCGGCCAGCCGCTCGGCGTAGACGGCAACGAGCGCGCCGGCGGCCAGTTCCCACGCCCGGCTCGGCAGCGAGAAGTAGGCCCACGGCGCCGAATGGTGCGTCAGCCAGACCGACAGCAGCAAGGAGAGCGCCAAAATGGTCCCGAGGACGCCGCCAAGCAGCGCTTTCGGAGGAGTGCCGTGCGGCGGAGTGCCGTTCGCCGAAGTGTGGTCGGCTCCGCGCCTTCGGCTGCGAGCCCATAACGTCGTGAGGACCAGCAGCAGAACCGGCCAGACCAGGTAGTACTGCTCTTCGACCGCCAGCGACCAGTAGTGCTGCAGCGGCGACGGCGGCGCGGTCGACGCAAGGTAGTCGGTGCCCTGGACGGCGAGCCGGTAGTTGATGGTGTAAAGGGACGTCGCAATCGCGTCGCGGACGATGTTGCCCAACCGGAGCGGTGAGATCCACAACAAGGAACCGATCAAAGTCGCGACGACGACGGTCGCCGAGGCGGGTAGCAGCCGCTTGATACGTCGCGCGTAGAACCGCGACAGCGACAGCGTGCCGGAGCGGCCGACCTCACCCAGCAGCTGACGCGTGATCAGGAAGCCGGAGATCACAAAGAACACGTCGACGCCGACGTAGCCTCCGTGCACGCCGAGCTTGGCGTGGTAGAGCACCACGACGATGACCGCGACAGCGCGCAGGCCCTCGATGTCGCGGCGGATGTTCGTGCGACGGGCGGGCTCCAGTCCGGCCGGGCCTCCGACGGCATGCATGTGACCGCTTTGGGTCGGCAGCTCGGGGCGCTCGAGCACGTCGTCCGTGCGTGGTTCGGCCCGCTGTCGCCGAGCCCTCCACGCGGCGGGCAGCATGACGGCGACTCTACATGGGCGAGTTCTGCGGAGTTGGGCGGTTCGGACGGCATATACCCACTAAGATTCGCCCATGTGGCGACGCCCAGCCGTGATTCCGCCTGCACGCAGGCGCGGCGCCATCATTGTTCCCGACCAGCCGTCCTCGCTCGGCGCGAGAGCTGAGAGGAGCCCGCGGCCGATGACTGACATCCCCGCCATGCCAGGCACCATCCGCCTACGTACCGACCGCATCGAGTTCGTCGAGGTCGAGGGCCGGCAGGTGATCCTGGACTCCCGGCGCTCCGTCTATTACTCGGTCAACGAGACGGGGCTCCAGCTCTGGTCTGCCCTGCGCACGGACACGACCGAGACGGAACTTCGCCGGATCCTCATCGAAGCCCACGGGGTCAGTGAGGAAACTGCGGCCAGGGACATTGCCGCCTTCCTCAACCAGCTCGAACAACACGGCCTGCTCAGCCGTGCGCCGGCTCACGTGATCGACTAGGTACCGGCCGCGCGATCGCGCGTCATCTCGAGGTCGACGATGTGATCCCGGAGTTGGCGGCTCGCCGCCCGCAGTGCAGCCTCGGCGTCCACGCCCGACCGCCGAGCGAGAGCCACCACGGCGAGCAGCAGTCGCCCGATGGCATCGTCGTCGATGACCGCTGGAGGTTCGACCTTCGTGGTCACCGCGACGTCGAGACCCGCCTTGGCGCTGCGGCCGAGCAACGCCGACGCCAGCGCCAGCGCCGGCTGAGCCAGCGGGACGCCGTCGACAGCAGACGTTCGGCCTTTCTCCGCCGTCTTGAGCTCTTCCCAGTTGGCCTCGACGTCGCGAGCGGTCTCGGCTGTCACTGAACCGAAGACATGCGGGTGCCGGCGAACGAGCTTGTCGACGATGTCACCGGCCACGTCGTCGATTCCCCATCCCCCGCCCTCGGCAACTGGCCGATCCTGCGCGATGCGGGAATGGAAGACCACCTGCAGCAGCACGTCGCCGAGCTCTTCGCGCAAGGCGGCGTCGTCACCGTCCTCAATGGCTTCGGCGGTCTCGTACGCCTCCTCGAGCAGGTACTTCACCAACGACGCGTGCGTCTGCTCGGCGTCCCACGGACAGCCGCCTGGGGAGCGCAGCCGGTCCATGACCTCGACAAGCTCCAGGAACCGGACGCCGCGGGAAGCGGCGGTCACGGGTGGTCGAGGTTCAGGCAAGATCGCGGCTCAAGAAGTTGGCGAGGCCGGCGCGGGCGCGGGTGCGGGTTCGGCAGAGCCGGCCGGCGGGAGCGGCGACGAGAATGCGTTGCTCGCAGCGACGTCGAACTTGTCCGGCTCCCAGGCACCGTAGCGAGGGTTCACGGTGACCGGATGCTGCTTGACGACCCCCGTGAGGAAGTCGGTGATCAGCTTGCTCTGGGCGGCCTGATCGGTCTCCGAGCCGTAGAGCGCGGTGAACAGCCGCTGCCTAAGCAGCCCGTCGTGAGCCGCCTGATGCAGCTCACCCGGCGGGATGCCATTGACCTTCTCCGTGTTCGCGTCGGTGCCGTTCTGTTTCCTGTTCTGCTCGAGCACCGCAGCAATATCCGCATCGGACACCGAGATGCCCTTCGACTGCGCGCCAACCGCAACCAGATCGTTGATGATCATGGTGCTGAGCACCGACCGATCAGCCGTGGTGAGGTCCTGCGAAGCGAGAGTTGACCCTGCGACGCTGCGCTGCGCCTGCACTTCCGCCTGCACTTGCGTGACCGAAATGCGCGTCGAGCCGACGGTCGCGGCTGCGCCCGGATGCATCGGGCCGCACGCCGCGAGCGGCACGATCAAGAGACCCAAGCCCAACCCGAGCCCGACGGCCCGGCTGCCAGGGTGTACGGACCTACAGCGGGACACCCGGTTCCTTCCGTCCATCGCCTCGAGCCCGGCCTAGCCCGGGCGCAAGCCAGATTACCGGGGGTCGTCGACCGGGTGCTCGCGGGACCCGGACGCCGGGGCAGCAGGGGGAAGCCGGCGGGTACGCACGAACCGCAACAGCTCCTCACGGTNNCTTGCCGTGCCGATCGCGCGGCGGTCCGCCGTTCGACGATCTACGCTCGACCGCCGGCCACTGGTCACCGACCGCCGTCCAGTCGCGCTCGATGCCGAGCAACGTGTCGAACACTCCGACGTATGCGCGTGCCTGTGGCCGCCAATCGAGAACAGCCGCCGCGCGCAGCCGGGCCTCGACTGCCATCTTCGCCCGAGCCTCGTCGTCGTCGAGGAGATCGGCCAACGCCTTCGCGAAGCCGGCCACGTTTCCAGGCTCGACATAGACCGCGGCGGGTCCTGCGGAGACCCGCGTCTCCTTGAGGTCGAACGCGACGACCGGCAGCGCGAACGCCATGTACTCCATCGTCTTGTTCATCGTCGAGACGTCGTTCAGAGGACTGAGCGGATCGGGTGACACTCCGACGTCGGCAGCTGAGAGGTACTGCGCCACCATCGCAGCGTCGGCTCGGCCGGTGAAAGTCACGTAGTCGTCGAGACCGAGCGCCGTCGACTGGTGCTTCAGTTCCTCGAAGCAGTCACCGAACCCCAGCAACGCGAAATGGCAGTCGTCGCGCCCGAGCACGTTGACGTAGGAATTGATGGCGTGCAACAAGACGTCGACGCCGTCCTGCGGACCCATGATGCCGAGGTAGCAGACCAGCCGGCGGCGTCCGGCCCGAAGAGCGTTCGTCTCGGCAACCGGCCGCATCACCGACGTGTCCGGCCCACTACGCACGATCGTGACGTCAACGGGTCGGCGGCGGCCACGTTGGATCGCTACCTCTCGGTAGGACTCGTTCGTCGAGATGACGTGGTTGGCAACCAGGTAGGTCAGGCGCTCGATGGTGAGCAGCATCCGGTACTGCGAACGTTGCACGGCACCTTCGGGCTCGCCGAACCTCGACAGGAACACCTCGGGGTTCAAGTCGTGCTGGTCGTATACGAATCGTTTCCCACGAAGGCGATACAGCAGCCCTAGCAGCCAATAGGTGTCCGGCGGGTTGCACGCCTGGACCACGTCGAAACCGTGCCGGCGCAACACCCGCACCGACAACGCAGCAGCCCGGCACCAGCTGTAGGCGAACTCCCAGAAGAAGCCGACGGGACCGCGCGCCTCGCGTGCAGGACGGTACTTGTAGATGTGGACGCCGTCGAGCTCCTCATATGCCGGGTCGCCCGGGCCCTCGGGACAGATGACCGACACCTGATAGCCGCAAGCCGTCAGCGCACCGCACTCGAGCCACACGCGGCGGTCCAACGGCACCGGCAGATTCTGGACGATGATCAGCACGCCGGGGCGCTTCAGGTCATGCACAAGCGTCCCCCTCCCCTGGTTACCGTGATATCCCCATGTTAGGTGGCACGGTCAGGCCGCCAATGGCGAATTGCATTACCGGGTGGCCGTTTGTCACACCTTCGGCTCAAGCAGTTCACGCGCAAGCGCTCCGACCCAGCGCAGCAGGTCAACATCGCGTAACGGCGCCCCGCCCATCGCCTCGGTCGGTCGCGGCACCAGGATCGTATGCACGGGCGCCTTCACGATGCTCTTTGGGTGCAGCCGCTGAAGCCGCAGCACCTGCGACTCGCGCAGTGTGACGGGGGCGAACCTGATCTGGTTGCCCTGCAGGACGACCTCGGTGATGCCGAACGGCCGCAAGTCGACCCTGAGTTTGGCCACCTCGAGCAAGTTCGTGACCGGCTGCGGCAACGGCCCGTACCGGTCGGCGAGCTCGTCGCGAACAGCATCGATGTCCGCGTCCGTAGTGGCCTCCGCCATCGTGCGGTACGCCGCGAGTCGCAGCCGCTCACCGTCGACGTAGTCGTGCGGTACGTGGGCGTCGACGGGAAGGTCGATCCGGACCTCGGCGACATCACGTGCGGGATCGCCCTTGAACGCGGCGACCGCCTCGCCGACCATGCGCACGTAGAGATCGAACCCGACGGCCGCGATGTGCCCGGACTGCTCACCACCGAGGAGGTTTCCCGCGCCGCGGATCTCGAGGTCCTTCATGGCGATCGCGATCCCGGCCCCAAGATCGGAGTTCTGCGCGATCGTCGCTAGCCGATCATGTGCGGTCTCGGTCAGCGGCCGTTCCTGCGGATACAGGAAGTACGCGTAGGCCCGCTCGCGACCGCGACCGACGCGGCCGCGCAACTGATGGAGTTGCGACAGCCCCAATAAGTCCGCCCGCTCGAGAATCAGGGTGTTCGCGTTCGGGATGTCGAGCCCTGACTCGACGATCGTCGTGCACACGAGCACGTCGTACGCTCGCTCCCAGAAGCCGATCATGACCTGCTCGAGCGTGTCCTCGTTCATCTGCCCGTGGGCTACCGCAATTCGGGCCTCGGGCACCAGTTCGCGCAACCGGGCGGCCGACCGCTCGATCGATTCGACCCGGTTGTGCACGTAGAACACCTGGCCCTCGCGCAACAACTCGCGACGGATCGCTGCACCGACTTGCCTATCGTCGTAGCCGCCGACGAACGTCAGCACCGGGTGACGTTCTTCAGGTGGTGTCTGGATCACCGACATCTCGCGAATGCCGGTGATGGCCATCTCCAACGTGCGCGGGATCGGGGTCGCCGACATCGCAAGCACGTCGACGTTCGTGCGCAACTGCTTCAGTCGCTCCTTGTGCTCCACCCCGAACCGCTGTTCTTCGTCGATCACGACGAGTCCGAGGTCCTTGAAGCGCGTGCTGCCTGCGATGAGCCGGTGGGTGCCGATGACGACGTCGACCGCGCCATCGGCGACGCTGGTCATGATCTCGGCTTCTTCCTTCTCGGAGTTGAAACGGCTGACCGGCTTCACGGTGACCGGAAAGTTCGCGAATCGTTCTGAGAACGTGGCGAAATGCTGCTGTACAAGCAATGTCGTAGGGCACAGGACGGCGACCTGCTTGCCGTCCTGGACAGCTTTGAACGCAGCCCGCACGGCGATCTCGGTCTTCCCGTACCCGACGTCGCCACAAATGAGGCGGTCCATCGGAACCGGCAGCTGCATGTCGGCCTTGACCTCGTCGATGGTGCGCAGCTGGTCGGGCGTCTCGACGTAGGGAAACGCCTCTTCGAGCTCGCGCTGCCACGGCGTGTCTGGCCCGAACGCGTAGCCCGGCGCGGCGGTCCGCGCGCTGTACAGCCGGATCAGCTCGGCCGCGATCTCCCTTACCGCCTTGTGCGCCCGGCCCTTGCGCTTCACCCAGTCAGCGCCGCCCATGCGATCGAGCGTCGGATTCTCCCCGCCGACGTAGCGGGTGACCTGGTCGAGCGAATCGGTCGGCGCGTACAGCCGGTCGCCTGGTTGGCCGCGTTTGCTCGGTGCGTATTCGAGAACGAGATACTCGCGGGTCGCGCCCGCCACCGTGCGCTGCACCATCTCGACGAACCTGCCGACGCCGTGCTGCTCGTGCACGACGAGGTCGCCAGGACGCAACTGAAGCGGATCAATGGTCCGCCTCCGCCTGCTCGGCAGCCGAACCAGATCGCGCGTGGCACGCGTTCCGAAGACGTCGGATTCGGTGAGGACGACGAGGCGTGCGGCAGGCGCGACGAAGCCGGCGTCGAGCGCGCCACAGGTGACGACCACCGCGCCGGCCTCGGGTACGCCGAGGAGATCGTGCTCGACCCGCGCCGGGAGGTCTTCGCCGCGCAAGACCTCGGCGATGCGTTGGGCCGGGCCGTGTCCGGCGGTGACAAACAGCACGGCCCAGTTCTGCGCTAGCCAGCCCTTGACGCCGGCCACAACAGCCTGGGTGTCGCCCCGGTAGGCGGCCGCCGCGTGGCCGTCGAACACCAGCACATCGCCGTCCACCGGGTCGTTCGGGTCGTTCGGGTCGTTCGGGTCGTTCGGGTCTTCGGGCGTCGCGGCGAGCGGCGACACCGACCACCACGCAAGGCCGAGCTCCCTCGCCCGCGCCCGGACGTCGGACAGCGGCCGCAACGCCGCCGATGACAGGTCGATCGGGGTCTTGCCGCCGGACGCCGCGCCCGCCCACGCGGCCTGAAGGAACTCTTCACCTGTGCGCACGACCTCGGCCGCCCGTGCCCGAACCCGCTCGGGGTCGCAAAGCAGCACGATCGTGTCGGGCGGCAGCTCGTCGAGCAGCAGGTCCATGTGGTCGACAAGCAGGGGTGCGAGCGACTCCATACCCTCGACGGCAATGCCGTGCGACAGCTTGCCGAGGATGTCGGCCAATTGCGGGTGTTGCTCGCCGAGCTCTCTCGCCCTGGCCAGCACATCGGGCGTGAGCAGCAGCTCGCGGCACGGCGGCGCCCACAGGCCGCCCTCCGCCACCTCCAGGCTGCGCTGGTCGGCAACCGCGAACCAGCGCACCTCCTCCACGGTGTCGCCCCAGAACTCCACTCGCAGCGGGTGCTGCTCGGTGGGCGGGAAGACGTCCAGGATCCCGCCGCG
>PLCK01000241.1 GCA_003134755.1 Actinomycetota bacterium | reverse complement strand
CGATCCCCTGCTTGTCGCGGTTGATGCGAATCTCGACGCCGTCGTAGTTGACGAATACCGATGCGGCGCCGACGTTCGTGCGGGCGCCTATGACGGCATCGCCGACATAGGAAAGGTGCGGCACCTTCGAGTCCTCACCGATTTCCACGTTCTTCGTCTCGACGAACCCGCCGACCTTGGCTCCGCGCGCGAGCCGGGTGCCCCGGCGGAGGTAGGTATAGGGACCAACTGTTGCGTCGGGCCCGATCGAGGCTCCCTCGCAGGTAGCGTCCCGAACGGTCGCTCCGGCGCCGACGGTGGTGTCACGCAACTCGCAGTTCGGCCCGATTCGCGCGCCCGTCGCGATGCTGGTTGCACCGAGCAACATGGTGTTCGGAAGCACCACGCAGTCGGGCTCGATCACGACGCCGACATCGCTCCACGTCGTCGCCGGATCGATCACTGTCACACCCGCACGCATGAACGCGATCAGGATCCGATCGCGCAGCAGCGCCCGCGCCTGCGCGAGCTGCACCCGGTCATTTACGCCCGCGATCTCATGCCAGTCGTCGATCACGGCCGCGCCGACGGGGTCGGCAGTCTTGACCATGATGCGGACGACGTCAGGCAGGTACTCCTCGCCCTGGGCGTTGTCGCTCGTCAGCTGGGCCAGCGCGGCCCGGAGCTTGGCGGCGTCGAAGGCGTAGACACCAGAATTGACCTCGGTGAGGGCGCGTTCGGCCTCGGTGGCATCGGCGTGTTCGACGATTCGCTTCAGGTGGCCCCACCTGTCGCGGACGACACGGCCGTACCCGGTCGGATCGGGGACGTGCGCACTCAACAGCACCCCGGGCGCTCTCGTCTTCTCACGGTGGGCGGCGAGCGCGCGCACGGACGCACCTGACAGCAGCGGCGTGTCACCTGGAGCGACGATCACCGTGCCCTCGATCGGCGGCCGGCCGGCGGCCACCGCCCTCGCGTCGAGTTCCTCCAACGCGAGGCGGACGGCGTGCCCGGTGCCGTTCTGGGTGGCCTGGAACACCGGAATGGCGCCGGCGTCGAGGTCGGCAAGGTGCGCCTCTACATCGGCACGACCCTTGCCGGTCACGACGACGACCTGCGCAGGATCGGCGTGCCGAACCGCCGCAACGACGTGCCCGAGCATGCTCCGGCCGCAGATCTCGTGCAGCACCTTGGGGGTGCCCGACTTCATCCGCGAGCCCTCGCCGGCGGCCAGGATGATCGCAGCCGCGACGCTCAGGTCACCTCTGTCCTGCATGCGCGGCTCCTGCCATCGATTCACGGTGACCTGTGCGCTCCCGGGGGAGGAGTCGAACCCCCATTGATGGGACCAAAACCCACTGTCCTGCCCTTAGACGACCCGGGATCGGTTGTCCGCGCGCCTAGACTACGCAGCCCACGCCATCAGGACACACTTACCAACCTCAGCGCGGCCAACCGCACCGCCTGCCAACCGCACCGCTTGCCAACCGCACCGCCTACCAACCTGCGCGCCACCGGCCGCGCTCGCGCCACGCGGTCTCCCACCGGCCGTCGGGGGTGTTGGCTCGCAGCCGCGCCAGCCGGCGCACGGCAATGCCCGCCAACAACAGACCCTCGCCGGCTCGTGCCCGCCGCGGCGACCACTGTGCCCGCAGCAGCGTGACGAGAGAGGTCAGCTTCAGGACCTCTTTCGAGCCACTGGACGTCGAGGCACCCCCTGCATGTTGGATCGACGCCGCAGGAACGTACATGGGACGGCGTCCGGTGTTGGTGATCCGCAGGCTGAGGTCGAGATCCTCGCTGTACATGAAGTACCTCTCGTCGAAACCGCCGACCGCGTGCCAGGCATCGCTCTCGATCAGCAGGAAGGTGCCAGGCAGCGCGTCGACAGCCGTCGGCTCCGTGGCGGCCGCCGACCGGCGGGGTGCGCTTCGCCACCCGAGGCGCCGCGCGATGGCACCGATGCCGGTCGCGAAACCCGCGAGGTTGGCCAGGCTGGGCAACACGGCCACCGAGTCTTCGGCCGTTTGCCGGACGATGTCGACGAACTTCCCGCCGTAGAGGCCGTGACCGGGTTGCTGCCTCGCGACGTCGACAAGGCGGCCGACCGAGCCAGTGTCGATGCGGGCGTCGGGATTGACGAGCAGCAGCCAGCGACTCGCCGCACCACGCGCCGCAAGGTTCACCGCTGGTCCGAAGCCAAGATTCTTCGGCGAGGCTTCGAGCCGAACGCTCGGATACGCCGCGGCGATCGCTTCGGCAGTGCCGTCCGCCGAGGCGTTGTCGNNACGACGACTTCGGAGCCGGGCCACGGCCGGAGTTCGTCGAGCAAGTCTCCGAGAAGCAGTAGGGCGAGCTCGCGGGTGTTGTAGGTGACGACTATTGCCCTGAGGGTGTCGGCGGAATCGTCAGCGCCGGCAACCGCGCGGTCAGCCGTCACCGGCGCTCGCCTCCTGGGCGCTGCCCGGCCGCCAGCCGATGACTTTCGCAGGGACACCGCCCGCGATGCAGTTCGCGGGTAGCGACTTCGTCACGACCGAGCCGGCGCCGACCACCGCGCCGTCGCCGATCACGACTCCCGGCAACACCGTGACTCTGACGCCGAGCCACACATCCGCGCCGATGATCACATCGGCCTCGTGCTTGTCCTGATACATCACGGGCTTCCCGGCCTGCACGCCGTAGTTGCTCGCAGTGATGAAGACTTCCGGACCGAGCAACGCGTTGTCGCCGAGGCTGATCCGTCCACTCAAGTCGCCGGCCCACAGGCATGACCGCTCGCCGATGTGCACCTCGCGTCCCAACGTGATGCGTTGCCCGTTGCGGAGGCTCACCGACGGTGACATCCGAAGACCGGGCCCAGTGGTGACGAGCCGGCGCTGCTGGACGTGCACGTTGCCATAGAAATTCACCAGCCGGACGGCGTGGGCCCAGGTCGCTGGGCTTGCCAATCGAGCGATTGCCTCAGGCATCTTGCGGCGCGTCATACGGCCGCCTGCCGCGTCGTCCGGTCGCTCGACCAGCGCGCGGCGGACCCGGTGATCCGGCGCCACCCGGCAAGGAGGCGAGCGCCCACAGTGACGCCGACGAAGACCAGCGCCGACAATCGATCGACTCGCCCCCCGCGCACCGCCGATCGGAGCTCGCTCATGCCGTTTGACGATCCGGCATTCGCGCGCCGGTCAGGTAGCAAAGTGTCGAGTTGCCGGTTGCCGTTCACGATGCGGGCGCGACGTCGCACCAGCGCCGACACCGAGTGGGCGGCGAATGCGCGAAACGATGCGTCGACGAGCACTCGTTCGTCTGCACTGAAGCACCGCGACGCGTAGCCGTCGTCATTGATGACGTCGGGCCAATGTCCGATCCGCGCCGCCCCTGGCCCGTTGACAGCGAAGACGCCAGACCCTGCGACCTGGCGCTGGATGTACGGCAACGCCATCCACCCCCGGTAGTAGCGCTGCACGATCCAGGACGACGCCGACGTGTCGATGTCGAGCTTCGCAAGGGCGAGCCGTGGCTGCGGCGTCTTGAGTGCCTCGACGAGCGACCGAGCCGCGTCGGTCGTCAGGATGACGTCGGCGTCGAGATACAACCGCACCGCGTCGGGAGAATCCGCCAGCAGCTCGTCCGCAGCCCGAAGCGCGGCGATCTTCGAAGCGGTCGGGATCTCGACGGCACTGACAGCGCGCCCGAGCCGGACGCCGGCATCGCGAGCCCGCTGTGCCGTGTCGTCGGTACTGCCGTTGCTAATAACGACGACGTCGAACTCGTCGGGTCGCGCCGACCGCAGCAACGCCGACAGGCACCGCTCCACGACCGCGGCCTCGTCATGAGCCGGAATCATGATCTTGACCGGAACCGGACGCGCGGCGTCGACGATTCCGGCCTGTCCCTGGTCGACCTCCGGCACCAATCCCTGCTTCCCGAGTGTTGCGAACGGCGGGCGACCACCGTAGCTAACGCTAGCGAACCGAGCGCATCGCCGTCCCGCGTAGGTTACGGTTGCAGTGGTTCGAGGTTCGCCGACGCGCCTTGGTAGTAGCCCGAACTCCAGACCTGCCCAAGCCTGTCGATGCTCCGCTATCGGCACGTCGATGCTGACCTGCTGCCTCTTTCGCGTCACCTGGAGCCCACATGACCCCACCGTCCGGATCATCGACGCTTGAGCGGCCGGTGGCAAAGGTGGCCCTCGGAAGCGATCGCAAGACGGGGTGGGAGCAGTTCGCGCTCGGCCTATTCGTCATCGTCCCGTTCCTGGCCCTGCTGGCAGCCGCGCCGGTCCTGTGGGGTTGGGGGCTCGGCTGGCACGACATCGTTATCGCGGCCGTCATGTATGCGATCGCTGGGCACGGCATCACGATCGGTTACCACCGGCTCTTCACCCACAAGGCGTTCAAGGCCGCTCGGCCGTTGCGGATGGCACTGGCATTCGCCGGCGGCATGGCCATCGAAGGACCGGTCGTGCGGTGGGTCGCCGACCACCGGCGTCATCACGCGTTCAGCGACCGCGACGGCGACCCGCATTCGCCGTGGCGCTTCGGAAGCAGCCTCGGCGCGTTGACGAAAGGCTTGCTCTACGCGCACGTCGGCTGGATCTTCGAGCCCGAGCAGACCGACGCCAACCGCTACGCTCCCGACCTGCTCGCCGACCGCGACGTGGTGGCGATTTCGAAGCTCTTCTGGTTGCAGGTCACGACCTCGCTCGCGCTGCCGGCGTTGATCGGTGGGCTCTGGAGCATGTCCTTCTCGGGCGCGTTCACCGGATTCTTCTGGGGCGCGTTGGTACGCGTCGCGCTGTTGCACCACGTCACCTGGTCGATCAACTCGATCTGTCACGCCGTTGGCGAGCGACCGTTTAGAAGTCACGACAAGTCCGGCAACGTGTGGTGGCTCGCCGTGCTGTCGATGGGTGAGTCGTGGCACAACCTGCACCACGCCGACCCGACCTCGGCCCGGCACGGGGTACTGCGCGGGCAGCTCGACTCCAGCGGCCGAACGATCTGGCTGTTCGAACGTTTCGGCTGGGCCCGCGACGTTCGGTGGCCCTCCGCCGAACGCATTCAAGCCCGGCTCCTGCGCGATCGGGACCGCGACCGCGAGCGGCAAACCGTCGACGCCTGATCGGCAGACTCTAGACTGCGCCGCGTGGACGACGACCTCGCACTCACGAACACCCTGCTCAGAGTTGCCCGCCATTTCGAGTTGTTGCGACGCGAGGCATTGGTAGCCCGCGATCTCGAAGTCTGGGAGTACGACGTGCTCGCAGCGCTTCGCGCGGCCGGTGCCCCGCACGAACTGTCGCCAAGCGCGTTGGTCAATGAGACTCAGGTTGCATCGGGCACGACCACCAACCGCATCGACCGCCTCTCCCGTCGCGGCTACGTCACCCGCGAGCCCGACCCCGACGATCGCCGCGGCGTTCTCGTCAGACTCACCACCGCCGGACGCCGGAAGGTCGACGCCGCTACAGCCGACGTCGCGAACAGTGAGAGCGCCGCGTGGGCGCGACTCAGTGATCGCAAGCGCGGGCAGCTTGCCGTGAGCCTGGAGGAGTTGCAGGCGCAGTTCGATCAGTAGGCCACGGCGGGCTGAGCCGCTCGACGTGGGCTCAATGGCCGGCGCGGTCGGCAGCGTCCAGCCAGCTTTCCTCCAGCTGCGCCCGCTCGGCCTCGAGGGCCCGCAACTCGGCGTCCAACTCTGCGGCCTTGACGTAGTCGGTGGCAGCCGCCGCGAGCTGCTCGTGCAGCACGATTTCGCGGGTAGCGAGTTTGTCGAGCTGCCGTTCGATGCGCGTCATGTCCTTGCGTGCGTCGCGCACGTCGCCAGCCGAGCTAGTAGTCGGCACGACCGAGGCAACTGCTGGCTCCTCGCGATCGCGTTGACGCCGTTCGAGGTATTCATCCACTCCACCGGGCAGCGTCAGCAGCTGCCCGCCACCGACGAGTGCGGCCACGTCGTCACAGACCCGCTCAAGGAAGTACCTGTCGTGCGATGCCGCGATCAGCGTGCCGGCCCAGCCGTCGAGAAGGTCCTCGAGCGCGGTGAGCGTGTCGACGTCGAGGTCGTTCGTCGGTTCGTCGAGCAGCAGCACGTTCGGTTCGTCCATCAGCAGGCGCAGCAACTGGAGCCGGCGCTTCTCCCCACCGGACAACTCGCCGACCGGAGTCCATTGCCGCTCGCCGGTGAAGCCAAAACGCTCCAATAATGCGGACGCCGTCAGCTCGCGGCCGTCGCCGAGAACGGTTTGTCGTCGTACCGCTTCGACGGCTTCGAGCACCCGCAACGTCGGGTCGAGTTCGGCGACGTCCTGTGACAGATACCCGATGCGAACGGTGGTACCGGTCTTCACCGCACCACTGCCCACCGGCCGCATGCCGGCCAACACTCGCAGCAGAGTGGTCTTGCCGCTGCCGTTGACCCCGACGAGCCCGATGCGGTCACCGGGACCGACGCGCCAGGTCACTTCGTCGAACAACGTGCTGTCGCCGAGGGTCAGCGAGACGTCCTCGACGTCGAAGACAGTCTTTCCGAGGCGTTTCGACGAGAATGTCGCGAGCTGCGTCCGATCGCGCGCCGGCGGCTCGTCGGCTATCAGCGCGTTGGCCGCGTCGATACGAAACCGCGGCTTCGACGTGCGCGCCGGAGGACCGCGCCGCAACCAGGCGAGCTCCTTGCGCAACAGGTTCTGGCGGCGTTCTTCGGTCACAGCTCCGACTCGTTCGCGTTCGGCCCGCGCGAGGACGTACGCCGCGTAGCCGCCGTCGTACTGCGCGACGCGGCCACCCTCGACTTCCCAGGTGCGGGTGCAGACCGCGTCGAGAAACCATCGGTCGTGGGTGACTGTGACGAGCGCGCCGCGTCGTCCGGCGAGATGGCGAGCAAGCCAGTCGATCGTCTCGATATCGAGATGGTTGGTCGGCTCGTCGAGCATCAGCAGATCGAGCTCGGTGACGAGCAGCGCGGCGAGGGCTGTCCTCCTGCGCTCACCGCCCGACAGCGTGTGAACCGACCGGTCGAGGATGTCGTCGCGCAACAGCGTCGTGACGACCTCGCGCAGGGTGCGGTCACCGGCCCAATCGTGATCGGGCCGATCACCGAGGACGACGCCGCGAACGGTGGCCGCCGGGTCGAGAGCGTCGCCCTGAGCCAGCACGCCGATCCGCAGGCCACTCGCCTGGGTCACCCGGCCGGCCTTGGGCAACTCGTGCCCGGCGAGAACCCTGATCAACGTGGTCTTTCCGGCGCCGTTGCGGCCGACCACGCCGATCCGATCGCGATCGGAGACACCGAGGGAGACGTCGTCCAGCAACGGCCGCACCCCGTACGACAACGAAACCGACTCAAGGTTAACGAGGTTCATGCGACGACGCGAGCTCCCGCCACCGGCCCATGGGCGCGGCGAACGCTGCGGCAGGTTCCTGAGCCCGCCAGCGCGGCGACGAGCGCGACGGCCTCCGGCTCGTCCTGCGCGAGAAATGCGCAGGTCGGTCCCGAGCCGCAGACGATGGCGCCGATCGCGTGCGCATCACGCCCTGCTTCGAGGGTCCGGCGCAACGCGGGTCGCAACCGCAGCGCCGGTCGCTGCAGGTCGTTGTGCAGCAGCGGCCCGAGCCGTCGCGCCTCCCCTGAGCGCAGGGCGGTCATCAGCTCGTGTGGCGTGGCCGATTCCGGAACCGGCGTCTCCTCGCGAATCCGGTCGAGTTCGGCATAGACGGCGGGTGTCGAGAGGCCGCCGTCGGCGATGGCGAACACCCACTGGTAGGTACCGCGCGCCAGCGCACGGGTGAGCTGGTCACCGCGGCCGGTGCCGATCGCCGTCCCGCCGAGCAGACAGAACGGAACGTCACTGCCGAGCGTCGTCGCGATGGCGTGCAGGGCGTCAGTGTCGATGCCGCTTTCCCACAGCGCCGTGCATGCGACCAGCGTCGCCGCCGCATCGGCCGAACCACCGGCCATTCCGCCGGCGACCGGGATGCCCTTGCGAATCGTGATCCGCACCGCAGGTTCTCGGCCGACTTGGCGCGCCAGTGCGATCGCCGCCCGGATCGCGAGGTTCGAGGTATCGGTCGGGACTTCGTCCGCGCCGTCTCCCTCGACGACGACGTCCAGCTCGTCGGCGTCCTCGACCGTGATCTCGTCGTAGAGCGAAACGGCCTGGAACACGGTCGACAGGTCGTGAAATCCGTCGCTGCGTCGACGGCCGACCCCGAGATGGAGGTTGACCTTCGCAGGTGCTCGAACAGTGACAGACACGACGCCCGATGCTAGCCGCGGGCGGGCAGCGCGCGGCCGCCGGTCACGGCCGCTGCTCGGCGATGCGGGCGAACGCAACCACGTCGAGCGTCTCGCCGCGCGCACTGGGATCGATACCGGCCGCCCGAAGTGCTGTCTCTGCGGCGGCCGCCGAACCTGCCCATGACGCCAGTGCCGCCCGCAAGGTCTTCCTGCGTTGACCAAAGGCCGCGTCGATCACCGCGAACACGGCTTCACGGCTCGCCGAAGTCTGAGGCGGTTCGCGACGATCGAGCGCGACGAGCCCCGAGTCGACCCTCGGCGCCGGCCAGAACACCTGCCGGCCGATGGTGCCCGCCAGCCGGACGTCGCCGTACCAGGCCGCCTTGACCGAAGGCACGCCGTAGGCATCTTCGGCCGGCTTGGCGGCGAGGCGCTCGGCCACTTCGAGCTGCACCATCACGAGCACCCGCCGCACGGATGGCAACCGCGCAAGGAGCGTCAGCAGCACGGGCACGGCCACGTTGTACGGCAGGTTGGCAACGATCGCGGTCGGCGGCTCAGCGGTTGCGTGGCCGATCTGGGTCGCGTCGAGAACCATCGCGTCGCGGTGAATCACCCGCAACCGGTCGGCCACCGAGGGCAACCTGGCGGCAACAGTCTCAGGAAGCAGCCCGGCCAACCGCTGGTCGATCTCCACCGCAACAACTCGCCGCACTGCAGGAAGCAACGCCAACGTCAACGAGCCGAGACCCGGCCCGATCTCGANNGCGTTGCACCGTGCCGCCGTCGATGACGAAGTTCTGGCCGAGAGTCTTCGTCGGTCGCAGTCCGACCGACGCGGCGAGGCTGCGGACATCGGTCGCGCCGAGCAGGGCCCGCTCGGGCCTGTCGGCGGTCAGGTGAACAGGTAGCGCCCGCACACCGGCCATTGGGTGCGCCAGTTGCTGCGCTTGTAGAGGAGCTGCGCACGGTAGGTCTGCTCGCTGGCCGACGCGTTGCTCGGCAGGCCGGTGCCGCCGACGGCGTGCCAGGTGCTCACCATGAACTGGTACATCCCGTAGAAGGGCGCGCGCACCGCATTCGGGCGACCCCCAGACTCGCAGCGAGCAAGCGCGGGCCAGTTCAGGCCGTCGGCGGCAGGCGCCGGGAACGACACCACCTTGACGACCGGCTTTGGCTTCGGCTTGGTACCGATGGCAATGATCTGCGGCACTGGGGGCACACTCACCTGCTCGCTCGCCAGCGTCTTGGCCGTCTGCACGCCGTCGGCGAAGGCCAGCTGGTAGGTGCGGGCCAGGGTGCCATTGCGGCCGGCCTGCACGATCCGCTTCGTACCGACGAGCGACCCAGGGTCAGCCACCGTCGACGACGTGAAGGGGATGGCAGCCGTCTCCAACTGCTGCCCGCCGCTCAACCGCACGATGAAGACGGTCATTCCGTCAACCGGCCGGGTCTCCAACGGGGTGGAGATCTCGTCGGTAGCGCCGACCTCGATGCCCGCCTCAACGAGAACGTCGCCGATGGTCGACTGCGCGCTGGCGACGGAATGCACAACGCCATCGACGTGGACGTCGACCGTGTGAACCGTGTCGACGCGAAGGCTCATACCGCTCAGCGGAACCCGCGCACTTCGGTCCGCCGACACGACAATGCCGCGGTCTTCGACGCCCGCTTGTTGCAGTGCCTGCTCGACGTCAGATGCGGTTACCCAGACCTGGCGAGTGACACCATCGGTCGTGAGCATGACAGGCCGGCCGCGACGAATGGTGATAGTGCTGCCGTCATGAACGCGCAGCGACGCGGCTGGTGTGACCACATCGTGCGGCCCGACGGCGACACCCGCGCGATGCAAGACCGCGTCGACCGAAGTCGCATACGTTCGAACGTGGGTGACGTCGCCGTCGACGGAAATCGAGACGTGCTTGTCGAGCGTGATGAACGCCGTCGTGCCCGCCACCAAAGCGACGGTGATGACGCCGTAAACACCGACGACTGCAAGTCTCGATCGCACATGACTCCGTTGTTCAAAGGGTCCAGGACATTAGGAAAAGGGCGGCGCGCACAGCGCGGCTCAGTCAAAAGCCGAGCCCGGGACGCCGACCAGTTGGGTTCCCCACCCTGGCCGAACACTTGACCGAACGTAACGAACCGTTAGCTTCCGCTGCAAGAGCCGATGGGCATTCGCCCCACTATTTCGCGGGATTTGCCCTGCTCTTAGCACGCATTCGGGCGCTCGTTATTTCCGTCGGTACTCCTGTGTGACACATGTGACAGTTGTGGCGGCGGGCTCAGTGCCGGTCGCTCACCATGGACCGAACACTCGGCGTGCGTTTTGTCCCGTTGCGCCCGCAACGTCATCGGCGTCGACCCGCAACACCGCCGCGAGTGCACGCACTGTCAACGGAATCAGGTACGGCGCGTTGGGCCTGCCACGGTACGGCGCTGGTGTGAGAAACGGCGCATCGGTCTCGACGAGCAGTTGCTCGAGCGGCACGATCGATGCCGCTTCACGCAACGTGTCGGCGTTCTTGAAGGTGATGGTGCCGGCGAACGAAAGGTAGTATCCGCGATCGACACAGTGTTTCGATATCGAGATATCTCCCGAGAAGCAATGGAAGACCGTGCGCTCTGGTGCACCGACCTCGTCGAGGATTCGCAACACGTCGTCGTGCGCATCGCGGTCATGAATGACGAGGGCCTTACCGACCCGTTTCGCGATCTCGATATGCGTACGAAATGCGTCCTGTTGCACATTGCGTTCGACGCGGCCCCAGTAATAGTCGAGCCCCGTTTCACCTACCGCTCGCACGTTGGGAAGCGTCGCCAATTGCGCCAGCTCGTCGGCGTCCGCGTCGGTAAAGTCGGCGACCTCGTTCGGATGCACAGCGACGGCGGCATAGACGTCGTCGAAGGCGGCGGCGGTCGCGGCACACCAGCGGGAGGACTCCATGGTGTCCCCGACCGTGATCATCCGGCGGACGCCGACGGCCTGGGCGGCCGCGACCGCCTCGGCGACGGGTTGGCCCATGGCGTCGAGGTGGCAGTGCGAGTCGACGGTCTCGACGCCAAGTGGCTCAGGGGCCGGCGGGGGCGGGCCCTCCCGGCCGGTCACGCTCACCGGCCGGTCACGCCGGCTCGGCGTCGTCCAGGCGCGGGAAGAGCGACTCACCCTTGGTCACGGTGACGCCGGGCGGGAGTTGGCCCCAACGGCCGGCCTCGGTCAGGGGCTGGCCGGCCAGTGCCCCGAGCGCGGGCTGCGCGCCGAGGGCCACCCACAGGTTGGCGGCCGCCCGGGGCGTCACCGGGTTGAGCACGACGGCGAGCACCCGCAACCCTTCGGCCGCGGTGTAGAGGATCGTGGCCACCCGGGCGCGGGCCGCCGGATCGTCGTCGATCGCCTTCGCCACCTTCCACGGCTGCTGCTCGCTGAGGTAGCCGTTCAGGGCGCCGACGAGTTCCCAGATCGTGGCCAGGCCGGTCGAGAAGTCGAGCGCGAGCACCGCGGCGTCGGCTGCTGTCACGATGCGGTCGGCAACGTCGGCGACAACTTGCTCTGCCGGACCCGCGTCGGTCGCTGCTGGCAGCACGCCTCCGAAGTACCGCTCGGTCATGGCGGTGACCCGGGCGGCGAGGTTTCCCAGCCCGTTCGCAAGTTCGGACGTGTAGCGCGCGCCCATGTCCTCCCACGAGAACGAGCCGTCCTGACCGAACTGGATCGCGCGCAGGAAGTAGTAGCGGAACGCGTCGGACCCGAAGTGATCGGTGATCTGCGACGGCGCGATGCCAGTCAGCTTGCTCTTGCTCATCTTCTCGCCGCCGACGAGAAGCCAGCCGTGGGCAAACACCGTGCGCGGCAAGGGAAGTCCGGCAGCCAACAGCATCGCGGGCCAGATGACTGCGTGGAAGCGCAGGATGTCCTTGCCGACGAGGTGGACGTCGGCCGGCCAGACCGCCTCGAACGTCGCCACCTCGGCAGGGTCATCGCTGCCGTAGCCGAGCGCGGTGATGTAGTTGAGCAGCGCGTCGACCCATACGTACAGGACGTGCTTGGAGTCCCACGGGATCGGGATGCCCCAGTCGAATGTCGAGCGCGAGATCGAGAGGTCCTGCAGGCCCTGACGCACGAACGAGAGGACCTCGTTGCGGGCACTCTCAGGCTGCACGAACTCGGGGTGCGCCTCGTAGTGCGCTAGTAGCCGGTCGGCGAACGCTGACATCCGGAAGAAGTAGTTCTGCTCGGCCAGCATCTCGACCGGGCGATGGTGGATCGGGCACAACAGCGCGCCGGCGAACTCGCCCTCACCGTCTAGAAGTTCACCCGGAACCTTGAACTCCTCACAGTCGACGCAGTACGGGCCTTCGTAGCTGCCCTCGTAGACGTCGCCGAGATCGTGCAGGCGGCTGATGAACGTCTGCACCCGTTGGATGTGCCGCGGCTCGGTCGTGCGGATGAAATCGTCGTTGGCGATGTCGAGCGACTTCCACACCGGGCGCCACGACTCCTCGACCAGCCGGTCGGCCCACTCCTGCGGCGAGACTCCGTTCGCCTGCGCAGATCGCAGAACCTTCTCGCCGTGCTCGTCGGTGCCGGTGAGGAACCAGGCCGCCTCGCCGCGCTGCCGGTGCCAACGGGTCAGAACGTCGCCGGCGACCGTCGTATAGGCATGACCGATGTGCGGCACGTCGTTCACGTAGTAGATCGGCGTGGACAGGTAGAACGGCTTCGCGGAAGCCTGGGCGTCGGTCACGCCGCCAAGGCTACCGATCATCGGGACGGCGCCTCGCCCCGTTTTGCCCTGTCAGCCGTGCTTACGAGTCACCAACGCGTCGAAAACGGCTCGCCGTGGCGCCCCACTGCTTGCGGCCACGGCCGCAATCGCTTCCTTCCGCGACATACCGGTGGCCTCGGCGTCCGACACGAGATCGGCAATGTCGGCTGCTGCGAGCGGGACGGACGGCGACGACGCTCCACCCACCACGACTGTGATTTCACCGCGGACGCCGTCGGCCGCCCAGGTCACGAGGTCGGCAAGCGTTCCCCGGCGTACCTCCTCGTACGTCTTCGTCAGCTCACGGCAGACGGCCGCCGGCCGATCGGGTCCGAACGCGCCGGCCAGGGCGGCAAGCGATGCGCCGAGCCGGTGCGGCGCCTCGAAGAACACCATCGTGCGGCGCTCGCCCGCCAGCTCTCGCAGCCTGGCAGCACGTTCGCCGGCGCGGCGCGGGAGGAACCCCTCGAAGCAGAAGCGGTCGACCGGCAGCCCGGACAACACGAGCGCGGTGGTGACTGCCGACGGCCCGGGCAGGCAGGTCACCGCGATCCCTTCGGCGATGGCCGCGACCACCAGCCGGTAGCCAGGGTCGGACACGGACGGCATGCCGGCGTCGGTCACCAGCAGCACGCGGCGTCCGGCCTGCAAGTGTTCGATCAGCTCAGGCGTGCGGGCGACCTCGTTGGCCTCGAAATAGGAAACGACATGCCCGCTGATCCGGACGTCGAGGTCGGCCGCCAGTCGTCGCAGCCGCCGGGTGTCTTCGGCGGCGACGATGTCGGCGGTCGCGNNGGGTTGCCGAGTGGCGCACCCGCGAGCATCAGCAACCCGACGTCTGGCATGGTCGCCATCAAACCAGGCCGTCACAACGCCAAGTGGAGTCGGAGCGCCTCATCGAGGTCGTGCATGAGCTCGACCGGCAAGCGCCCGATGCTTCGGCCGATGCGCAGCACATCGATCGAGCGCACTTGTTCCGCTTGGGCTTTGGAATCGCGGTCGAGCCCCGTTTGGACGGCCGGCAGCAGCACCTGGAACGGATACACGCGCGCGACGTTCGATATCACCGGCACAACGGTGACGACGCCACGGCCGAGACGGGCCGCGGTCGAATTCGCTCCGTCGTTGCTGACGAGAACCGCCGGCCGCAGTCTGGCTGCCTCTGCACCGCGGCTCGGCTCGAAGTCCACGAGCCGGACCTCACCTCGTCGCATCGGTCGCGAGTCCGTCGCGCGAGGTCGCATCCCACGCCGTCGCGTCGTCGGACGACGCCCACTCGCGCCACGCTTCCTCGTAGTCGGCGGTCAGTTCGGTGGCCTTCAGCAGGCGAACTGCGCGGTGCAGGACGGCGGACCGCGACTCGACGCCCTGACTGCGCGCGTACGCGTCGAGAAACTCGACGTCCTCGTCAGGCAGGCTCACGCTCAGTTTCATACTTGCATACTACCTATGGTAGTACCCTAGTAGCAACGCTGACCGCGATGGCATACCTGAATCAGATGGCGCCGCCGTTCTTCACGAACAGGCTCGTCTGACCGCCGCGGCGTGCCCCCTACGATGACGTCGTGGCCGTGACCTACACCGACGTCCCGCCGACGCCGGCCAAGCCGTCGGCGGCCGCGCTGCGTGACCGGCTGGTGCCGCCGTTTCCCGGCAACCGGCTGTGGGGCTGGCTCGGGCCGATCGCCATCATGCTGTTCGCCGGCTATCTGCGCTTCAACAGGCTGTCGATCCCCGGTGGCAGCGGCCCGACCCGCGACTACATCTGCAAGCCCGGCGGCAAGGTCGGGGCGTGCGTCTTCGACGAGGTCTACTACACCCACGACGCCTACAGCCTCTACCACCACGGCGTCGAGTTGAACGCGAACGACAACGGTCCCGGCTTCATCGTGCACCCGCCGCTGGGCAAGTGGATGATCGCGCTCGGCGAATGGATCGTGCGCGACCCGAACTTCACCAATACGTTCGGCTGGCGGTTCATGTCCGCGGTCGTCGGAACGCTCGCGGTGCTCATCGTCGCGCGCACGGCCCGGCGCATGACGCGGTCGACCCTGCTCGGCTGTGTGGCCGGACTGCTGATGTGCCTCGACGGGCTCGAGTTCGTGCAGAGCCGGACGTCGATGCTCGACATCTTCTTGATGTTCTGGGCGGTGGTTGCGTTCGCCTGCTTGATTCTCGACCGCGACCAGGTGCGAGCCCGGCTCGCCGACCGGGCGGAGTCGAGAACCTACGGCGCGAACGGCCCGCGCATCGGCATGCGCTGGTGGTTGCTGGCGTGCGGTGTCAGCGTGGGGGCGGCCTGCGCGACGAAGTGGGACGGGCTGTATCTGATCCCGGCCTTCGCGCTGCTTGCCGGTTTCTGGACGATGGGGGCGAAGCGCGCTATCGGCGTCCGCAAGCCCTTCGTCTCGACACTGTTGCGCGACGTCGCGCCGATCGTCGGCTGGATGCTCCTCGTGCCGATCGTGGTCTACCTGATGTCGTGGACCGGCTGGTTCGTGAACGGGCCGAAATACGCCTACGACAGGAACTGGGCGGTCGGACGGCACACCGACTGGGGGTTCATTCCGGCATCGCTACGCAGCCTGTGGCACTACCACTGGGAGGCGTACAACTTCCACGTTCACCTAAGCTCGTACCACACCTACCGCGAGAACGCCTGGGGCTGGTTGTTCGACGCCCGCCCGGTGCTCTACTACGCGGGCTATCCGCACCCGCCCGCGCTCGGGTGCAAGACCTACGACCTCGGCTGCGCACGCATGATCTACGACCTCGGCACCCCTGCGATCTGGTGGGTGTCCATTCCGGTCATGTGCTTCATGCTCTACCTCGTGTTCAAGCGCGACTGGCGCGGCGGCGCCGTCCTCGTGCCGTTCCTGATCCTCTACGTGCCGTGGTTGTTCCAGTTCAAGCGCACGATGTTCTTCTTCTACGCGCTGCCCTTGCTGCCGTTCATCTGCATCGCGCTCGCCGTCACGATCGGGTATCTCCTCGGCCCGGCTGATGCATCCCCCAATAGACGCATGGTGGGAACGATGATCGGCGGCGCTTACCTGCTCATCGTGGTCGTTGCGTTCTTCTATTGGCTCCCGGTCATGAGTGCGCGCACGATCCCGTTCGTCGACGGCTGGCAACAGCGCATGGGCTGGTTCCAGAGCTGGATCGAGGACAAGGGTTCGTAACGCTCGGGGGCCGGTGCAGGTCGATCGGGCCCGAGTTACAGCAATGCCAGCCCCAGGCCGGCTGCCGCGGCGGCGAGTCCGGCGGCGAAGCTGCCGACGACGTTGAACGACGCCTCCCAGACGTCGCCGGTTTCGGCCAGGGCGAGCGTCTCCCAGGCCCACGTCGACAACGTGGTGTAACCGCCCGCGAATCCACTTCCTATGACGAGCGTGGGTGTGCTGGCTAGCCCGTGGTGCAGCGCAAGGCCGGTTGCCACACCGAGGACGAGACTGCCGGTGACGTTGATGATGATGGTGCCGTACGGGAAGTCGCCGCGGGTGCGGTACTGCACGAGCTGGTCGACGACGTAACGCGCCACCGCGCCGAGTCCGGCAGCGAGCGCGATGGCCAGACTGAGCATCAGGACGGCCTACTTGTGCGGTCGGGGTTGCCGACGTAGCGGATCACGTCGACGTCGTCGAGAATGACAAGGCCGCCAGTGACGAGCTCGTCGAGTTGAGGCAGGAACTCCTCGATGCGTTCGGGAGCGTCGACGATGACGATTGCCACCGGCAAATCCTCCGAGAGGCTCAGCAGGTGGGCGGTGTGCAAATGCCCGGTGGCGCCGAAGCCGCCGGTCCCGCGGAAGACTGAACACCCGGCCAGCCCGGCGCGGCGGGCTCGGTCGATGATTTCGCTCGCGAGCGAGTGGTGTCGGTAGTGGTCGGACTCGCCGACGAAAATCGTGAGCCTCTTGGCTGGTCCATGCAGTTTCACGATGGGCTCCTCTCTCGGCGGGTGCGGCGACGACTGGCGGTGGCTACTCGGGCAAGGGCGAGACCGATTGACGCGGCGGCAAGACCCGCGACGGTGCTGGCGACCAGGTAGGTGACGGCAATGCGTTGGTGGTGATGGGCGAACAACTGGTCTGTCGTTACCACGATCGCGGAAAACGTCGTGAACGCGCCGCAGAATCCGGTGCCGAGCAAGGGGCGCAGGTAGCGGGACGAGACCACTTCTGCGGCGACGACGACCACGACGGCCAGGACGAACGCACCCGCGACATTTACATCGAAGGTCGGCCAGGGGAACCGGCCAGTGCGGGCGGGCCACGTCGAGGTGATGCCGTACCGTGCCCAGCCGCCGAGGCAGCCTCCCGCGAATACCACCAGCAGGACATCCCAACGCGGCCGCGGCCACTGGGAGCGACGTGACTGCCCGAAGGGCGAGGAGCCAACGTGCGCGGACGTGTCAGGCCCGTCGAGATCGGGGTCGATGGGCAGGCTCACCGGGTCATCCTCTGCGGTACACAGGCACGCGGTCTACTCGACACCGACTCAGTCGAGCGTAGATGGTCGGGATAATCGAAACGCACGGTTGGAGGCGGCCTGGTGGAAGGACAGTTCCATGTCATCGCGATCGTTCCCGCTCGAGCCGACGCCGCTTCACGTGTCTGATGATGTGCTGGACGATCTGCGCCGCAGGCTGACCACGACCAAGTGGCCGCTCGATGCCGGCAACGATGACGGCTACTACGGCGTGCGCCGCTCGTACCTACAAGAACTCGCGGCGTACTGGGCCGACGGTTACGACTGGCGGGCCGCCGAGCACGCGATCAACGCCTACGAGCACTATAGCGTCGACGTCGGCGGCGTGCCTGTCCACTTCATGCGCAAGCCGGGCGTGGGCCCGAATCCGGTGCCGCTGATCCTGAGCCACGGCTGGCCGTGGACGTTCTGGCATTGGTCGAGGGTCATCGATCCGCTTGCTGACCCCGCCGCGTTCGGAGGCGACCCGGCGGACGCGTTCGACGTCCTCGTGCCGTCGCTACCCGGCTTCGGATTCTCGACGCCGCTCACGAATCAGCCAGACATGAACTTCTGGAAGATCGCTGATGTCTGGCATGAGCTCATGACCGGCGTCCTCGGGTACCAGAAGTACGCCGCCGCGGGCTGCGACGTCGGCGCACTCATCACGGGGCAGCTCGGGCACAAGTACGCCGACGATCTCTACGCGATCCACATCGGGTCAGCGCTGAAGCTCACGTTCTTCAATGGCGACCGTGCCTGGGACCTCAGCGGCGGCCGGCCGATTCCGGAGAACCTGCCACCTGCGATCCACGACCGCATCGTGGCTTTGGAGAAGCGCTTCGCCGTTCATCTGGCAGCGCACGTCCTCGACCCGTCGTCGCTCGGCTACGGGCTGTCCGACTCGCCCGTCGGCATGCTGGCCTGGATTCTGCAGCGCTGGACGAGCTGGTCCGACAACGGCGGGGACGTCGAGAGTGTGTTCAGCAAGGACGACCTGCTCACCCACGCGACGATTTATTGGGCCGGCAACGCCATCGACACGTCGATCCGCACCTACGCCAACAACAACCGCTATCCATGGACGCCGTCCCATGATCGCTGGCCGGTGGTCGAGGCGCCGACCGGCATCACGTTCGTCGGCTACGAGAATCCGCTCGGCGTGACGACCAACGAGGAGCGAGTGGCGAGCTTCCTCGAGAGCGACCGAGCTCCCTGGTACAACCACGTCAACGTCACGGCCCACGACCACGGCGGGCACTTCATCCCGTGGGAGATCCCCGACGAGTGGGTAGCAGACCTACGACGAACATTCCGCGGACGACGGTAGGAGCGGGCCAATGGGACGAGTCGCGGTCACGGGCAGCAGCGGCAAGCTGGGTAGGGCGGTGGTCGACCATCTCGTCGAGACTGGCTGGGACGTCGTCGCACTCGACCGGGTCGCACGTCCAGGTGCCGATGTCGTGTCCTCGGTGGTCGAGCTCACCGACTTCGGGCAAGCAGTGGAGGCGCTGAGCGGGATCGACGATCGGCACGATGGTGTTGACGCGTTGGTGCACCTGGCAGCGATCCCGGCGCCTGGTCTGGTACCCAACGCGGCTACCTTCGCCAACAACATCACGGCGTCCTACAACGCCTACAGCGCAGCGATACGGTCCGGCGTGCGGAAGATCGTCTGGGCGTCGAGCGAGACCGTGCTCGGTCTGCCGTTCGACGAGCCGCCACCGTACGTGCCCGTCGACGAGGAGTGCCCGCCGCGGCCGAACAGCACCTACTCGCTGGTCAAGACACTCGAGGAGGAGTTGGCCCGCCAACTGTGCCGATGGCATCCGGACCTGTCGATGACCGCGCTGCGGTTCAGCAACGTCATGTACCCGGAGGACTATGCGAAGTTTCCTTCGTACGACGCCGACCCGCAGCTGCGCCGATGGAACCTTTGGGGCTACATCGATGCCCGCGACGGCGCGCAGGCAGTGCGGCTCGCTTTGGAGCACGACGCAGTCGGCGCGGACGTGTTCATCATCGCGAACGCGGACACTGTCATGTCACGGTCGAACGCGGACCTGCTGGCTGAAGTGTTCCCGAGTGTCCCTCTTAGCCGGCCGGTCGGACCGCACGAGACCCTGCTGTCGATCGACAAGGCAAGACGGGTCCTTGGATACGAGCCGGCCCATTCCTGGCGGAACGAACTCGCGCATCTGGGCCCGTAAGACCGCCGAATGCGGCCGCCCGCCTCTACCAGTCGTTGTCTTGGACTGCGGCCGAAGCCTTGGTCAGCTTGCGATCGGACGCCGCTGGCTGCTTACCAGCAAGCAGCTCTTTCTCCCGATCGAGCAGTTCCTCGACCTCGCGCTGCAAGCCTTCCTCGAGAGCTCGAAGAGATGCTCGCGCGCGACGCCGTCGCTCGTTGGTCTCGTCGGCCTCAATGTCGCCGGGCCTCGGCGGCTGCCCCAGAACCGCTGCTCGGTGGTGCAGCTCCTCCAGGTGCGACACATCGAATGTCAGCAGCCGATCGACGTCACTGCCAAGCGCCGACCATGATGCAGCGAGCGCCGCAAAGCCCTGCTGATTGTTGCGGCTGTCCAAGAACGCGGCGGCCGCGCTGACCCCGGCCGACGTCAGCGCGATGATCCCTCCGACGATCCTCGTCGTTGTCGACGCCAGGGCCGCTGCGCCAGCCACGGCCGCGAGGACCGCGGCGGGTAGACCGAGCGTGAGGTACACGNNACACGCGCTCCCACCGGCTGGCCCGCCGCGAGTACCACGCCGCGCCGTTCTTGGCTTCCGCGGCGAGACGGTCAAGCAGCACCGTCGCACTCTCTACGACTGCGGGAACTCCGCGCCCGTCGGCGTCCGAGGGTGAGGATGGCTTCGACGCTCGCGAGGCATCAAACCGGACCGGATCGACGGGCTTGAATATGTCCGGCACCCGAGCCTCCCTCGTCCACGCCCTGCAGCTCGGCCGCGAGTGAGGTCGCCGCCGCCGAAATTCTAGCCTCGATTTTCGGACAAGTTAGGCCGCCTGGCGCAGTTCCGAGAAGGTTCGCACCGGCGACGAACCGCAACCGACCGAGGTGACCGACGGCCACCACGCCAGGGACCAACGGCCGTAGTCAGCCGCGGCCGTCGTGGCCGACGCTCGAAGATGACGGCACCTGGCCGCCGTAACTCTTGCGCGGTGAAGGGCACGACGATGATGTGGGACAACGGCTCCTGGAGCGGGGCCGCCTGGATACTGATGGGCTTGGGGATGCTCGTGTTCTGGACGCTGGTCGTAGCCGGCGTCCTGTGGGCAGTCCGTAGCGCGTCCGGCTCCGCCGCAGGTCGCGACAGCGTGTCGCTGCACAAGCCGACCCCACCTGCCCGGTCCAGCGCGCTCGACATCCTCGGCGAGCGCTACGCTCGCGGCGAGCTGTCCGACGAGGAGTACCGGCACCGGCGAGACCTGCTCGGTCCCCGGTGACCGAGCCCATAACTCACCGATCACGCAGCCTGGTGCTGGCAGGTGCAGCCGTGCTCACGCTGGCCGCCGCGTCGACTGTGGCGATCGCGGCCGCATCCGACGCGTTCCACAGTCAGCCGCACCGCGCGGCCGCGCCCAGCCGGACCTGTGCCGCGGCGACGCTGCCGGGAGCCACAGTCACGGTGCAATTGGTCGACGTGCGCGCTCTGATGCGCCGGGGCTCGATGATGGGCGGCGGCGGCATGATGGGCCAGGGTGACTGGCGTCAGTTCCGGCCGGGAATGATGCGCGTCACGACTTCCTCAACCTCCGTCACGCACGGGACGGTGTCCCTCATCGTCACCAACACCGGCTACCTCACCCACGAACTAGTCGTGCTCCCCCTGCCCGCCGGCCAGCCCGCCGGCGCCCGGCGGCCCGGCACGGACGGGACAGTCCCGGAGACCGGCAGCCTCGGCGAGGTGTCAGCAACCTGCGCGGGCGGTGCAGGTGACGGCATCGCGGCCGGCTCAACCGGCTGGGTCACCCTCACCCTGCCGGTCGGCCGCTACGAGCTGGCGTGCAACCTACCCGGGCACTACGCCTCCGGCATGTACGCCGAACTCAACATCACCTGACGCCTACGCTCGCGAGCCGCAGCCGATGCGTCATGACAAAGGACGGCGGATCGGCGATTCAGTCCTTCTGGTTGAGGGTGAGCTGGGCTCGGTGGAAGTCGAAATGCTGCGTCGGGTAGTGGTAGACGTCCTGCAGTGTCATGACGTCGCCGAAGAACGGATCCCAGCGGGTCGGGAAATGCATCCGGCGGGCGAGCGCCGACTCGGTCTCGGCATCCAGATGACGCTGCAGTGAGGCGATCGTTCGATCGAACAGGCGACCGATGCGTGCGGGCCGGATTACCCGGGCTCCCATTCTGGAGCCCCAGTAGTTGATGACATGGAACGGCCTGTTCAGCGAGTCGAGCAGTCGGCCGAACGCGCGGCTCACCGGGTCAGGCAGCCGGCCGAAGACCTCGACGATGATGCGAAGATTGCGCACGACGAGGTACCCGAACAGCATGTGAAACAGCAGTTGCTCGTTGCTCCAGTGCGTTCCGTCCGACGCTCGCGCGAGGTCATTGGGAGATGCCTGCGCGAGCAACCCGTGGAACTCGACCCGCACGCGGTCCATCTCCTGGTGGATCTCCAGCACCGACACTGACGCCGACACGGCTCACCTGACCAGATCCGCTGGATCAATCCTCGGGGACGAGACTACTCNNCTACTCAGCACTCATGTCGGTCAGGCGCTCGCGAGGGTGCGTTCCTGCGGATCGATCACGCCCAGACATTCGACGGTCTTGAACCGGCCGTTTTCCGCCTGCCCGATGTACATGTTCATCCGGACGTGGTGCTGTCCTGGCACCATCTCGGCCGGCCCGCCGGGACCGTCGGCAATGCGCGCGTGGTCGAGCGCGGCAATGACGTCGTCCTGCTTGAGTGAGCCCGCTTCGTTGACCGCTGCGTGCCAGAGCCGCAGCCCGCGGTAAAGGCCGGTGCAGGCGCTGCCGGCCGCGAACTT
>PLCK01000121.1 GCA_003134755.1 Actinomycetota bacterium | reverse complement strand
TGCCGGTAGTCGACGTTGCGGAAGGACGCCGAGGTGTTGAGGATGCCGAGCCCCACATTGCTCGTGCCGTCGCCCATGCCAAAGACCCAGCCGTAGCCCGGTAGCAGCCGGTCGCGACCGTCGATTCGGTCCCAGAGCTCAAGCCACGATTCGAGCCAGTCGTCGTCGTGGCGGGGCGACTCGAAGTAGCGCCGGTACGCGACACCCATCGGGCGGTTCTCGTTGCGATACAGACCGAGCGCGAGCGAGATCCGGCTCGAGTTACCGTCTGCCGCAACGATGATCGGCGCCTTGAAGACGACGTCGCGCTCGGCTCCGACCGGCCGGGCCAGCACACCGACCACACGGCCGGAACGGTCGTCGACGACGGGCTGCGTCGCCGGCGTCTGCTCGTGCAGCGCGACTCCGAGTTTCTGCGCGCGCCGGGCCAGGATCTGATCGAAGTCGAGGCGGGTGCGGACCAGGCCGTGATCGGGAAAGCTGGCGAGTTCGGGCCACGGCAACTCCACCCGCATGCCGCCAGCAATGATCCGCAGGCCCTTGTTGTGCAACCAGCCCGCTTCCGTGCTGGTATCGATGCCGAGCTTCACGAGTTGCTTCACGGCGCGTGGGGTGAGGCCGTCGCCGCACACCTTTTCGCGCGGGAAGGCGTTCTTCTCGAGCAGCACGACGTTGACCCCGGCCTGCGCGAGATGGGCCGCGGTCGCGGAGCCCGACGGGCCGGCGCCGACCACGATCACGTCGGCCTCTGTTGACGGCGTCCCGGCGGGAATGGCACTCGCCGAGGTCACGGGGAGCCCAGCCATCGCCTCGGCGGTCGACGTGCCTGCCACGGGTCCACCACCTCCGCCGAAGTCGGTAAGCCGTCCTTGTGAACCGGTTCACGAGAGCGACCGCACGAGTCTATGCCGCCGTATTGCCAGCCTTGTATCCGCGGTGCAGGGCGACGATGCCCCCAGTCAGATTGCGCCACGCCGGACGCCGCCAGCCGGCCGACCCGATCAAGTCGGCAAGCTCGGACTGCCGCGGCCAGGCCCTGATCGACTCGGCCAGGTAGACGTACGAGTCAGGGTTCGAACTGACCTGCTTCACCACCGCCGGCAGCAACCCGAGGTATCCGTCGTATAGCCGCCGAAACGGCGTCCAGGGTGGCGCACTGAACTCACAGACGACCAAGCGGCCGCCCGGCTTCGTGACCCTCAGCAGCTCGCGCAGCGCGGCGTCGACGTCGTGGACATTGCGCAGCCCGAACGACATCGTGACGGCGTCGAAGGCCTGGTCGGCGAACGGCAGGGCGACGGCGTCGCCGGCAACGAACCGGACTCCGCCGCGGTACGCGCCGCCGCGTTGCCGGGCACCCTGGCGCAACATCCCTAGGGAGAAGTCGCACGCCACACATTCGGCGCCGGTAGCTGCGAACGTCGCGGACGAGGTGCCGGTCCCGGCGGCGAGGTCGAGCACCCGCTCACCGGTCGTCGCGGCGACTGCGCGGGCGACGGCCTTCCGCCAGCTCCGGTCGCGGCCGAGCGAGAGCAGGTCGTTGACGAGGTCGTACCGCGGGGCGACCTGGTCGAACATGGCGGCAACCTCGGCGGGCGCCTTCGTCAGGTCCGCGCGGGTGGGAGTCACGGCGTCACGGCGTCACGGCGTCGGCCAGTCGAACGCGGCGCCGATTGCCTCAAGACGCGATCGCGTCTTGTCGTCGCACGCCGCACCCTCGACCCCGGCATCGAACAATGCCTTCGGATCGACGCCCAAGCCCCTGGCAATCTCGTGCTCGCGGCCGAGGTCGGTGCTGAACATCGCCGGGTCGTCGGTGTTGAGCGTGCACGGGATGCCGGCCTCGATCAGTCTCGGCAACGGATGGTTGTGCAGATCGGGGTAACTGCGGGTCCGCAGATTCGACGTCGGGCACACGTCGAGCACGATCCGGCGATCGGCAAGCTCGGTCATCAAGTCGGCGTCGTCGATGGCCCGGACGCCATGCCTGATGCGGTCGGCACCGAGCGCCTCGAGCGTCTCGCGAACCGAGTCGGCCCCGGCTGCCTCGCCGGCGTGCGGGACCGAGGCGAGGCCGCCCGCCTTGGCGATCTGAAATGCCTTCGCGTAGGGCTGCGGCGCGAAGCCGGCCTCGGGTCCGCCGAGGCCGAGGCCGACGACGCCGCGATCGAGGTGCGCGACACACCGCCGGGCAAGATCTTCGGTCCGCTCGACGTCGGCTCCCCGGTAGCTGTCGGGAGTGAACCTGACGATGACACCGTGCTCCTCCTCGGCCTGCTGGGCACCGTCGCAGTACCCCTCGAACACGTCATCCCACCTGACGCCGCGCAGGGTCCGCTCGATGGGCGAGAAGATCGCTTCCAGGTAGACCGCTCCATGCATTGCCGCCTCGGCCGCGTAGTCGACGACGATCTGCCTGAAGTCGTCGGCGGTGCGCATGACGTTCGTCGTGAGGATCCACACCTCGATGAAGTGGGCGAAGTCGGTGAACTCGTAGAGCTTCCGAAGGTCGTCGACGGTGTCGACCGGCAACGGCAGGTCGTTGCGCTTCGCCATGTCAAGAAGCGTGTGCGGTCTGACCGTGCCCTCAAGATGCACGTGCAGCTCGATCTTCGGGTAGTCCACCCCACCATCCTGTCAGCCGCCGACACCGCCCCGCGTCGCCACCGAGGGAATGGGAACAACGGCGCGGTAGACAGCGACCTGGTTCCCACAACCTCCGCGCAACCCCCCGAAGATGCGACCTGGTTCCCACAGCCTCAGCGCGGGGCTTGCACAGATCGAGGGGACCGGGCGATTTTCGCCGTGCGTGGGAGTGATCCTCATCACCATGGCCATCATTTCCGCACGCCAGCGCCCTGCCGAACTCGCCGCTCTCGCCGCCACGCAAGGCCAGCTCGTGGGCCGCGCGCAATTGCGCGCGCATGGCTTCGACGCCGACGCGATAGGTCGACGAATCACGGCAGGTCGTTGGCAACCACTTGGCAGGGCGGTCGTGCTGCACACAGGTCCGGTCACCGGGCGCGAGCGACAGTGGGCGGCGGTCCTCAGCGTGAGCGGCCGCGCGGTGATCGCCGGCCGGGCTGCAGCCGAGAGTCACGGCCTGCGCGGCTTTCCCGACGCCGTCATCGATGTTGTGACGACGATCGGCGCTCGGCCGATCACGATCGACGGGGTGCGCTGGCGCCGCGTCGCCTACCTCGATGATTTCGACGTCGACCACGTGCTGAGCCCGCCGACCATCCGACGCGGCCGGGCGTTCATTAGCGCGGCCAGTTGGACGCCGTCCCCTCGCGTCGCGTGCGGGCTCCTCGCGGCTACGGTGCAACAACGCCTGACGAGCGCCACGATCCTGCGCCGGGTTCTGCTGGCCGCAGGCGACGTCCGTCATCGCCGTCACCTGTTGGCCGTGCTCGCCGACATCGAAGGCGGCGCCGACTCCCTCAGCGAAATCGACCTCAGCAAACTGGCCCGCCGGGCTGGCCTGCCACCGCCGATCAGGCAAGCGTTCCGACTCGACGCGTCAGGTCGGCGGCGCTACCTCGACGCCGACTTCGGCACGTTCAGTGTCGAGGTCGACGGCGGCGTACACCTGCGACCACTCAACTACTGGCACGACGCCCGCCGGCAGAACGACCTGGTGCTCGGCGGCGACCCGATCCTGCGGTTCCCGAGCATCGCACTGCGACTCGAGCCCGAGGTCGTGATCGCTCAGCTGCGAGCCGCCGATGCCGCATTTGGTCGACTCTTGGTAACGACGGCGCGGTAGAGAGCGCCGCAGTTACCACTACTTCGAAACCACAATTCGAAGGCGGCCGCGACAAAACGTCAGCTGGCGACCAGCGGCAGGTCGGGGAGCTTCGGTCGCTGCGCACCGGGCGCGGTCGAGGCGAAGTGTGAGGCGACGCGCGGATCGAGCTTGGGATCGTCGGCCGGGGTCCAATGCACGCGCAGGTGGTTGTACAACGTGTCGCGCTGCGCGGGCACCCGGTCTGCCGACCGGATCAGGTGAATGAGTTCCTGCAGGTTCCACTGGTGGCGCGCGCCGGCGGAGGAGACGACGTTCTCCTCGAGCATCACCGAGCCGAGGTCGTCGGCGCCGTAATGCAGCCCGAGCTGACCGACCTCCTTGCCAAGCGTGAGCTGCGACACCTGAAGGTGCGCGATGTTGTCGAAGAACAGCCGGGCCACCGCCAACAACCGTAGGTATTCGAGCGGGGTGGCGAGCGTGCGCCCGCGCAGGTGGTTGTTCTCGGGCTGGTAGGTCCAGGGGATGAACGACCGGAAGCCGCCGGTGCGATCCTGCACGTCACGAATGAGCCGCAGGTGTTCGATCCGTTCGGCGTTCGTCTCGCCGGTGCCCATCATGAACGTCGCCGTCGACTGGACGCCGAGTCCGTGCGCGGTCTCCATGACCTCGAGCCAGACGGCCCCGGTCTCCTTCAGCGGCGCGATCGCGTGGCGGGGCCGCTCGGTGAGGATCTCGGCTCCCGCGCCGGCAAACGAATCGAGCCCGGCAGCGTGCAGCCGGGCGATGACCTCGGCAAACGTCAGCCCGGACGTCCGCGCGATATGCACGACCTCCGAGCCGCCGAGCGAATGCAACGCCAGCGATGGGTACGCGGCCCGCACGGCGGAGAACGTCTGCTCGTACCACTCGATCCCGAGGTCGGGATTGTGCCCGCCCTGCAACATGATCTGGGTGGCACCGAGTTCGACGGCTTCGCCGCACCGGCGCAGGATCTCGTCGAGCGAGTGTGTCCATCCCTCGGCGTGCTTCGGCGCCCGGTAGAACGCGCAGAACTTGCACGCGGTGACGCACACGTTGGTGTAGTTGATGTTGCGGTCGATCAGGTAGGTCGCGATAGTCGCGGTGTCGGCGAACCTGCGGCGACGGGCCGCGTCGGCCGCGCGGCCGAGTGCGTGCAGGGGCGCATCGGTATAGAGCTCGAGTGCCTCAGACGCCGAGATGCGGCCGCCGTCGGCGGTCCGATCGAGAACTGCGCGCAATGGGCCCACGCCGGTCAGCCTAGCTGCGAGAGCGTCAGCCGGTGACAGCCGACCGGCCCGCCTGGCACAGGGACCGCAGCGTGGCAACGACGACCTCGTTGTCGGTGCCCTTGTCGATGTGCGCGTCGGCGCCGGCCGGCAGCGGGCGCCGCTCACCGGACAAGACCACGACCCGCGTCTCGGGAGACACCACCCTGATGGCCTCGATGGCCTCGAGACCGTCCATGATCGGCATCGACACGTCGATGACCAGCAGGTCGGGCCGCAGTTCGGTGACCAGGGCGACTGCCTCGACCCCGTCGCCGGCCTGGCCCACGACCTCGAAGTCGGGCTCGAGCGAGAGCAGGGTGCGCATCAGTTCGCGCATGCCCGCGGCGTCGTCGGCCACGATCACGCGATAGAGGTCAGCAGGCTGCTCGCCCGCGATCCCGACCATGGCGGTGATGGTTGCAGGCTTCGCGGGCTGGTGCGGCACTTAGCCACAGGTTGGTCAGTAAGGACGATACGGAGAAGGCTCTCCGATCACGAACGGGTCAGACATCGGCGAACGCGGGCTCACCCAAGCGGGCTAGCCCGATCCGCGGAGCGACCCGGCGAGCGAACTCCGCCAAACCGGCCAGCTGGCGCTCACCGAGCGAGAAGTCGAGCGTTAGGAAGTAGCGGACGAGGGCATCAGTGTCGAAGTCCTCCCAGCGTGCAGCCGACTCGGCAACCTCGTCGACCCGGGCCAGCGAGATCGCGCGCGACTGCACGAAGGCGTCGTGCACCTCCTTGACCAGTCCGGGATGGTTCGTCGCGAACTCGTTGCGGGCCGCCCAGACCGCGAACACCATCGGCAGGCCCGTCCGCTCGAGCCAGAGGCGGCCGAGATCGTGGTGTGGAGTCGGGTCCTCGAACGCGCTCTTGAGCGCCGCGTCGCCGATCAGCAGCGTCGCGTCGGCTGCCTCGCCGAGCGGCACGTGCTCCGCGTCGGGCAGCAGCACCTTCGTCAGCACGACCGAGGTCGCGCTCTCGGGCGTGACCGCGACCGTGCGCACGCGGTCGAGCGGCAGACGCGAGACGAGCTGGATCGAGTCGACNNCAGACCGCGAACACCATCGGCAGCCCGGTCCAGTCGCGCCACGCCGCCCCCATGTCGTGGACGTCGAGGCCCAGGCGCGGTCCGTCGTGCAACGTCGCGCGCAGGGCGGCGTCCCCGATCAGCACTGCCGCCGGCGCCTCGAGCATCATCGCGGTCAGGTCGGGCGGGCAGGTCAGATACCTCGGTCGGACGCCGATCTGCTCCTCGAGCACCATCTTCGCCAGCTCGACCGTCGTCCGGCTGGTCGAGCCGAGCGTCACGAGCTGTCCGTCCAGTTGCTCGAGCGGGAGCTGGCTGACGAGCACGCAGGACATGACCGGCCCGTCGGACCCGACGGCGAGGTCAGGTAGCAGGGTCAACTCGTCCGCGTGGCGCAGGTACTCGACCACGCTGACCGGAGCGATGTCGAGGTCACCCTCGACCAGCCGATCGCTCAGCCGATCGGGTGTGTCCCGGTCAAGGTCGACGTCAAGCAGCGCGCCCGAGTGGACGAGACCCCAGTACAGCGGCAGGCAGTTCAGAAACTGGATATGCCCGACTCGTGGCCGGTGCTCGCGACCCGTCTCGTGCGTGCGGTCGGCCATCGCTCCACTGTATGCGCGGCGCCCGATTGGCCCGCACTGCCCTCGCAGCCACCCGAAGAAGGAGACAATGCGGCCATGACCTCGACGCCGGCCGACGATCTCGACGCAGCCGACGCAGCCGACGNNAGCCCGAGCCGGAGAAGTTCTTCGACTACACCGATCTCCTGGTCGCGGCCCGCTCGCAACGAAAGTCGGTCCGACGGCTGCCGCGGCTGATCGGCGAGAGCATGCGATTCGCCTGGGCGGCCGACCGGCGGATCTTCTTCACGACCACCTCGCTGCAGCTGATCGGAGGCGCGATCGTCTTCCTCCAGTTGCGGCTCACCAAGCGGCTCCTCGATCAGATGACGGCTGTCGCTGCGCACCACATCTCGGTGGCCAGTGCGATGAAGTGGGTGGCCGCGCTGGTCCTCGTGACCTCCTTCTCGACTGTCTCGACCGCGGTGCTTGCCCAGCAGCAACGGCTGCTCGCCGAGTTGGTCACCCGCTCGACTTGGCAGCAGATTCTCGACGTCGCCGCCGCGGTGAATCTGCGGGCGTTCGAGTCGTCGAAGTTCTTCGACAGGTTCAGCCGGGTTCAGGCGAATGCACTGACCCGGCCGTACGCGATGACTCAGGGGCTGATCGGCGTCGTCGGCGGGTTTGCCGGAGTCGTCGGCGTCGCGGCCGCGATCATCTCTATCCAGCCGCTGCTGTTGCCGATACTGCTGGTGTCGGGCGTGCCGTTGTGGATCACCGGCCGGCTTCAGAGCCGTCGCGAATTCCGGTTCGCCGTCGGACAGACGCCCCGACTGCGACTGCGTGCGTATCTGCTCCAGGTGCTGTCCGAGCGCGGACCGGCCAAGGAGCTGCGCGCGTTCGGGTTCGGCACCGCGGTTCGCAAGGGGTTCGACGACGTCTACGCCGACTATGTGCACGACCTGCGCCGCCACGTGGGCTACCGATCCACGCTCGCCTTCATCGGCAGCCTGGTCTCGGCGGTGATCCTCGGTCTGACGATCGCCGCCCTCGTGTGGATGGTCGGCCGCGGCGACATCTCGCTGACCGGCTCACTGACGGCAGTCGTCGGAATCCGCCTGATGGGCACTCAGATCGTCGGCATGTTCGGCAGCATCCAGCAGATCTTCGAATCTGGCCTCTTCCTCGACGACTACCAGGACTTCGTGCAACTCAAGCCGGACGCCGACAAGGCCGAGGCAGGCGACGCAGCGCCCGCGGGCTTCTCCACGGTCGAGGTCGACCGCGTGTCGTTCACCTACCCCGGCAGCCGTCGTCCCGCGCTCAACGACGTCTCGATCCGGATCGAGGCCGGCGAGGTCATCGCGCTGGTCGGCGAGAACGGCTCCGGCAAGACGACACTCGCGAAGCTGCTCGCCGTCCTTTACGAGGCCGATTCCGGCTCGATCCGATGGGACGGCGCCGACATCCGCACCTTCGACCGGGCCGGCCTGCGGCGGGCGATCGCGATCATCTTCCAGGACTTCATCCGCTACGAGCTCACTGCCCGCGAGAACATCAGCGCGGGTCGCGGCGGCGCCGGCGACGACGCCGCGATTGCGGCCGCCGCCCATCAAGCCGGGGCCGACCGGTTCCTGGAGGAGCTACCGCTCGGCTACGACACGATCCTGAGCAAGCAATTCAAGGGCGGCCGCGACCTCTCCCTCGGCCAGTGGCAGCGGGTCGCACTGGCCCGCGCCTTCTACCGCGACGCGCCGTTCGTGATCCTCGACGAACCGTCGTCCGCGCTCGACCCACGGGCCGAACACGACCTGTTCGCGCGCATCCGCACGCTGCTCGGAGGTCGCACAGTGCTGTTCATCTCGCACCGCTTCTCGACCGTGCGCTCGGCCGATCGGATCTACGTGATGGGCGACGGCCGCATTGTCGAGCAGGGCACGCACGACGAACTCATGGCCCAGGGCGGCAGCTATGCCGAGCTGTTCACCTTGCAGGCAGCGGCGTACCTCGACCACCGCCACCACGACTGACCTCGGCCGCAAGCACGGGCAGGTCGAGCGCGGCAAGGATGCGCGCTGCCAGGTCCTCCGGGAACGGTGGACCCCACGGCAGGTAGCCGAGGTAGACCGGCACCCGGCGCACGACGTCGGCGAGGAACTCGAACTGCTGCTCAAGAACCGACGTCTCCTCCCAGCCGACGATGCGCGGAAAGCGGGTCAGAGTCAGCAACGCCTGGATGCCGGTCAACCGGGTCATCGTCACCTCGGTGGTGTCGCGCACCGGCTGGGGCACCACGATCGCCGCGAGCGGCAGCCTGTCGGTGCGCGAGGCGGGCAACTCGAGCGCATCACGCTCGTCACTCGTGCGCCGCGACATCAACTCGTCACCGAACGAGCCGAGCAACCCGGACGCCGACACGCGCAACCGGGTCTCGGTGGCCCCGAGGAAGCACCGCACGATGCCGGCGTCGAACTCCAGCCGTAGGACGTCGTCCGTCACGAGCTTCGCCCCGGCCGCGCACATCACGGTTGCTGTCGTCGACTTGCCAATGCCAGACGATCCGACGAACGCGACTGCCTGACCTGAGATCTCGACAGCGCTGGCGTGCAGGAGCGGCGAGCCGCCGGCAAGGATCAGGAACGACGGCAGCGAACCGGTCGCCAGGACAGCCGCGAACCCGGGGTCGGCGTCCGGGTCGAGATGGACTACGACGCGGGAACGATCGGCCGACAGGACGAAGTCGCCGATCCGGTAGTAACGAAGCACGTAGGAACCGTCTGGTAGCCGGACGAACGTGAAGTACTTCGTCCCGTCGTCGTCGTTGACCTCGGCGAGTCGTTCGCCGGGCGGCTCGTCACCCGGCACCGGCCGGGCGGCGCCGAGCGTCAGGACGACGTCCGGCGGCAGGCCGTCGTCGATCTGACGGTCTTGGTGGAGCGGCAACTCCGACTGGATCCGCAGGCCGTAGAGCAGGTACGTGCACGGCTGCGTCACGGCGACGCGGCCGTGCTCTGCAGGATCGCGTATTCGAAGGACCGTTCGGGATCAAGGCTGACCCCGTCGACCTCGAGCCAGGCGTGCGCCCGGATGCCGTCCGCGTCTTTGGCCACGCCGATCCGCAACACCGGCCGAACGGCGTGGATCCGCTGCCCCGATACCAGGGCGAGCCGCAGGCAGCTGTCGCCGAAGGGCCAGTGCCGCATCACTCGACGGACGGCGCGCATGCGCAGAACCAACCGCGGTGGCATCCCGAGTCGGTCGACCTCACGGGGCGGTACGCCGTCGTCGGTGCGCAGCGGCGTGCCGGCGAGGCGCGCGACCGTCGGCAGCTTCACGGTGCGGATCCCGATCTCGACGGCGCTGGCCACTGCCGCGGCCGCGACGATCGCCGGAATCTCGCGCGCGAGGCGGAGTGCGCGCGCGGCGGTGCGACTCACTTCGCTACTCCAAACGTCGAGGGTGGCCATCGAAGTATGGCGCCGGACGGCGCTGGCCGCGGCAGAACGCCCACCCCCAGGCCTATTGGTTGGCCAGCCAGGCTGACTGGAGCAGCGGCAGCGTCGACGGGTGCGGAACCTCGGAAAGCCAGTTGCTGCGCAGCGCCTCAACGTCGACCAGGACAGGATCGACACCCGTTCCATTCCAGTCGCGGGCAAACGCCAAGCTGTGCGCGTTCAGCGCCGCCGAATTGAACCGCGCTTTCGAGGTGCGCTGGAGAACGCCAGCGGGCAGGACGTCGGCGAACAGCCGGCGCATCGTCTCGGTGCGCCCGACCGGCCCGAACCGGCCCCCCCAAGCGGCGACCGCGCCCACGAACGCAGGCTCGAGAAGCGGGTGAACCAACGTGACGCCGCTCGCATCTGCGACCGCGCGCAGGTTCCGCAGCCCCGTCTGCAACCCGCGCTGGCGCAAGATCGCCCGCACGCCGGCGTCCCACCACAACGGCGCATCGAGGGCGTCGGCAGCGTGCAGAGCGGCGACCCGCTCGCGGGTCGGTGGCCGCAACCACACTCGGGCCCTAGCCGGATCGTCTGCGCGGGCGGCCCGCCGCTGGCGGCGGGCCCGCCAAGACAGCGCATCGACGACGGCAGCGCCGAGTTCGCGGGACAGCGGGCGGCGGCGGCGCAGCAACGCCGTCACAGGCGTGATCCGCTGCGCGCCGAATACCTCGTCGCCGCCTTCTCCGGTGAGAACCGCGCCACCGCCGATTCGGTCGAACACGAACGCGTGCGGGAAGGCGGTGGCTGGAAATACCACGCCGTGCCTGGCCAGGGCCTGGCCAGCGATCGGCCCGACGACGTCGAGCTCGTCGCGTATCTCGATCCGCATCCACTCGGTGAGGCCGATATGAGCCAGTACCTGCTGCTGCCAGTCGGTCTCGTCGGCGGCAAGGTCGCCGGGATAGACCCGGGTCACGGGGATCGGCAGCGGCAGGNNGGTCCGCCCGCCTCGCGAGGGCCACGGCCGCCGCGAGGATCGCTGACGAGTCGCGACCGCCAGAAAAGAGCAGGTGACACGGCGGTTGCGCGAGCAGCGGCCTCAACAGCTCGTCGAGAACACGGCGCGGCGTCTCACCGTCGGGTCGGGGTGCACCGTCGCGAGGCGAAGGCCAGTCAATCGCGACGGTTCCGAAGACCCACCCCGCGACGATCTCGAATTCCGACATCGGCTCGAAGGCATCGGTGGCGGAGATCACTGCGCTTTCGGCCCGAGAATCCGTGACATGACAAGACCGAGGCACGGACGCGTACGCCCATGCCTCGGTCTCGAACGATCTTGGGAGGTCACCTAGGAGAAGGTGAGCTTGCCCCTCGGCGTGCCCGCCGGGAAGGCGGCGTCAAGCTGCGCGCCATCCTTTCCGCCGAGCGTGAGCTCGCGGACCGTGCCAATCTCAGTGATTTCTGGTGCAACATACATGTGCATACCCCCCTCGGGTCCTTGTCCTGCTTACGGTAAGTCACGCTACCAGCGACCGACAAGAGCGGCGGGATCATCCGAACGGGTGAATCTGTCGCCGATCGTTCAAGTTTCGCGGTGCGGGGCCGAAGATGCCCGATTTAGCTGGGCTCGAGCAGTCCCTTCTGCTCCAACTTCGCCACAAATGCGTCGACGTCGGCGGCCGCGGCCTCGTCTGAGATCGCGAAACTGTCGACGAGCGCGGTCACGAGGTCGGCCCGCATGCACCCCTCGGCCAGCCGCTTCAGCAGTACGGTGCCGGCCGCATTCACGGTCAGATACCGGGAGCCGGCAAGATCGAGAACGACGGCTTCCCCGTCGAATTCGCGCCAGCTCAACTGGCCGTTTCGAAGCCGCACCGCGAGGCCTTTCGATCGTGGCAGCAGATCAGGGACCTGCGTGGTGAGAACGTACCCAGGTTACTCAGGCGCGCCCCGACATCACGACAACGGTGGCTACCCGTCGCCACGCTCCTCGTCGGCGTCTGTGGCGTCCTCACGGGCCGCCCGCGCGCCGGCCCGTGCGGAGCGGCGAATCCGCGCGGCGTGCAACTGAGCCGACATCGCATCGCGCTGTGCTGCGAGCAGGACGTAGCTCGCAAGCCCGGACAGCACCAGCGCGATGGCTACCAGGAGCAGACCGTCCCTGATCCTGACCAGCCACAACAGCGCGAGCGCGACGAGGAACAGGGCCAGCCGGAGGGTGGTATAACGCAGGACGGCGTGGGGTCGGGGCGGCGCCGCCACCTCGGCGTCCACGGCAGTTAGCGCTTCGTCGTTTGTCGGCTCGGGCACGTCAGACCGGCATGGGTTGTGGTGCGTCGCGCCGGCCCTTGTCCGGCCCGTCGAACTCGCGGATGACGTTGTACCTGGTGTCGCGCTCGACAGGGGTGAAACCGGCGTCACGGATCAACTCGAGCAGGTCGTCGCGATGCATCGTGTTCGGCGTACCGAAGTGGTCGGCGTCGTGGGTGATCTTGTATTCGACCACCGACCCGTCGAGGTCGTCAGCCCCGTGCGACAGCGCGAGTTGCGAGGTCGTGAGGCCGTGCATGACCCAAAAAGCCTTCACATGCGGGACGTTGTCGAACAGCAGGCGGGAAACCGCGAACGTCTTCAACGCTTCGGCACCGGTGGCCATCGGCTGGGTCATCAGGCGGTTGCGCGGATCGCCGTTCGCGTCGTGCTGGAACCGCAGGGGGATGAAGACCACGAAGCCGCCGGTCTCGTCCTGAAGTTCGCGTAGCCGCAGGACGTGGTCGACACGGTGGCGTGGCTCCTCGATGTGGCCGTACAGCATCGTGCACGGCGTCTTCAGCCCCTTGCTGTGCGCGAGCCGGTGGATCCGCGACCAGTCCTCCCAGTGGGTCTTGTGGTCGACGATCTTCTGCCGGACTTCCCAGTCGAAGATTTCCGCACCGCCGCCCGTGAGCGACTCGAGCCCGGCGTCGATCAGCTCGTCGAGGATCTCGTCGGCCGAAAGCCCGGAGATCTCCTCGAACCAGTGGATCTCAGTAGCCGTGAACGCCTTCAGCGCGACGTTGGGAAGCGCCGCCTTCAACGCCTTCAGCGATCGAGGGTAGTAGCGCCACGGCAGCGTCGGGTGCAGCCCGTTGACTATGTGCAGCTCGGTGATGCCCTCGGGCTCCATCTGCTTTGCCAGCTCGACGGCCTGCTCGATCCGCATCGTGTAGGCGTCGGTCTCGCCCGGCTTGCGCTGGAAGCTGCAGTACGCGCACGACGCCGCGCAGACGTTCGTCAGATTCAGGTGCCGGTTCACGTTGAAGAAGGTGCGGTCGCCGTTCTTGACCGTGCGGACGTGGTGCGCAAGTTCGCCCAGCCAGGCCAGGTCGTCACTGTCGTACAGCGCGACTCCGTCGTCGTAGCTCAGCCGATCGCCGGAGAGCACCTTGGCCTCGAGTTCGCGTTGGCGGCCGGCGTCCACGTCGCTCCCAGTCTGTTGAAGATCGTGATGTTCCGTTTGCTGTGGTGCGAGGTTCCAGCATGCACGCTGCGCGGTGAGTCGGACGGAGCGGGGCGACGGGAAAGCCGACGGTTGCAGAGAGCGACCATCTGGCGACAGTTTGCACTCCGAAATACGGTTGGCACCGAGAATTGATCACTCAGGGTGATCGACTCGTAACGACCACCCCGACTTTTTTGCTTACTACGCAACTAACGCGTGCCAAAGGCAGACGTGGCCCTCCATGCGCGTGTACACATCTGATTGGGGTCCCGCGAAGGCATTCTCACCACCGCGTCCCAAAGAAAGGCATCCAAGTGGAGAACCGTGACCGCCTCCTGACACCCGGAGAGGTTGCCAGCCTGTTTCGGGTCGATCCGAAGACCGTGACACGTTGGGCGGCGTCCGGCCGGATCGGAAGCATCCGCACACCCGGCGGCCATCGCCGATTCCGTGAATCCGAAGTCCGCGCGTTGTTGCGCGGCGATTCCGACCTCGACTCGATCGGCTCGCTGGCACTCGAGGCTTCTGAAGGCTGACATCCGAGGGGCCGGCTCGCTCGAACGCTAACCGCTGCCGAGTCGGCCGTCCCAACGGGTGAAGAGATCGTGGGCGACGCCGAGCGCGTCCAAGATCTTGCCAGCAACGAAATCCACCAGCTGCTGCATGTTCTTCGGTTTGCTGTAGAACGCCGGACTGGCTGGCAGCACCGCCGCGCCGGCCTCGGCCAGCGACACCAGATGCCGCAGGGTCGCAGCCGTCAACGGCATCTCCCGCGGGACGACGACGAGCGGCCGGCGCTCCTTCAGCGTGACGTCCGCCGCCCGCTGCAGGAGATCCTTCGAGAGACCGATCGCGATGCCTGCCACCGCCGCCGTGCTCGCGGGCACGACGACCATGCCCCTGGTCTGGTACGAGCCGCTCGACGGGCCTGCTGCCAGGTCGGCCGCCGACCAGAACCGCACATCGTCGAGCACGGCGTGCTGGCCCGCGTCGAACTCGGTAGCTGTGTCGAGCTCGGCATCTGCATCGAGCCGGACGGCGAGAAAGGCGCGCAACGACTCAGCATCGTCGTGCCAGGCGATCCCGGTCTCGTCGAGCAGGGTGAGCCGCGCTGCCCGCGACACCACGAGGTCTACGGGCAGTGCCGCCGCGAGCAGGCCGCGCAGAACCGCTGCGGCATAAGGGGTTCCGCTGGCGCCGCTGACGCCGACGACCCACGGGACCCGAGCGGCCGCTGTCATCCCCGCAGTCCTCGCGACACCAGATCGACGAGTGCGAAACAGAACAGGCCGATGCCGACGAACCCGTTGACAGTGAAGAACGCCCGGTTGACCTTGGACAGATCGTCAGGCTTGACGAGGTGCTGCTCGTACGCGAGCGCAGCGGCCGCAGCGACGACGCCTGCGGTCCACGTCCAGCCCAAGCGCGCCAGTGTGCCGAACCACAGCAGCAGTAGAACCGTCGCGTAGTGGGCCAGCCGAGAGAACGCCAGCGCGACAGCCGGCCCGAACCGTGCAGGCAACGACTTCACGCCGATCTGCCGGTCAATGCGGTAATCCTGCAGCGCATAGATGATGTCGAAGCCGCCGATCCAGAACCCGACGGCGAGCCCCAGCACGACTGCCGGCCACGACCAGTGGCCGGTCACCGCCATCCAGGCGCCAATCGGCCCGATCGTCTGTGCGAGTCCGAGTACGGCGTGCGGCGCCCAGGTGAATCGCTTCGCGTAGGGATATCCGGCGAGCACGACGGCGGCCACCGGCGCGAGCACGAGGCAGACCCGGTTGAGCCCGGCGGCGGCCAGCATCAGCACGGCAAGGGCGACGATCGCGCCCGCCCACGCCGTCCGGAGAGAGACGACGCCGGTGACGAGTTCGCGAGCCTGCGTGCGCGGATTGCGGGCGTCGATGTGCCTGTCGACGATGCGGTTGACCGCCATGGCGAAGGTGCGGGCACCGACCATCGCGATCGTGACCAGCAGCAGTTGACGCCAGTGCACGTGGTCATCGGCGCGCGACATCGCCGTCAGCGCGGCGATGTAGGCGAACGGGAGCGCGAACACCGAGTGCTCGATGCGGACGAGGCCGAGGAACGCCCGCACCCGCCCGGGTGCGGTGGCGATCGGGCCCGACTCGGGACCGGTCGGCGGCCACGGCGTGGCGGCGGCACTCACGAGAGCCCGAATTCCTTCCAGCGGGCCGTCACGCGGGCGACGACGGCCGGGTCCTGTTCGATCATCTCCGGCCACCCCCGGGTGTAGCCCTCGGCTGGGAGCTTCGCGGTGGCGTCGACGCCGATCTTGCCGCCCCAGAACTGCTGATAGCTCGCATGGTCGAGATGGTCGACCGGGCCGACGGAGTGTGCGAGGTCATGGGTGTAGTCGACGTTGCCGAACGCGCGCCACGCGACCTGCGAATAGTCGTGCACATCGCAATCGGCGTCGACCACGACGATCAGCTTCGCCAGCGACAGCATGCCGGCGCCCCAGATCGCGTTCATCACCTTGTGCGCTTGCTTCGGGAATCGCTTGTCGATGCTTACGATCACGCAGTTGTGGAACACCCCTTCGACAGGCATGTCCATGTCGACGATGTCGGGGATCATGAGCCGAACCAGTGGCAGGAAGATGCGCTCAGTGGCCTTGCCGAGCGGTCCGTCCTCGGCCGGCGGCCGGCCGACCACGATCGACTGGAAGACCGGCTTCTTCTGCATGGTCATGCAGTCGATCGTGAGCGCAGGGAACGGCTCGACAGGTGTGTAGAAACCGGTGTGGTCGCCGAAGGGACCCTCGGGTCGCCGCTCCCCCGGTTCGAGCCAGCCTTCGAGCACGACCTGTGCATCTGCCGGAACCTGCAACGGCACCGTGACACAGTCGACCATCTCGACCCGGTCCTGCCGAAGGAAGCCGGCGAACAGGTACTCGTCGATGTCGCTCGGCAGTGGCGCGGACGCCGCGTAGGTGACCACCGGATCGCAGCCGAAAGCGATCGCCACCGGCAGCCGCTCGCCGCGCCGCTCGGCGACCGCGTGATGCGCGTTCGAGTCCTTGTGGATCTGCCAGTGCATCGCGACAGTTCGCCGGTCGTGGCGCTGCAAGCGGTACAGCCCGAGGTTCCGGGCACCCGTCTCGGGATGCTTGGTGTGGGTCAGCCCGAGGTTGAAATAGGCGCCGCCATCGTCGGGCCAGGTGTGCAGCGCGGGCAAGGTCATCAGGTCGACCTTGTCGCCCTTCACCACGACGTCCTGGCAGTCGCCCTTGCGTACCCGCTTGGGCGGGACGTCGCGGAGCTGGCCGAGCTTGCTCATGGCATCGCGCAGGCCAGCGAAACCGCGCGCCAGCTCGGGCTTGAGCAGGTCGGCGATCCGTGCTCCCACGGCGTCGAGACTGTCGACGTCGAGCGCCTTCGCCATTCTGGACTGTGTGCCGAAGACATTCATCGCCAGCGGCAGCTTGGACCCCAGGACATTCTCGAACAGCAACGCCGGGCCTCCGGCCCGGACGACTCGGTCGACGATCTCGGTGATCTCGAGGTGCGGATCGACCTGCGCCTTGACGCGCACAAGGTCGCCGTCCTTCTCGAGCCGGTCGAGGAACTCCGGCAGGTCTGCGTAGGCCACCGGCCAAGTATCGCCGGTCGGCCGCGCGCGTCTAAATGGCAGGTCGCGCGTAAGCCTGCACGAGCCGGTCCGGCGGAGAGGCTGAGCTGGTCAGACGCCGGCGTACGAGTGCACACCGGTGATGAAGATGTTCACGATGAAGAAGTTGAACACGATCGAAGTGAACCCGAGCATCGCGACGTAGGCGGCCTTGCGCCCGCGCCACCCAGCGGTGGCCCTGGCGTGCAGATAGCCCGCGTAAATGACCCAGGTGATGAAGGCCCAGGTCTCCTTCGGGTCCCACTGCCAGTAGTGCCCCCAGGCGTATTCGGCCCAGATCGCGCCCGCGATGACTGCGAACGTCCAGACTGGAAACGCGAACGCGTAGGCGCGATACGCGGTCCGGTCGAGCACGTCGGGCGCGGGCATGATGCGAGCCAGCGCCGAGAAGCGCACCGGTTTGCCACTTGCCATGGCCACCGCATAGCGATCGGCAATCAAGAACATGACGGTGGCCGCGGTCGCGACCGTGAACACGCCCGAGGCGAGAATCGCCGCGGTCACATGGATCGCCAGCCAGAACGAGTGCAGCGCAGGCACGAGCGGCGCCGGTGCCACATAGAGGACGAGCACAGCGATGCCCAACGCAAGGACGACGGGCGTCATGACGAACACACCGAGGTAGCGCGCGGGTTGCCGCATCATGATCACGAGGAATGCGGTCACCACGGTGAGCGTGAAGGCAAGGGTGAACTCGTACATGTTGCCCCACGGCAACCTGTGCACCGAGAGACCGCGCGTGACAACAGCGCCGAGGTGGAGCAGCCAGCCGACGACTGTAATCGCGACGGCGAACCGGCCGGTGCGGGCCGACAAGAACCCGCCGACCCCACGTGCCGCGGCGTTGGTGCGCGCCAGCCGGACGCCCGGCGGCCGCGAATCGGACGCCGGCGACGTCCAGCCGGCTCCCCTCGACTGGTCGCCGTCGTGCGCTGTCACGCCGACAAGAGCGGGCTGGCGGACGTCGACCGCGGCGGCCGGCTGGCTGGCAGCGGCGGCTACGTGGTTGCCGAATGCGGCGTCTATCGCGTAACCGAGGAATGCGACTGAGTAAGCCGCGATGCCGCCGACGATGAGGTCGTTGGACAGCCTGGCCAGCCCAACGTCGACGCCCACGCTCAGTCCTCCTGAACCCGTTCGGTGCTCCGGTCGGCGACCGGGGGCACGACCTTCTGCAGCGCGGCGACCAGACCCGCGAACTCGTCGTCGAAGCCACTCGTCGCGTCAGTTCTGGTGAGGCCCCCAACGGCCACCACGGTACGCCCAGCGGGCTGCGAGCCATCGGGCACCGCCCGTACCCACACCCGGCGGCGCCGCACCCGCAGGGACAGCAGCAGTCCGAGAACCATACAGACGACGGCCGCGAGCACGACCCCCTTGCCAGGGTCACGGCTGATCTGGAACGTCGCCCACTGGTCGAAGCCGACAAAGGTCACGCTGCCCTGCCCGCCGGGCAACGTCAGGGTCTGCCCAGAGCCGAGTTCGGCGGTATCGAGCAGCGTCATCTTCGACGTGTCGAGCGTGTACACCGACCGCGGCACGCCGTCGTCGAGCCCGAGATCACCAGAGAACACACCGATGACGACCGCGGGGTTGTCGGGCGCAGGGAACGTCGAGATCGGGCGGCCGTTCAGGTCGTTGATAGCAGTCGGGAGAAAGAACCCGGTGATACCCAACTGCAACGGCTGCGCGTCGGGCAGTTTGACCACGCCTTGCGACTCGAAGGTGCCGCCTTGCGGCAGGAACGGCGTGACTTCGTCGAAGACCTGGCCGGTCGCATCGGTCACCTTGAAGTGTGGCGCGTAGCCGTGCCCGACGAGATAGACATTTGCCCCGCCCGAACTGAGCGGATGGTTAACGGTGATGTCGTAGTCACGCGGCTTCGCCGACAAGTTCGGCTGCCACGTCACCCGCGCGTTGAAACTGTCCGCGGCTCCCCGCGTCGGCCCGCTGCGTTCGTACGTTGCGTCGAAGCTGTTCAACGTGAACGAGAACGGCGGCAGCTTCGTCGTATCGACGAGCCGCCCGGCCTTCAGGCTGTCGTAAGCGATCGCAGTATCGGAGAACCCGTTGTGTTCCTTGACGAGGACCGTGCCCGTAAAACCAAATGCGGCCGAAACGGCGACACCGGCGAGTACCACGAGCAGCGACAGATGGAAGAGCAGGTTGCCGGTCTCGCGCAAATGCCCCTTCTCCGCCGCAACGCTCGAGCCGGCGCGATCGACCCTGAAGCGTTTCGACCGAAGCAGTGCGTACGCGGAAGTCGCGACCGCGTCAGCGTCGGCGTCGGTCGTCCAACTTGCGTTGTGCGGAAGCCGGCCGAGATTGCGCGGCGCCGCCGGCGGCCTGGCCCGCATTGCCCGCAGGTGCCGACGGCTTCGTGGAATCACACAGCCCGCTAGCGAGATGAACAGCAAGAGGTAGACGCCGGCGAACCACCACGAACCGAAGACGTCGAAGCCGCCGAGCCGGTTGATGATCGGTGCAAGCGTCGGGTGATGTACGTAGTACTGACGCACCCGCAACGGGCTGCTGGCGTGTTGGGGGAGGATCGTGCCGGGCACCGCCGCGAGCGCGAGCATGAACAGCAGGATCAGCGCCGTCCGCATCGATGTGAGCACGTACCAAGCCCAGCGCACCGACGCCCACAGCGACGAACGTGGCGCCCTGCCGGCTCGCTGCCGGGTGCCGAGCTCATCAGCCTCGACCGGCGCGGTGTCGAGTTTCGCAGCCATCACGTCATCGACGTCCGCCTGAGTTTCACTCATGTCAGACCGCGGGAACGAAGCTGTTGATGGCTGTCTGAAGCTGGCCGACAAGCGCGTGCCACGCACCTGTCACGAGCAGCACACCGACCACGACGAGCATTGCGCCGCCGATCGTCGTCACTAGCGCGTAATGCCTCTTCACCACCGACAGGACTCCCAGTGCACGCCGGAAGGCCAGGGCGACGATGACGAACGGCAGCCCGAGACCGAGGCAATAGGCCAGCGTCAGCAGCGCACCTTGGGTAGCGCTAGAACCTGAAAGTGCGAGGCTTTGGACGGCGCCAAGAGTCGGGCCGATACACGGCGTCCAGCCAAAGGCGAAGGCAAACCCCAAGATAAACGATCCCAAGAGTCCGCGTTTGGGCGCGCCGGTATCAATGCGTTTGTCGCGATAGAGAAACGGGATCTTCACCAGTCCTGTCAGGTGCAGCCCAAAAACAATAATAATGATTCCGGCTACGATTTCGAAAATCCTGCGCCGAGTGGCCAGGAAATTTCCCACCCAGGTTGCTGACGCTCCCAGCGCGATAAAGACGGTTGAAAATCCAATGACGAAAGCAATGGAGTTGGAAAAAATCCGGCGAACCACGCCCACGCCAGTGCCCGCGCGCAATTCATCAATGGATTCGCCGGACAACATTGAAATGTAGCCGGGAATAAGCGGAAGAACGCATGGCGACAGGAATGAAACTACGCCCGCGAGAAAAGCGATGGGAAGAGTGAGTTCGGTCATTGAAAGTTAATCCCTGGACAGGCTATCACTGCGTTGGCCGCCCTTTTATTGGATGCAGGCCCTGGTTGTTTTGTCACTCCGCTGCAACTGGTTTGACGTAAACTTTCCGCATTGGTTAAGACCGTTTGGCCTCACACAAGCACCAAGTGTATCATAGCGTGCGCCGGCTCATTGAATGTGAGTGTGTTGAAAATGGACAAGGCTTAAATATAATTCCAATTATAAGGAGTCACCCTAATTGCTGCGCGCCATATTGTTTGATTTTGACGGGACTATCGTAAACAGCGAGCCGCTGATTATGAAACTCACTCAGCAGATGGCGTCCCAGCAGGGTTGGACGATAACCGACGAGGAGTATTACCACGATTACCTTGCACTCGACGACCGGGGCATTGTGGAACATCTTTTCCAGAGCCACGGCCAACCGCTGGACGCTGCGCGGCGCGACGAGCTGGTCACGTGGAAGACGCACGCCTATTGGGAAGCGATCCATGATGGACTGCCGGTGTTTCCCGGCGCCGTCGATTTCGTACGCAAAGTTGCGGGCGAGTTTCCCCTTGCCATCGCCAGCGGAAGCTTTCGCGCAGAAATCGAATACCTTCTGGGAAAAATTGGTTTGCGGGACAAGTTTGCGCTGCTGGTTACGGCAGATGACGTTGCTCATTCAAAACCAAGCCCGGAGGTGTTTTTGAAAGCGTGGGCGCAGCTCAGCCTTGCCGCTTTTAATCCGCGTGACGGGCACAACCCACTCCTGGCGGCGGAATGCCTGGTGATTGAGGACGCTCCCGCCGGCGTACTCGCCGGTCACGCTGCAGGCATGAAATGTTTGGCGCTTGCCCAAAGCCGGCCGCCCGAAGAACTGCGAAGCGCCGAATGGGTTTACGGAAATTTTACCGAAGTGGACTTGGAAAAGATTCGTTCCGGCTTCAATGGGTAAAAATCGCAACTGTTCCCCACGAAAAAATCAGGCAGTCCCCTCAGTTTCGATTTTCCGCTCTTCGGGAGGTTTCACTCGGCGAAGGGCTACAAACAACAGAATGTCGTAAACAATTTTCAAACCGCTGCCGAGGAACAGAGGCGTGGCCATCGCCACCCGCTGCATCATGGCGCCGGCGAAAGAGGGAGAGATGGATCGCGCGATGCTTCGGGTAAGGTTGGTGACGCCGGTGGAAAAAGTCCGTTCCTCCGGCTCGACCACTGCGACGACATAAGATTGCCGGGCCGGTACGTCCATCTCCACCAACGCCTCGCGGCAGAGGAGAAACACCACCGCCCAACCGGGAGATGAGGCAAAGGGCATGGCCATCAGGAACAAGCTGCTGGGGATGTGAGTGAAAATCATGGTATTCAGCAGTCCGATGCGCCGCGACAGCCATGCGGCCACCAGATAAGAACCGGAATTTAAAACGTGTCCGGCAAAAAAGACCAGCGCCAGATTCTGTTCNNCTGTTCGGAGACGGCAAACTTGGCGAAAAACCAATAGGCAATTAATGCATCCGTCATCAAGCCTCCGCCCAGGCTGTCAAGCCCCGAGAGTGCGGATAGCCAGATGATCACTCGTTTGGAATGTGGCGACAGCCGCATTTTTTCGGGCTTGGGGCGACCCGAATCGTTCACCACTTCGATGTCGGGAGGGAGAAACAAATAGGGAATTGCGCTCACCAAATTAATCGCAGCGTACATCCCAAACGTCACACGGTAGGCGAAGAGCAGATCAAGATTGAACGAATGTTGAAGAATTAATGGCAGAGCGGCGGCCAGCGCGCCCAATGCCTGACCTGTTTCAATCACCACGTTGTACCAGGAAAACGCGATGGTGCGCCGCTCGGCCGGAACCATCTGCGGGATGATGGCTTGTTCGATGGAAAAAACCGGGCCGCGATCCGCCCCCATTCCGTTCAACATGCCGATGAAGGCGAGAAGGACGATGCTCAATGCGCTCCCGGTGAAGGCAAAGCCCAGTCCGCCGATGGCGCCCAGGAGAGAAAGGCCGACCAATGTGAGGCGGCGCCCGAGTTGGTCGGCGCGCAGACTCACCAGAAGAGTGGCCACGGCTGCGCCAGCCAAGCCTGCGGAAATTACCACGCCGATGACAGTGGCGGAAAATCCGGCGCGCGCGACATAGACTCCAAGAATAACGCCGGTCAAACCGATACCGAGCGAGCGGAGAAATGCAGCGATGTAAATTAAAGACAGTGACGGGTGACGAGTGACAAGTGACAAGTTAAAAGTAATCCTTGTATTACTTCAATAAATTACTTCGACAGTCCACGGGCTGGGAGGCCAGCCAGGAATCGAGTATATTCGTAGTGCGGTTGAAATATACACATCCGTTGTAGAATTGCTTTTCGACTTTCAACTTTCGACTCTTAATCCTCCGCCAATTCCCCATGAGCCAGATTGACGAAGTACGAACGGGATCTGAAATCGTAAAAGTGGTGGGCGATTACGTGAAGCTGCGCAAGGCTGGCGCCAACATGATGGGCCTTTGCCCGTTTCATCAGGAGAAGACGCCGTCATTCGCGGTGCATCCGGGCAAACAGATCTTTCACTGTTTTGGATGCGGGGTGGGCGGCGACGTCTTCAAGTTCATCATGCTGATCGAGAACCTGAGCTTTGGCGAAGCGTTGCGCCGGCTGGCGGAGAAAGCGGGAATTGCGCTGCGTGAAACGGCCGGAGACGAAACTTACGACGCCAGCGCAAAAGAGCGCGCCGTGCTCACAAAAATTCATGAGTTGGCGGCAAAGTTTTACGCCGCCCAATTGGGCAGCACTGCGGAAGGCCGGGCTGCGCGCGCGTACCTCACTGACCGCGGATTGACAGACGAAGTTGTAGCGCAATTTCGCCTCGGCTACGCGCCGGGAGAGGGGAGAGCGCTCACGGCGCGATTATCAGAGGCGGGATTCGCTCCGGAATTGACGGAGAAGAGCGGGCTGGTTTTGCGCGACAACGAAGGGAATCGCCGGTTCGATCGTTTTCGCCGGCGCATTATCTTTCCCATCCAGAACGACACTGGAAAAGTAATTGCGTTTGGCGCGCGGGCTCTGGGCGACGACCAGCCGAAATATTTGAACTCACCTGAAACTCCGATTTACACCAAAAGCCGCGTGCTGTATCACCTGGACCGCGCGGGCAACGACATCCGCAAACTTGATTACGCCATCCTGGTGGAAGGTTACATGGACTGTATCGCTGTGGCATCCTGCGGCATCGAAAATGTTGTCGCGAGTTGCGGCACGAGTCTCACGGAAAGTCAGATCCGATTGCTCAGCCGCTACTCGCGGCGGGTGGTGGTGAATTACGATCCGGATTCCGCGGGAACTGCCGCGACCGAGCGGTCGCTAACATTATTATTAGAGGAGGGGTTCGAAGCAAAAGTTTTGGCTTTGCCCGGCGGGCTTGACCCTGATTCGTTTATTCGCCGCGAGGGCACGGCGAAATACCGCGAGCGTTTGTCCGCGGCGCCGTCCTATCTCGATTACCTTACGGACCGCGCCGCGACTCAGCACGATTTGAGCAAGCCGGAGGGAAAGATTGCTGCAGCCAACGCTGTGATGCCGCACCTGGCCAGAATTCCCAACCCCATGCTGCGCGCTGAGCTTGCGGACCGTGTTGCAGAGCGATTGCATTTGGATGAGAAGTTACTGCGGAACGAATTGAGGCGCGCGGCGGGTGAAGGCCGGCGCGCTATTCGCGTGCCCGCCACCCTGCCAGCGTCCAAGGCCACGCCGGCAGAGAAGGAGCTTGTGCGGGCATTCATTGAAAGCAAAGATATGGCCGATGAATTTCTACCCAGGCTGATCGCAGAAGGCGACACGGCAGGCTTGGTGACGGAGAGCCTCTTTAAACAAATACTTGATGCGCGTGCCCAAGCAGATGAATTTAATCTCGCCCGTCTTGAGGACTCGCTCACCCCCGATGAGCGGCGCCTGGTTTACGAGGTCCTGCTTTCGCCCGAGGAATCCGTCGACCACGACCANNATGTATGCGAGCCTTGCGAAGGCGAAAGCTGGAACGAGAAGCCGAAAAAATGCAGGCGGCAATCCAAGCCGCAGAGCGCAACAAGGACTCTGCCCGCTTGACCGAACTGCTTCAGGCCAAGGCCAAGTTGGCCAAGGAGTTAGCCAAGCTGGGGGGCGTCTGAAAAATGTTCCCCAAAAAAGAAACAAATTGGGATAATATAACATCTAACTACTTGGAGCCGTAGGCCATTGGCTGTCTTCCTTGTGGTGTTAACAATCATGCCGAAGGCTACCCCGCACGATCGGGTACGGGGCGTGGCCACTCAAATCATAAAGGTGATGAATGCGCACTGTTTCTCCTCCAGAGGGGGTCAAAACGTTGGCGTTTGACGAGAAATTTGACCAGGTCAATAAACTGATCACGCTTGGGAAAGAAAAGGGATATCTCCTCTACGATGAGGTGAATGACCTTCTTCCTTCAGACGTCCACACACCCGAAGACATGGAAAACCTGCTCACCATGTTTGATAACGCTGGCATTGAAGTTCTGGAATCGCCCAGACCCAAAGCGGCGGACAAGATCGCTCTGGATGTCACCGATGAGGCGAAGCCGGAAGAAGCGGCGGAAGACGCCGAATTGGATCTGACCCCGGGAGTGCTGGACAAGACGAATGACCCGGTCCGTATGTACGGGCGCGAGATGGGGACGGTGCCGCTGCTCACCCGCGAAGGTGAAGTGGAAATCGCCAAGCGCATCGAGCGCGGCCAACTGAACGTGCTGAAGGCGCAGTCGCGGTCGCCCATCGTTATTCAGGAGATGTTCGCCCTCCGGGAGGAATTGAAGAACGAAGACCGGTCCATCAAGGA
>PLCK01000128.1:6545-8844 GCA_003134755.1 Actinomycetota bacterium | reverse complement strand
CTCGACATTGCCGAGCGCCGCGTTCCGCAGGACGGGCGTACCCGCCTGACGGTCGACGGTGTCGGCGTCGATGCTCGAGTCAGCACGCTTCCGTCGGTTCACGGCGAGAAGGTCGTCATCCGCCTGCTCGCCAGCGGTGACAGCGTGCCCCCGGTTGCGCAGCTTGGTCTTGACGAGCAACAGCTAGAGGCTCTCCTCATCGGCTCGCTTGCCCCGCAGGGACTTGTGCTCATCACCGGCCCGACCGGCTCGGGAAAGACGCACACGCTGTACTCCGTGCTGTCGCAGGTCGCAACGCCCGACAAGAACGTGGTGACGCTCGAAGACCCGGTCGAGATCCAGTTACCTGGCATCACGCAGGTTCAGACGAACGAGCGGGCCGGACTCTCTTTCACCAAGGGCCTGCGCTCGATCCTGCGACAGGACCCCGACGTCGTGCTCGTCGGCGAGGTGCGCGACGGCGAAACGGCCGAACTGGCGCTCCAGGCGTCGTTGACCGGACACCTCGTCCTCACCACCTTGCATACCAACGATGCGGTGGCTGCCGTGACCCGGCTCATCGACATGGGCATCGAGCCATTCCTGATTGCGTCGTCCCTCACCCTCGTCGTCGCGCAACGGCTCGTGCGCCGGCCATGCGCGCACTGCGTTGCGCCGTACGTGCCGACTGCCCGCGTGCTCGCGCTCCTCGGCATCACCGAAGCCGACCTCGACGATGCGACCCCGATGCGCGGCCGCGGGTGCCAAAACTGCGGCGGCACCGGCTATCGCGGCCGTACCGGCATCTTCGAGGTGCTGCCGGTGACGGCGAGCCTGCGCTCCGTTCTGCTGCGGACGCCGAGCGAAGCGGCGGTCGGTGCCGCCGCCCGAGCTGCCGGCATGACGACGTTGCGAGCGGCCGGCCTGGCTCGCGCCCGCCGCGGTGAGACCACATTCGAGGAGGTCTTGCGGGTCTCGCAGGTCGATGCCACCGAAGGCCGCCGCTGCGGTGCCTGCGACCGGGCCGTCGATGACGACATGGTGGCCTGCCCGTGGTGCGCCTCGATCGTCGACCGTGGCCACTGTCGCTCGTGTGCACGATCCCTGGAAGCCGGCTGGAAGATCTGCCCGTGGTGCCGCACCTCGCCACCCGCAGACGATGTCGGCGCCACCAGCGGCGTCCGACTGCCCCGCCTGCTCGTCGTCGGCGAGGACGACGCGGTCCACGATCTGGTGACGACGGCGGCCGCGGGCCTTATGGACATCGAGACGGTCGCGACTGCGGACGCCGCATTGACCGCCCTGTGGGACGCCGACTACGACGGCGTGGTCGTCCACGACAGCCTGCCCGACATCGGCGCCGTCGAGCTCCTTCGGATGCTGCGCAACGGCACCCGAACCGCAGCACTGCCGCTCATGCTCGTCGGTGGCGGCGGGGGTGACACCGGGGACGATTCTGACGCAGGCGTTGGCGGGCGGCAGCACGTCGGCGTTTACGACATCCTTCCGACGACGGCGACCACTGCTGAGACGACTGCGCGGCTGACGGCGCTCATCGAGCGCAGCCCGCACGCGGGCTCGTGGCGGCTGGCAGCGCCGCTCCTGGATCCGGCCGCACGCACCGCTGACGCCGAGGAGGACGCCGATGACGCGTCGCTGACGCGCCCAGGGAAGGTCCGCATCGGCCGGCAGCGGACGCCGTCGAACTAAGCAGTCAGTCGGCGAGCCGCGCGAGCAGTTGCCCGAAGCGGAGGAGCTCGTGCCGATTGAACCGGCGTACGAAATGCTCGACAACGCCGGCGAGGTGAACGTGCGACGCCGATCGCAACTGGCCGACGCCGTCGTCGGTCAACACCGCGTACATGCCGCGGGCGTCGTCGATGCAGGGCTCCCGCCGGACCAACTCCGCGCGCACGAGTCGGTCGACGAGCCTGGTGAGTCCACTGCGGGACAACAGCACGCGATCGGCGAGTTCGGTCATCCGCAGCCGCCGGTCGGGAGCCTCGGCCAGTTGCACCAGAACGTCGTAGCTCNNGGATCGCGTCGGCCGCGCCGAGTTCGGTCTCGAGCGTGCGGATCAACGTGGCGTGTGCGCGCAGGAACGCCCGCCATACGGCGAGTTCGTCCGGAGACGGCCGGTAGTCGTCCGCCCCGTCCAATGCTCCTGCCACGTCACGCATCGTAGGGCCGCGTAGCATCGTGGAGTGGCAAACGACGCAGCAGCACCGAGTGGGGGCCTGACCGAAGAGGCCGTCCTGACGGCTCTCGCAACTGTCCAGGACCCCGACATCCGTCGCCCGATCACCGAGCTCGGCATGGT
>PLCK01000128.1:344-6527 GCA_003134755.1 Actinomycetota bacterium | reverse complement strand
CACCTCCGACGTCACCGCCGCGGTGCGCACCGTGCCCGGCGTGACAGCGGTCGACGTTCGACTCGGGTACATGACAGATGAGCAGCGCAAGGCGTTACAGGTCCAGCTGCGCGGGCCAGGCAAGCCGGAGAAGGAGATTCCCTTCAACAATCCGGCCTCGCTCACCAGGGTGCTCGCGATCGCGTCCGGCAAGGGCGGCGTCGGCAAGTCGTCGGTCACTGTCAATGTGGCAGCCGCGCTGGCGGCTCGTGGCCTATCGGTAGGCGTTCTCGACGCGGACATCTACGGCCACTCGATCCCGCGCATGCTCGGCATCGAGGCAAAGCCGACCCAGGTCGCAGGCATGATCATGCCGCCGACAGCACACGGCGTCCGGGTCATCTCGATCGGGATGTTCGTCGAGGGCAATACGCCGGTCGCCTGGCGCGGGACGATGCTGCACCGCGCCCTGAACCAGTTCCTGACCGACGTCTACTGGGGCGACCTCGACGTCCTGCTCGTCGACCTGCCGCCTGGTACCGGCGACATCGCGATCTCGCTCGCACAGTTCGTGCCAGGCGCCGAAGTCATCGTCGTCACCACACCGCAACTCGCGGCTGCCGAGGTGGCCGAGCGGGCGGGCACGGTCGCCCTGCAGACCCGTCAGCGGGTCGCCGGGGTCATCGAGAACATGGCCTGGCTGCCCTGTCCGCACTGTGGTGATCGGGTCGACGTCTTCGGCTCGGGTGGCGGGCAACGGGTGGTCGACGCCTTGACCCGCGCGTTCGGCACCGAGATTCCCCTGCTCGGGCAGATCCCCCTCGATCCGGGTCTGGTCAGCGCCGGCGACACCGGCGTGCCGTTCGTGCTGAGCCACCCACAGGCGCCGGCCTCGATCGAACTGGCGAGAATGGCGGAGTCGCTCGCGATCCGCGAACGGGGACTCGTCGGGCGCCCGCTCGGCTTGCAACCCGCCTAAGACCGCTCTCAGACCACCCACACACCGCCGCGCATCAGCGTTCGGCCGGTGAGTTCGTTCGCTTCGCGCCAGGCCTGGATACGGTCGGGCCGAAGTACGAGGTAGACGTACCGACCGCCGGCAGTGCGGGGGTCCCAATCGGCCTGCGCCGCATAACCAGCGGCGATCGCCGGCGGGATGTCGTCCAGGCTGATCGCCGCCTCGAGTACGGCGTCGATGATCACGACGTCGCGAGTCGGGCCGACGCCGAGCCTGGTGACCGGGTGCGCATCGATGTTGCGCGCGGTCCGGGAGTCGGCCTCGACAGCGACGACGATCCGCTCGTCGATCCACGCCAACGAGACCGGCACGAGGTAGGGGCGCGATGCGCCGGTGTCAGACACCGACGCGGTAGCGACCCAGACGTCGACAGCGGGCGTTCGAAGCTTCGCGAGGGTGTCGGCTTTGCGTTGTTCGCCGCCGCGTGGCGGCGCTAGGCCGGCGATTGTCTGAACCCGATGACGTTGCCGTCCGCGTCCTTTACCAACGCGATGAGCATGCTCCCGCCGACGTCACTGGCCGGGCGCTCGNNGTAGTAGCCGACGGGCCCGGTCAAGCCCTGGTCGTGGCAGTGCGGATCGAGCCCGATTTCCTGGTCTCCGATTCTGAACCCGACGTAGTACGGCGCGTCCGAAGTCGGCGCGACTCCGAGCAACGTGGAGTAGAACTCCTTCGCTCGAGCAAGGTCCTTGACCGGATAGACGACAGTTTTCATTGTTGGCGTCATGTGAACTGCTCCTCGGTTACGTCGGCTCGGCCTGGTTCGTCAATCAGGTACACCACCACGACGGACGGCGACGAAGGAAGGTAACCGTGCCCGATCACGAGTGGCTGGCCGAACGTTTCGAGGAGAACCGTACCCAGTTGCGGGCGGTCGCGTACCGGATGCTCGGCTCCTTCAGCGAGGCCGATGACGCCGTCCAGAATGCCTGGCTGCGATTGAGCCGGGCCGACACCAGCGAGGTCGAGAACCTCAGCGGCTGGCTGACCACCGTGGTCGGACGGGTCTGCCTCGACATGCTGCGCTCGCGCAAAGCCCGGCGCGAAGAACCGCTGGATTCCTCGGCGATCGAGCCGGCCGCGAGCCAGCCGGACGGAGTCGACCCCGAGCACTAGGCCGTACTGGCCGACTCAGTCGGGCTGGCGCTGCTCGTCGTCCNNGCGGTGCCGTTCGACGAGATCGCTCCGATCGTGGGCCGGACGACGGACGCGACGAAGATGCTCGCCAGCCGGGCCCGCCGCCGGATCGGCGGGGCGGCGGCGTTCGAAGATCTCCAAGCGCCACGCGATGCGGATGTCGCCCGGCACCGGGAGGTCGTCAGCGCATTTCTCGCTGCGTCTCGAGGGGGCAACTTCGACGCGCTGCTCGCCGTCCTCGATCCCGACGTCGTGCTGCGCGCCGACCCCGAAACCGTGCGGATGGGCGCGCTGAAGGAGGTCGCGGGCGCTCGTGCAGTGGCCGACACGTTCGCCGGCCGGGCGCGGGGCGCAAAGCTGGCGCTCATCGACGGCGCCGCAGGCGCGGTGTGGTCGGCCGGAGGTCAGCCCCGTGTCGTGTTCGGCTTCACGATCGCGGCCGGCAAGATCGTGGCGATCGAGATGGTCTCCGATCCGGTCCGGTTGGCCTCGCTCGAACTCGAGATCCTGTGAGGCCCGCACCCCGCGGTCAGGGCCGGCGGTAGCCGACCGAGACCGACGTGCGGCCCTCTACCCGGCGCACCGGCGTGGCGAGCGCTGTCAGCGTGACTGAGGTCCGCGCAGTGTCGGACGGCGCGGCGGTACGCGTGCCCGCTACCGCCGGTGCCGCACTGCCCGACACGGCCCCGCCCAAGCCGACTACCACGGACGCCGCGAAGCCGGCCGCCGCAACCGATCTCACTGCAGTCCGCCGACCGGCCGCCGGCCGGCTTGTTTTCAGCGACGCCGGCCCGCCCTTGCCGGCCTGAACCGTCTGAACGACAGGCCGCGACGGCGGGGTCCGACCGAGCAGGCGCCGGGACCGCGAACGCCGCACGGTGGTGGCCAACCGCTCGAGGACGGCGTCGGACTCTGCGTCGGTGCCCGGCGCGGACTCGGGGATCATGGCCAGCCGAACCAGCAAGGTCGCCGTCGGTGCCAGCGGCGACCGCATCGGTGCGAGCAGTAACTTCGTCTGCTGTTGGTCGGAGACCTCGCGACGGCATTGCACACAGCCATCGAGGTGGCGGTGTGCGTCATCACGCGCGGCGCCGTCGAGCTCACGATCGATGAGCGCGCCGGCCAGGTCACCGAGGTGGGTCACGACGCAGCGAGCCCAGGCACTCGGCGGACAGGACGAGGGGTCCGCGTCGGACGGGCACTGCGCGGCGCGGTCGGCTGCGGTGCGACGGTCGGCTCGCGGCGGCCGACTCGGCCCGGCGCCCGGTGCTCGAGCGCCGCCCGCAGTTGCGTGCGGCCGCGGTGGATGCGGCTGCGCACGGTACCGAGCTTGATGCCGAGCACGTCGGCAATCTCCTCGTAGCTGAGCTCCTCGATGTCGCAGAGCACCACGGCGGCCCGGAACTCCGGCGCCAGCGCGTCGAGCGCGCGCTGCACGTCGTCGTCCCAGTGAGTGTCGTCGTATGCCTGGGCGGGCGACGGCTCACGCCCGGCAAGCCGGTCGGTCGCGTCGTCGGCGAGCGCCTCGAACCTGATGCGGGCTCGGCGGCGGACCATGTCAAGAAACAGGTTCGTGGTGATGCGGTGCAGCCATCCCTCGAACGTGCCGGGGGTGTACGACGACAAGGACCGGAACACTCTCACGAAGACGTCCTGCGTGAGGTCCTCGGCGTCGTGGGCGTTGCCGGTCAGCCGGTAGGCGAGGCGGTAAACCCGCGGGCTGTGCGTGCGCACCACGTCGTCCCAGCTCGGCTGAATCCATTCGGTCTCGTCGAGCGGGTGGACGCCGGACAGTTCGGTCGGCGCCAGGGCGGGCGAATTAGTCATGGGGGCGACACCTCCAGCCCGCATCGTGCCCCCCGATCCTGAGGGTTTCCTGATGGTCGTCACATGGCCTGCTGAGAACTCGAACGCACCGGGCCGCCGTCAGGTTCCCGGGCCGTCGACCCTCGATCACGCGGCGACTACGCTGCGCTGAAGGTCGTCGACGCACCGGTCGACGGCCACCGACCGCTTGGAGGTCGTCATCACCGGTCTGCAATCGACGTGGGACTACACCGAGGCCTACATCGGTCAGGACGACGTCCTGACCGCTGCGGCCGCGCGTGGAGTAGAGACTGGCGCGCAACCGATCCAGCCCGGCGGCGGAGCCGCTCTGCGCTTTCTGGCGGCCGTGCTCGACGCTCATGCAGTCGTCGAGATCGGCACCGGCTGTGGCGTCTCCGGGGTGTGGTTGATGCGCGGCATGAACCCCGAGGGTGTCCTCACCTCGATCGATGTCGAGGCCGAGCACCAGCGACTCGCCAAGATTGCCTACCTCGACGCCGGATTCCCGACGACTCGCACCCGTCTCATCTCCGGTGCCGCGCTCGACGTGCTGCCCCGTCTGACCGACGGCGCCTACGACCTGGTGTTCGTTGACGGCGAGAAGAAGGAGTACGGCGACTACCTGCGCGAGGCGCTGCGCCTGCTGCGGGTCGGCGGGGTGGTGGCCTTCGACAACTCCACGTGGCACCACCGGGTCGCCGATCCTTCGCAGCGTGACGCGGCCACGATCGCGATTCGTGAGCTCGGCAAGCACGTGCGCGAGGACGGCCGGTTGGTGCCGACGCTCTTGCCCGTCGGCGACGGGTTGTTGGTAGCGGTCAAGCGCGAGGCATGAGCGGAGCGAATGCCTGGCGTGCAGACCGCCCGTCGGCCGCTGCTGACTCTTGCGTGATCATGCAGTTGGTGTCTCGACGCGCGGGCGTGTCGCGACACCAACTGCATGATCACGGAAAAGGGCCGGGGCTCGGGGCGTCGCGGTGAAGCGCGAGGCATGACAGCTAGCGCAGGCCGCGCAGCGGATCGGGCAGCGCCAGCCAGTGCAACAGCAGCCGGACGCCGTACCCGGTGGGTCCCTTGCTGACCTCGTGCTCGTCGGCCTCGGCGCGACCGACGCCGGCGATGTCGAGATGCGCCCAGCGTCGGCGTCCGACGAACTCGCGAAGGAACAGGGCGGCCACGATCGATCCGCCGCTGTAGGCCTTCCCGCCGTCGACGGAGACGTTGGCGAGGTCGGCAACCGACGAGTCGAGCGCGCTGCGGTAGTCGTCGACGAACGGCATCCGCCAGATGCCCTCGCCGCTTTCGGCGCCGGCAGCGATCAGGGCTGCGGCGAGTCGTTCGTCGTTCGCGAAGAGTCCGGCGTGCCGCTTGCCGAGCCCGGCCGAGATGGCACCGGTCAGCGTCGCGAGATCGACGAGGACGTCGGGATCGAGCTGGGCGTCGGCGTAGGCGAGCGCGTCGGCGAGCACCAACCGACCCTCAGCATCGGTGTTGAGGACCTCGACCGTGGTGCCGCCGTACTGCGTGATCACGTCACTCGGTCGCTGCGCCGAACCCGAGGGCAGGTTCTCGGCTGCAGGCACGAGGCCGGTGACCCTTACCCGGACGCCGAGATCGCGCAGCGCCGACATCGTCGCGATCACCGCGCCGCCCGCGGCCATGTCGGTCTTCATCGCGATCATGTTGGCGTTCGGCTTGAGGGAAAGCCCGCCCGAATCGAAGGTGATGCCTTTGCCGATCAGGACGACATGTCCGTCGACTGCGGTCGCCGGATCAGGCGTATAGGTCAACTCGATGAGACGCGGTGGGCTCGCCGAGCCCATGCCGACTGCGACGATGCCGCCGAAGCCCTCGGCGCGCAGCTCGCGGTCGTCGCGCACGGTGACCTCGAGGCCGCTCTTCCGGGCGAGGCCCACCGCTTGCCTGCCCAGCCAGACCGGGGTCTTCGTCGAGGACGGTGTGTTCGCCAGGTCGCGGGCGAGGCGGGTGGCGGCCGCGGTCACGATCGCGTCGTGCAGGGCCGCGGCGCGCTTCTCGGCGTTGTCGACGACGAGCGCGATCGTCTTCAGCGTGTCGGGCTTCGGTGCGCTGGTCACCTTGAACGAGTAACCGCCGAGCAACAACCCTTCCGCGAGCGCCCGCAGGTTCGCGGCAGACGCCCGTCGCGCGGCCGTCACCGCAACCGATTCGACGCTCCTCACGCGCCTAGCGATGGCCGCACC
>PLCK01000128.1:0-326 GCA_003134755.1 Actinomycetota bacterium | reverse complement strand
CGTCTGCGTCGCCGCCGAACGCCTCGATGTCGGACCGCGCCCGCGTGTCGAGCGCCGCTGCGTCGTCACCCGGCGTGAGAGCGACTACAAGTGCCTCGACACCGGACGGCGTCCGGTCGGTGAGTTCTAACGTGGGCGGCACGATGCGGACCTCCGGGAGTAACCGGGAATGCTGACGGCCCCGCCCAAAGTCACCAAGGACTTCGACGGGGCCGTCGGCGCAAACTGGACGATCAGCCGACCACGTTCTTGAGGGCGTCACCTAAGGCGCCTGCCTCATCTGCGGACAACTCGACGACGAGCCGGCCACCGCCTTCGAGAGGGAC
>PLCK01000239.1:174-3571 GCA_003134755.1 Actinomycetota bacterium | reverse complement strand
GATCGGGATGATGCCTGCGTCGCAGGCGAGTTTTCGGGCTGACGGGATGGAGATGGGGATCCCGGTGTCGAGGTAGCCCGGTGCCGCGCCGATCTTGTTCTGCAGGTCGTCGAGGTAGGTGAGCACCATGACGTTGGGTCGTTCGCCGCGGACGGCGGGCAGGGTCGGGGTGGCTTGTTGGCACAGGTGGACCAGCGCGTCGGCGTAGCGTTTGCCGGTGTCGCGGGGGTCGGGGATGCCCTCGGCGGTGGCCGGGGTGGGTGCGGCCAGCGGGCTGAGCACGGCGAGCGCGAGCGCGCCGGATTCTTTGTCGAGCAGGCCTTTGATGGCGACGGTGCCGTCGTGGCGTTGGGTCAAGGTGAGGTAGCGGTTGTCGCGGCCGGCCCGTTCCTGAGCTTCGAGGGCTTCCGGGGCGAACCGGTGGGTGATGTCGGCGGCGCGATGGACCACAGCGCGGTGCCCTCATCGCGGGCGGTGTCGACCAGCAACTGTTCGATGTCGCCGGTCAGCGCCGCGGGCACCGCAGTCGGAAGCTGGGCCATCGCGGCGGCGACTGCGGTGGCGGCGTCGAGGGTGATCTCACCGGCTTGGAACGCGAGCCGGGTGGTGTCGCGGTCAGCCAGCTCGCTATGGAGGCGTAGCCGGGCTTTGCCGGCCCAGATCGGCACGTCGGCGACCTGGTTCAGCCATTTCGCGGTCGAGACAGCGCCGGTCTGTGCGGCGAGTTGGGAGGTGTCTGCTTGGGCTAACACGACAAGTTTCACCGCATCGACGCGGCGTGACATCTTCTCCAGCGCGACGACCAGCTGGGCGAGGTCGGCGGCGGGCATCGACCACAAGGAGGCGTCGAACAACCCGTCGAGGTGCGCGCCGATCGCGGCGACCGCGTGCTCGGCCGGATGCGTCAACCCGGTCAACGTCGAACTCATGCCATCAAACTAGCGACCGACAGCGACACTTTCCGAAGTCGAGAGCAAAGTGTGGAAACCCCGGAAATCCTTGTGGATAAAGAAAAACTCGTCCACAGATGCAGGTCACGACGGTGCCTGCGACGCCGACGACGGTAGTGAGCGAGGCTGTGAAGAGGCCGACGATGGCGGCGATTGTGACGACGGCGAGGGTGACGGCGACAACGCCGACGATGACGGTGGCGGTCGGACGCCGACGAGCGCTCGCGCGTTCCGGGGAATGCCGGCTACTCGTCGTCCGGATCGTCTTCGAGGCGTGCGAGCCAGGTGGCGAGGCGCTCGAGCGGTATCTCGTACTCGGGATTCAGGTCGACGAACGTGCGCAGCCGATCGGCGACCCACGCAAGCGTGACCGACTCCTCGCCACGGCGGGTCTCGAGTTCTTCGATGCCGCGATCGGTGAAGTACATGACGCTATTCGGCGAACGCGGCTGACAGCAGCTGCTCGTTCTCGCGCTCGCTGCGATCGTGCGAGCCGGTAGCGGGAGACGAACTCTCCGGCCGGGTGACCGGCAGGATCTGCCGGCCGAGGGCTTGCGGGAGTCGCATCGCGATATGCGTCCAGGCGCCCATGTTCGCCGGTTCTTCCTGCACCCAGAGGATTTCCTGCACTCCGGGATAGCTGCCGAGAGCGGCGGCGAGCTCAGCGGCCGGCAGCGGATACAGCTGCTCGACCCGCAGGATCGCGGTATCGGTCCGTCCGCGTGCCTCGCGAGCAGCGACGAGCTCCCATGTGACCTTGCCGCTGCACAAGATGACCCGCCGGACGCCCTCAGCCGGCTGCGGTCGTGGATCGGGCAGTACTGGGGACCAGCGGCCCGAAGTGAACGCGGCCACCGACGAAGCTGCCGCCTTCGAGCGCAGCATCGACTTCGGCGTGAAGACGATGAGCGGCCGGTGGTGCGGACTCTTCGTGTGCCAGCGCAGCAGATGGAAGTAGCTCGCCGAGCATGACGGCATGGCAACGGTCATGTTGTCTTCGGCACATAGCTGCAGGTAGCGCTCGACCCTGGCGGACGAATGGTCGGGGCCCTGACCTTCGTATCCGTGTGGCAGCAGCATGACGACGCCCGAGCGCTGTCCCCACTTCTGCTCGCCCGACGATACGAACTCGTCGAGGATTGTCTGTGCGCCGTCGGCGAAGTCGCCGAACTGTGCCTCCCAAGCCACGAGCGCGTCGTCGCGCACCACCGAATAGCCGTATTCGAAACCGACGGCCGCGTATTCGGACAGCAACGAGTCGTAGATGTGGAATGGCGCCTGGCCCGGGTCGAGGTGCGCGAGCGGCGTGTACTCCGCGCCCGTCTGCCGATCGATGAGGACGGCGTGGCGCTGGGTGAAGGTGCCACGGCGGGTGTCCTGGCCGGCCAACCGAACCGGATGCCCGTCGAGCAGCAGCGAGCCGAGCGCGATGAGCTCGCCCATCGCCCAGTCGATCGCGTCGTCATCGACCATCGCGGCACGCCGTTGCAACTGCGGAAGCAGCCTCGGGTGCGCGGTGAAGCCCTGCGGAAGGTTGATCTGCGACTCTGTGATCTTCTTCAGGACGTCGAGGGTGATGGCCGTCTCGACGTCAGGCGCGGCGCCCGGCGCATCTCGGGCGACCGTTGGTTCGTGCGGCGTGCTGGTGGAGTCGCGGGTTTCGCGGAAGGCCTTTTCAAGGTGTCCGCGGTAGTCGCGCAACGCCTCTTCGGCTTCTTCGATGGTGATGTCGCCGCGGCCGATGAGCGCCTCGGTGTAGAGCTTGCGGATCGACCGCTTCGAGTCGATGAGGTTGTACATGAGCGGCTGGGTCATCGACGGGTCGTCGGCCTCGTTGTGACCGCGTCGCCGATAACACAGCAGGTCGATCACGACGTCCTTCTTGAAGGTCTGCCGGAACTCGAGCGCCAGCCGGGCAACCCGCACGGTCGCTTCGGGATCGTCGCCGTTGACGTGGAAGATGGGTGCCTGGATCATGCGCGCGACGTCGGTGGCGTAGACGCTCGAGCGTGCCGACATCGGTGATGTCGTGAAGCCGACCTGGTTGTTCACCACGACATGCACCGTGCCGCCGGTGCGGTAGCCGCGCAGCTGCGACAGGTTCAGAGTTTCGGCGACCACGCCCTGGCCGGCGAAGGCCGCGTCGCCATGGATGGCGACCGGCAGCACGGGGTAAGCGGCGCCCTTGTTCAGCACGTCCTGCTTGGCCCGCACGATGCCCTCGAGCACTGGGTCGACAGCTTCGAGGTGGCTCGGGTTCGACGCCAGCGAGACCTCGATCGCCGCGCCGTCATGCGACGTGTAGGTACCGTCGGCGCCGAGGTGGTACTTGACGTCGCCCGACCCGTGCGCAGATTTCGGATCCATGTTGCCGTCGAACTCACGGAAGATCTGCCCGTAGCTCTTCCCGACGATGTTGGCCAACACGTTGAGCCGGCCGCGGTGCG
>PLCK01000239.1:0-143 GCA_003134755.1 Actinomycetota bacterium | reverse complement strand
GTCTGCAGGAAGGTCTCGAACGCTTCGGCGACGTTGAGCCGGTTCAGGATGTAGAGCTGTTGTTCGCGGCTGGCCTTGCTGTGCGCGCGTTCGAACCGGTCCTGGATCCAGTGCCGCTGTTCGGGGTCCTGGATGTGCATGTA
>PLCK01000162.1:27998-29126 GCA_003134755.1 Actinomycetota bacterium | reverse complement strand
CGTGCTCGCCGGCTTCGGACTCGACCCGTGGGACGTCTTCCATCAAGGGCTGTCGCGCACCATAGGACTCGGCATCGGGACCTGGTCGATCCTGATCGGCGCGGCGGTCCTGCTCTTGTGGATCCCGCTGCGGCAGCGGCCCGGCTTCGGGACGCTGTCGAACGTCGTGATGATCGGAGGCTCACTCAACGTGACATTGGCGGTCGTGCCCGTGCCGCATCTCATGGCCGTCCGGGTCGTCGTTCTGGTCGCCGGCGTCGTCCTCAACGGCGTCGCGACCGGTTGTTACATAGGCGCGGGGTTGGGTCCTGGCCCGCGCGACGGGATCATGACCGGACTTGCGGCCAGAGGGCACTCCATTCGGGTGGTGCGCACCGCCATCGAACTGACAGTTCTCGCGATCGGGTTCGGACTCGGCGGCTTGGTCGGAATCGGCACCGTTGTCTATGCCCTGAGCATCGGCCCGCTCGCGCACGTCTTCATACCGATATTCAAGATCCGCTCCAGCCCCCGGCGAGCCATTCGTCGATGAAGCAGTGCCCGCTCTGGTAGCGCTACCGTCGCGAAGGCGTAACCTGCGCGAAACGCGTCCTTCCTAGGGTGTGGCAATGGCAGACATCTTCGACGACTACGTCCTGGCTGAGGCCTGGGACGAGATGTTCGAGGTGCAGGGTGTGCCGCGACCCGCCTACGAGGCACTCTTTGCCGCGCTCCAGCCGCTGGAGTCCGACGATCTGAACTTTCGCGCCGAGCAACTTGCCCGCATGTTCAGCGACCGGGGAGTGACGTTCGCCATGGGCGGCGAAGAACGGCCGTTTCCGCTCGATCTCGTTCCACGGGTAATCATGGCGTCGGAATGGGACAAGGTTGCGCGTGGAGTCGCGCAACGCGTTCGCACTCTCGAAGCGTTCCTGGCCGACGTCTACGGCGCCGGGTCGGTGTTTACCGACGGCGTGGTTCCGCGGTCGCTCGTCACGACGTCAATCCATCTGCATCGCGCGGCGCACGGGTTCGACCCACCCAACGGCGTCCGCGTGCATGTGGCTGGCATCGATCTCGTTCGCGACGAGGCCGGAGATTTCCGGGTGCTCGAGGACAACGTGCGGGTGCCGTCGGGCGTGAGTTACG
>PLCK01000162.1:0-27949 GCA_003134755.1 Actinomycetota bacterium | reverse complement strand
CCGGGCGTCTACAACTCGGCCTATTTCGAACACGCATTGCTCGCCCGGCTGATGGGCGTCGAGCTCCTCGAGGGGCGCGACCTGGTCTGCCGCGGCAACCGGCTGCACATGCGGACGACGGACGGCGAGCGCCCAGTGCACGTGCTCTACCGCAGGGTCGACGACGAGTTCCTGGACCCGCTGCATTTCCGCAGTGACTCCCAGATGGGCTGTCCGGGCCTCTTGAATGCAGCACGGGCCGGGCATGTGACGATCGCGAACGCCGTCGGCAACGGTGTCGCCGACGACAAGCTGCTGTATACCTACGTCCCTGAACTCGTGCGCTACTACCTCGGCGAGGTGCCGATCCTCGACAACGTCGAGACGTTCCGCCTCGAGGATCCCGACGTGCTGCACGACGTGCTCGGCAGGCTGCACGAGCTCGTCATCAAGCCGGTCGACGGCTCAGGCGGGAAGGGCATCGTCATCGGACCGCAGGCCGACGAAGAGACCCTCGTGAAGCTGCATGCAGTCGTCGAGAACAATCCGCGCGGCTGGATCGCGCAGCGGCCGGTAGCACTGTCGACCGCCCCGACCCTGATCGGTCACCGGCTGGTGCCGCGCCACATCGACCTGCGGCCGTTCGCCGTCAACGACGGCGANNTCGAAGGACACCTGGGTGCTCGCGGACGAAGCCGGTCGGGTTCCCGCGCAGCGCGAGGCCGGCACCGAGTTGCCGCCGCGGCCGGGCGGCGTCCCGATCACGGGACATCGTGACGAGGGACCCGTCGTGCAGATGGCGCAGCAATGACCACCCGGGACGTCGCATGCTGAGCCGCATCGCTGAGTCGCTGTTCTGGATCGGCAGGTACGTCGAGCGGGCCGACGACACCGCGCGGCTGCTCGATGCTTTCCTGCGCCGCGTGCTCGAGGATCCATGGACCGACGAGGACGCCGAGTGTCGCTCGCTGCTCGCGATCCTCGGCGTCCCGGCAGAGGCGGAGGCCGTCCAGCACACCGGCGCGATCATGCGTCAGGTGGCATTCGACGAGAACTCGCCGACCGCCATCGCCGGCGCGATTTCCGCGGCGCGGGAGAACGCCCGCGGTGCTCGCGAGACGATTTCGAGTGAGATGTGGGAATGCCTGAACGTAACGTGGCGCACCCTTCCCGAACGCCGCCGCATGGCAGCCCGCCTCGGTCCGAACACCTACCTCGACTACGTTCGCGAGCGCACCGCGATGTTCTCCGGCCTCGCCGAGTCGACGTTGTCGCACGACGACGGCTGGCATTTTCTCGTGCTTGGCCGCAGTCTCGAGCGCGCGGACATGACCGCCCGGCTGCTGTCGGTGCAGTTGCTGACCGCCGACCAACCCGTGACCTGGGCGACCGTGTTGTCGGCCTGCGGTGGTTACGAGGCGTTCCTGCACACGCACGGCGGCATGGTCGATCGAGCTCGCGCCGTGCAGTTCCTCGCGCTCGACAAATCGTTTCCGCGATCGGTGCTGCACTCGCTTTCGACGGTCGAGCAGTGCCTCGTCGCACTCAGTCCGACACCCACCCGCGGGATCGTCTCCGATCCGGCGCGCCGGGTGATCGGCCAGGTCCGCACGGCTCTCGAATATGCCGACGTGACAGCACTCGCGCGCGATCTCAGCGAGCATCTGATGCCGGTGCAGGAGGCCTGCGCGACCGCGAGCCAGGCCATCTCGCAGCGCTTCTTCACCTACGCCACGCCGCAGGCGTGGGCCCACGAGCTGGTGTGACCGCCATGACCTGGCGACTGCACGTCGTCCACACCACGCGGTTCGCCTACGACACCGCCGCCAAGGCCTCGTACAACGAGGCGCGGCTGACCCCGCCGACTCTGCTCACGCAGACGATCCTCGAATCGCGGATCGACATCGAGCCGCCCGCACCGGTCTATCGCTACCACGACTACTGGGCCACTCAGGTCTCGGCGTTCGATCTCGACGCCGCGCACGACCAACTGCTGGTCACGGCTACCAGCACCGTCGAGACCACCGACCCCGGGCCGCGCCTCGAGCCACCGGTCAGCTGGCTGGTGCTGCAACACCCCACGAACACCGACCGATTCGCCGAATACCTGACTCCGACCGCGCGTACCGCTGTCGACGACGAGCTCGTCGACCAGCTGCGCGACCACGTGCGGGCACAGGTTCCGCCCGGCTCTCGCGAACTCTCGCCGACCGAAGTGGCGTTGTGCATCTCGTCCTGGGTGCATGACGCGGTCGAGTACATGCCTGGTGCCACCGGTGTGCAGACCAGTGCACGTGAGGCGTGGCAGCGCCGGCAGGGCGTCTGCCAGGACATTGCCCATCTGACCGCGGGCCTGCTGCGCAGGTTCGGCATCCCGGCGCGGTACGTCTCCGGTTACGTGCACCCCAGGCGAAACGCCGAGGTCGGCGTGACGGTCGCCGGTCAGAGCCACGCGTGGGTCGAGTGGTGGGACGGCGACTGGGTCGGCCACGACGTCACGAATGACCAGCCCATCGGCGTCCAGCATGTCGTGGTGGCACGTGGCCGCGACTACGGCGACGTAGCTCCGCTCAAGGGCGTGTACCAGGGCCGCTCTGCCAGCCGCCTCGCGGTGACCGTCGAAGTCACCCGGCTGAGTTGACGACCGCCAGTACGCAGGTGGGCTGCGACCTGACACTCGAGGTCGCGACGCCGTCGACCATCGTGCTGAGCATCAGACCTGCAGGCAGTTCCGGTGTACTCGACTTCGAGCGGTTCGAACTCACCTGCAACGGCACCCGCCTCGACTCGCCGTCGCGCGCCGTCGAGGGCACCCATGGATCGGTGCTCCAGCTGGTCGATCTTCCCGTCGGGCGCGTCGACCTGCACTACGACGCGAAGCTACGGCCACACGATCCGCCGCAGGGCCTGCCCGCCGGCGGCGAACGCGAGTTGCTCGAGTATCGGCGTCCGAGCCGGTTCTGTCCGTCAGACCGGCTCGCGGGTTTCGCCTCGGCCGAACTCGGCCACCTTGAGCGTGGGCGCGAGCAACTCGACGGGCTCGTGGTGTGGGTGGCGCGGCGACTTGCCTACGTGTCGGGCTCGAGCGGACCGCTGGACACCGCCGTCGAGACTCTGCTGGCCGGTCAGGGCGTCTGCCGCGACTACGCGCACCTCGTGGTCGCGATGTCCCGGGCCCTCGCCATGCCGGCCCGCTGCGTGTCGGTGTACGCACCCGGTCTTTGGCCGATGGACTTCCATGCGGTCGCCGAAGTCCATGTCGACGGCCGATGGCAGGTCGTCGACGCGACATATCTCGCGCCTCGGCAGAGCCTGGTGCGCATCGCCACGGGCCGCGACGCGACCGACACGGCATTCCTCACCACGATCGCCGGCGACCTGCAGCTGCTCGACGTCGTGGTCAGAGCCAGCGTCGACGGCGAACTCCCCCGCGACTCGTACGCCGAAACCGTGCTCCTGCACTGAGGCGTCGCGCGCTGCTCAGCAAGACAACGAGGGCTGCCATCAGAGCCGCGGCGCGGACCTCGGTACGGACGCCGCGAGCTGATTCGCGTTGAATCGCCGAATGGAATTGATCCAGTCGCAGCGGAAACGGCGACCGATGGAAGAACATCTCGGCCGGCTTGTCAGAGTCAGGAAAAGCCGCGCCGACCATGCCAGCGAGAACCGCAACGCGGGTGCCTTTCGGCGCGATGCGCATGATGGCGGCCATCGTTGCCAGCCCGCAAAGCCCGTCGACGATCGCGACCCGACGAAACTTCCGCTTGTCCTTCGTGCCCCAGTGCGGCACCGAGTCGAGTGCGAAGTGGCTGCCGGCGGCTGTTAGGGCAACGAGGGCCGGACGCCGAGGAGCCGCCAAGCCGATGACCGCGCCCGAAAGCACGTGGTTGGTGATGAACAACGTCATCGCCTCAGAACAGAGCGCGGCTCAGCGCAGCCCGTGCTGACGGGATCGACGAGTCGTCGGGGCCGGCGGCGTCGAACAATCCGAGCAGATGTAGGCGCGCTCGGTCACGGTCGGCGGCGCTGGTTCGAGCGACCAAGTCGACCAACCGGTCGAAGGCCTTCGTGATGTTGCCCTCGAGCATGTCGACGTCGGCGGCGGCGAGCTGGGCATCGACATCGTCTGGATTGGCAAGGGCCGCCGCTCTGACCGTCACCGGGTCGAGGTGTTCGGCCCGCTTGAACAGACGCACACCGGCCAGCGCGCCGGTTGCCAGCTGGTCTTTCGGTGCGTTGGCGAGGATCGCCTGATAGGCCTGCTCCGCGGCGTCGTAGTCGCCACGCTCGAACGCAGTCGCGGCCTCGACGAACTCAGGGCCGAGCGCGGGCTGGTCGATCTCGGTTCCCGAGGAGGCACCGCCCGTGGCGGCGACGAGTTGCCCGATCCAACCGCGTACCTCGGGCTCAGGCACCGCGCCGGTGAACTCGCCGACGATGCCGCCCTCCCACACCGCCTTGACGGCCGGAATGCCCTGGACGCCGGCCGCAGCAGCAAGTTGCGGGTTGACGTCGACGTCGATCTTGGCGAGCACCCACGAGCCGCCGCCTTCAGCCGCGAGCTTCTCGAGGATCGGGCTCAACTGCTTGCAGGGCCCACACCACTCGGCCCAGAAATCGATGACGACGGGGACGGTCATCGAGCGCTCGATGACGTCGGCCTGGAAGGTCGCCTCGGATACGTCGATGACCGCTCCCGCGGCGTCCCCGCCGTTCGACGCAGCGCCGTTTGAGGCAGGGACGGCGGCGGCCACTGGCCGACGCGCGAGTGAATCGAGCGAGACGGCGCCGGCGAACCGTGGCGGGGTGTTCATAGATCCATCATCGCCGACCACGTTTGGGCCTTCAAATCCGACCCTGGACAGTCGTCAGCAGTTGGCACGGTATCCCTGCGCCTGTGCAGCCGCGACGTCGGTCGCGTAGGAGTCGGCGTAGCGGCCCGACCAATCGACGTCGAAGTACTGGTGAGCCTCATACCGGAAGTTCGCGGCCGGATCGACGATCCACGGAGTCGGCTCAACCCGCGACCAGTTGTGGTCGCCCGCCCAGTCGTACCCCTCGACAAGGATCAAGGTCTTGCTGCCGGCGGCACGGACAGCTGTGAGTGCTTGCTGACTCGCCTGTTGCCACACGCCGACCGAGGCCAGATCGTGCGGCTCGTTCATGAGGTCGAAACCTGCGACGCCGGGAACACCGGCAAACGCGGATGCAAAGCGGCTCCAAAAGTCTGCGAAGGCCGCGTTCGGTAGCGCACTCGTCCCGATCAGTCGGGTACCTGTCGACGTCACATACCGACCGAAGTTCTGCATGTCCAGGATGACGCTCAATCCTGCCTGATTTGCACGCAACACAGCGTCCTTCAGGGCTGCGACCGCTGCGATATTCAATGCGCTGTCGAGCCTTGGCTGCAGTCGCTCCCACCGAAACGGCAACCTAACAACTCTTACGCCCTGCGTCGCAAGGTACTGAAACGTCGCGGTCGAATCGTAATGATAGTTCGTGTGAAGCACGCCCGGTGTCGTGTTTGAGAAGCCTGCACCGGTCCCGAACTCACCGCCGGAGGAGTTGACACCACGAAGCACTGTTGGCGTGGAGGGATGGTTAGTGAGAACCGCCGCCTGCGAACCGCGGGCACTCACGCTCGACTTGCCCGCGGCGACGACGTACGGCTGCAACGAGTACTTGCCCCACCATTCTCCCGCGCTCCAAGCGGTAACCCATAGTTGATCCATATCCGCAGCTGCGTACCACTTATTTGCGAGTGCATTCCATGCGACGGCGTCATTGCCAGCCGGCCAGCCAACTTCGCCGACGTAGCCTGACGCATTTGCGCTTTGAAGCCAGCCCTCGAAATTTGCGAGAGCGGCCAGTTGCTTAGCTTGCAGCGGATCTGAAGCGCATACGGCGATCGCAGCCGTGGTCGACGCGGCGAGCGTAAGGCCTTTTTGGTTCAGTCTCACCGATGCCGAGTTCGCGGACTGTTCGGCCGACTGCGCGGATTCCTGCAATACCCGCGTAGATCCGTATGCGACTGGCACGCCACCCGGCAACGCAATTAACCCGCCGAGGACGGCGGCGAGAATACTGGCAAGGTGGTGAGTGTGCATCAGAAGCCGTTCCGTTGTTCCAGTGAGGTTCAATGAACATCGGCTCCGCGTACCTTCGGCTGAAGCCCGCGCGGCTCGGCTGCCCACCAACGGCCCGACTCGTAGCGCGATCTACCGGCGGCCCACGAATCGGACGTAGATACTTCGAACCACCTCAAATGGTCTTTTGCCCCAGCTGAGATTTAAGGTTCGCAGGGTGTTGCTACAGCATCCCGTCCTCGTATAATGCGCGTCCGAACATACGACGTGCCTGGCCAACGCCGGATAGCCGCCCGCGCCCGATCAACCCGCATCGGATATGCGGGCCGAGATCGTTCCCGCCCCGGAATCTCCCGCCGCCGGCTATCGCCGGCGGCCTGGCCCTTAGCGCGGAATTACTCAGCCGCCGAGTAAAACCGTTCCACGGAGACCAGCTTGCAATGTCGACCGACGACGGGAACTTCAGATCACGACCAGATTCAATATGCGCACAACGGCGTGGGAGCAGACGCGGCGCGCGATATTACACCGATGAGAATTAGTGGCTTCTCGATCATGCAGATGTTACTCAGCATTCACGACGAGGAGACCGAGTCGCAAGGTTGACCGGGCACCATACAACTACAGGCTTACTGGGAGGGGAGATTTGCGATGCCCGCCACCATTGTTCTGATGGTTCTCTTCGTGTGTGTCATCGCAGGTCTGAGCCTGATCGCCACCACGACGCTGTGCTGGATGTTGTACGCGTGGCGCGACGAGACCGGAGTGCCGATCACGGCAGTTCACAGCACTGGTGATGAGCCACGCGATCGGCTGTCGTTCTCGATCATCGTGCCCGCGCGGCACGAGGAACTCGTCCTTGAAAGCACGCTGCGCGTGCTTTGTAAGACGAGCCATCCTGATGTCCAGATCATCGTCGTGGTTGCCGACGACGATGAACGAACGCGGGAAGCCGCCGCGCGTGCCGCCGCCAGCTTTCCAGAGATCATCCGAATCGTCCTCGACAGATCGGCGATCAAGAGCAAGCCCGCATCATTGAACACGGGTCTGAGCGCATGCACAGGAGACATCGTCGGGGTCTTCGACGCCGAAGATCTCGTCCATCCGGATCTACTGCGCGTGGTTGAGCAGCGGATGCTGTCCGAGCGCCTCGACGCCTTACAAGCCGGCGTTCAGCTCATGAACTTCTGGTCGAGCTGGTTCGCGGTTCGAAACGTCCTCGAGTACTTCTTCTGGTTCCGTAGTCGTCTGCATTTCCAGGCATCCCGCAGCTTCGTACCGCTTGGCGGCAACACTGTCTTCGTCCGACGCCAGTTGCTCGAGCAACTCGGCGGATGGGACGCGAACTGCCTCGCGGAAGACTGCGACCTCGGCGTACGGCTTTCGGTGGCAGCTGCACGCATCGGCGTTATCTACGACGCGGGTCTGGTCACTCGCGAGGAGGTGCCGACGACGGTTCGCGAGTTTATGCGCCAGCGCACCCGCTGGAGCCAAGGCTTCATACAGGTGTATCGGAAAGGAGACTGGGCGCGCCTGCCGCTGCGTCGGCAACGGATCTTTGCTCGATACGTCTTGCTGTCGCCGGTTCTCCAGGCACTCATCGGGATCATCGTCCCTGTCTCCATCGGCACAGCATTCTGGGCCAAGATCCCGGCAGGCATTGCTCTCCTGACGTGGATCCCAACGCTTCCGACCCTCGCAACGATTGCCGTCGAGCTCACCGTCTTCGGGGAGTTCTGCCGCACCTTTGGCGCGACCGCCAGAGCTCGCGACAGGTTTCGCCTCGTCCTCGGCGCACCGCCCTATCAGGTGCTGTTGGCGGCCGCGGCCCTTCGTGCAACCTGGCGCGAGATCCGAGGGTCGAGAAGCTGGGAGAAGACGCACCACGCCGGCGTCCATTTCGATTTGGTTCCCACCGACATCGTGTCAACTGCACACAGAGTGATCGTGCTGCCGTCGGCCTCGGTTGAGCCCGCGCAGACGCGATGAATCCCGGAGGGACGGCGTTGACAGCAACAGTAACGACCACAAACCTGGACGACGACCGGGTGAGGCTTCGCCCAGTCCCGACCGGTGCGTCGAGCCCGCGGCTGCGTCGCATCGCGTGGGCGCCGACCCTGCGTTGGGTTGTTCCGTTATTGGTGGTCAGCCTTGTCGCGGCAGCTCATCTGGTCAACATGTTCCATGCCCCGGCGCTCTTCGACGATGAAGGCACGTACGACTCTGAAGCGTGGGCCCTGCTGCATCACGGAACCCTTTCGCACTACACATACTGGTACGACCATCCTCCGCTTGGATGGATGACGCTCGCGGGCTGGTTTCTGGTCACGCTCGCGTATCCCCTGCATCTGGACTTGTTCAACGCCGGACGAATCATGATGCTTGGCTGCACCGTCGCGAGCGCGGGCCTGCTCTACGTCCTTGTTCGGCGGCTCCACGCACGAGCGTGGGCAGCCGGGCTGGCCGTTTTGTTGTTCGGCTTAACGCCACTCGGCATGGTGTGGCAGCGCGAGACTCTGCTTGACAACATGGCGACCCCGTTGCTCATCGCCGCGTTCGCACTGAGCCTGTCCCCCCGACAGCGACTCGTCGCAGCCGTGGGAGCGACCGCCGCCCTCGCACTTGCGATCCTGATGAAAGAAACGAGTGCGCTCTATGCCCCGTTCGTGATCTGGCAACTCTGGCAGACGACTGCTGCACCTCGACGACGGATCACGATGTGCCTTGCGGGCACTATCGGCGTCCTGATCTTGGCGCTGTACCCGACGTACGCCTTGATCAAGGGCGAGTTCTTTCCAGGTCGAAACCATGTCAGCCTTACCTGGGCCCTTTGGTGGCAACTCGCAGAACGCAAGGGCGGCGGTTCCGCAGTAACGTCGCATAGCGCTACCCAGCTCGCAGTCCTGAGCTGGCTGCACGCCGACTGGCCGCTCTTGGCCTGCGCACTTGGATGCTCGATCTTTGTTCTCATCACAATCCGCATCGGACGCCCAGTCGCCGCCGCGATGCTGTTGCTCGCCGTCCTTCCGCTTAGATCCGGTTACCTGCCGGCGCCGTACATCATCGGTGTGCTGTGGCCTGCCGCGGCAGTGATAGGCATCGCCGTCGACCGCTTGGTAGCAGCTCGCGCCGGACGTCGTCGCATTTACACGCGCCCCAGGCGTGCGCAGGTGGTGCGTGGAATCAGCGTCGCGACGAGTACGTCTGTTGTCGTACTCGCCGCAGTCTTGGCCCTTGGGCGTGACGTTCGCATGGACAAGGCTTCCTGGACATCTAACCCCGTCGGGACGCAACGTGCTGCCTACAGATGGGTCGCGAGCAATTTGCCGCCGGGCTCTGTGGTGGTGGTTGACAACTCGGCGTGGCTCTACTTGGTCGACCACGGTTTTCCGGAACAGACCACTCTGTGGTCGCCCAAGGTCGACCTCGACCCCGCAGTCCGCGACCGCCTCCAAGCTGGTTGGAGAAGCATTCGCTACATCGTCGACAGCCCTGTGCTGCGCGACACCGTCGCGCAGTCCCCGATCGTCCGCGAGGCACTCGCCCACGGCGAAGTGATTGCAACATTTGGCGTCGGCGCCGACAACGAGATTCAGATACTTCGCATCGCCGAGAACCCAGGGAGCTGAGATCGTGTTGCCTATTTCGTTCGACCACACCGCGCAAGCCGACGAGCATGCGCTTGGTCGCGTAGTGCAACCGCACGGTCCCCGCAGCTGGTTGCAGCTTGTTCAGTGTCGAAGGGGTTACTGATGAACCAACTCACGATCGCGGTCACCGGTTCAGCGGGATTCATTGGCGGTCACCTCTGTCGTCGCCTCAAGGCGGACGGGCACCGTGTTGTCGGATTTGATCTACATGAGACACCCCAGTCGGACAGGTTCGTCGGCGACATCCGCGATTCTGACGCGCTCGAGAGCGCGATCAATGGGAGCACGGACCTCGTCATTCACCTTGCCGCGGTGGCCGGTGTTACAGCGTCGGTCGACTCACCCGAACGTTATGTACAGCACAACATCGACGGCACGCTGAACGTATTGAAGGTGTCGCACGCCAACCGGGTCCCACGCGTTGTCATCGCGTCGAGCTCCTCGGTGTACGGCAACTGTTCGACTCCAGCACGCGAGAGCCGGCAGCTGCGACCGCTAAGCCCCTACGCCGCTAGCAAGATCGCCGCGGAGGCCCTCGCTGAGACCTACGCTGAGCGGCGTCTGCTCGATGTCGCAGTGGTGCGACCCTTTACCGTGTACGGCCCAGGCCAGCGGCGAGACATGGCCTTCAGCAAGTTCATCAGCGCCCATCTCCGCGGCGAACCCGTTGCCATGTGGCCGTTCGTCCGCGACTTCACGTACGTCGACGACCTCGTTGTCGGGCTAGTCGGGGCTGCGACACGAGACCTCCGGTCACGGTTTCGCGTGTTCAATCTGGGCTCTGGTCGTCCCACAACAGCTCGCGAGTTGATTCGAACCTTTGAGCGCATCACCGGACAGCATCTCGAGGTTAGATGGGGTAGCGCCAAGCCGGGTGAACCGGAGCGCACACACGCCGACATCAGCCGGGCACACGCGGAACTGGGGTTCGTGGGCGGGACAGAACTCGGTGCGGGTCTGGCCGCCCAGATTGCGGCATCCTTGGGAAGTGATCTACATCTCGAGCAAGAGATCGATCTTGCATCGGGCATCATGCGGCCGAGGAGCGAAACTCTCGCGCCGACCGGCCGACGTCACGACAGAGGACGATTGGCAGCAGCAGCCGAGGTTGTGGCCTCGTGACGATAACACCCGCGATCCGGCAGCCCGGATCGAACTCAACCTCTCAATCGGTCGGGCCGCGTTCGCGGGCAGACGTGGAGCCCCAACCACCGCCCGCGACCGTCTATCTCCCGGACGCTGACGGCCGCGGCGCACCACTTGTGAGCGTGGTCGCGCCCGTACACAACGAGTCACTCGCGCTCGCCGACTTCGTCGNNAGCATGGCTCGTCGTCAAGCAGCTCGCTGCGAACTTTGGGCAAACCGCGGCAGTAGCAGCTGGCATCGACGCAGCCCGTGGCGAAGTCGTCGTCCTCACCGACAGCGACGGTCAGAACGACCCTGCCGACATCCCGGGTCTTCTCGCCTGCTTGCAGAACGGCGCTGACGTGGCCTCGGGCTGGCGTCAGAACCGCAAGGAACCCGTAGCGCGACGGCTCGTCTCGGGCGCCGCCAACAGCGTCATAGCCCGAACCAGCGGCGTTCGGTTGCACGACTCAGGATGCAGTCTCAAGGCATACAGGCGCGAGATTCTCGTGCAACTCACATTGATGCGCGACGATCATCGCTTTCTGCCAGCACTCGCTGGTGGACTCGGAGCAAAGGTTGTCGAGCTGCCGGTTCATGACCGCGAGCGCCGCTATGGCAAGAGCCACTACGGACTGTCCCGTGTCCCGCGGGTGGCAGCAGACATCTTTGGGCTATGGATGCTTCTCCGGTTCCGCGGACGGCCGCTGCGCGCGGCGACGTGGCTGGGCTGTGCACTAGGCATGATGTGGGTAGCGCTGGGCATCGCTATCGGCGTCACAGGCGCACCGAGGCTGGGTGTCTTTTGCGCCGCGATTGCGGTCACAATCGTGGTCGCGTCCGTCGCGTTAGGCGCCGCTACGGAAGAGCGTAGGCGCTCGCTGAATCGTCCGATCTACAGGCTGCGCCGAAACGACGCGGGACCTCGCCCATGACGACCGCACCTGCGTCCTTGTCGACGCCCATGTCCGCGCCTTTCGAGCTGGCCGGCTTGAAGGTTCTGGTCATCGCGCCATTTCCCTATGGCATTGACCGCGGGACGCCCATACGCGCTCGACGGGGCGTTGACCTTGCGCGTCGCGCCGGCGCCACTGTCACGGTCGTGACTTACGGTGCAGATCTGCCGGCAGATGCGTTCGTCGTTCGCGGATTCAGGCGCGCACGTTCCATGCGGCAAGGCTTCTCCAAGGAAAAGCCGGTGTTAGACCTGATCTTGACGTTCGATGCGATCCGGATCGCTCGCCGGCTCCGCCCGGACGTCCTGCACGCCCACGTCCACGAGGGGCTTGCGATAGCTCTTGTCACGAGGCTCTTCGCGCGCAACAGTCGAATCGTCTACGACGCCCACGGCACGCTGGCCGACGAACTGGTCCTTGCGAATGTGGTCTCGCGCGATGGTATGCGATACCGACTCGCTCGCAGGGTGGAACGGTGGCTTGTACGAAGGGCTGACTCCATCGTCGCTCAATCGAGGCACCGAGCAGATGATCTGGTGAGCGACGGTGTCCGGCCGGAACGTGTGGTGGTGCTGCCCGACGGCCCGGAAGCGACATTCTTCGAGGTCGGCCGCAGTCGTGGTATCGAACTCGTACCTCGCGCAAACGAAATCGTCGCCGTCTATACCGGCTCGCTTGAGACCTACCAAGGGATCGACGACATTATCGCCACTGCGGAGTTGACGACGGGGATTCGTTTTGTGCTGTTTGGTGAACCTGGCGGAGGCTACATGGCTCGGATACGTGCATACGGTCTGAGTGATCGCGTGGAGGTGATCGATCCTGCGCCGTTTGCCGCGCTTCCGGGGTTGCTCAGTCGCGCCGACATCGCGTTGGCGCCGCGACACTACGGCGGCAACATTCCAGGCAAAGTACCTGCCTATTTGGCCGCCGGCTTACCCGTCGTCGGCACAGACGTCGAGGGCATTCGCGAGATAGTCGACGACTCAGTCGGCGCAATTGTGCCGCCGGGCGACGTACCCGCACTTGCCGCCGCCTTGCAGCGGCTCGCCGGCGACCCCGCAGGCCTGCGTAACCGTCGCACAAACGCATACGAGCGTGCTCTTCGGATGTACGGAGAACCTGCGATGCTGAGTGCTCTCTGCGCGGCGTACGGCGGTGGCGCATGAACGTCCGCCGGGCGCTGAGCGTCCTCGTGGCCTGCTTCTTTGCGTATTTTGCGTACCGCGCGGTGCGCGACGGCAGCTTCCACGTACTGGCCCACATCCGGCTATCAGCCTTCATATCGGCCGCGGTCATCATCTTCATTGGTAACAATGTTCTCGGCGGTCTTCGATGGTGGGCGCTCCAGGGCTACAGGGGATCCGCCGGGTCTGCCGTCCGATCGCTCACAGAGTCAATCTTCTTCGCGACAGTGCTCCCGGCCGGCTCGGTGGGCGGGGACATCTATCGGGGTGCCAGCACTCACGCAGCAGCGCCGGTCGTGGCAGACCGGGTCGTCGGCGCAGCGGTGACCACAGGATGTGCGGCGGTAGCCTTGCCGATCTTCCTTCACGCGCCTGGATGGCTCGCATGGGCGGCGGCTGCCTCCGTCGTGCTCGGCGCATACCTGGCTTGGCGAGTCCTACCGAGGATTCGGGTCGGCTCGTCGCGAGTGCGAAGAGGGCTGGCCATCTTCGGCGACGTTGTCTCGCGACGTGAGCGAGTGGGACCCGCCATAATTCTCACGGTTGGGTATCTCTTCTGCAACACGCTCTTCCTTCTGTCGCTCGCGACAGCGGTCGGTACGCACCTCGTATTCGTCGCCGGGATCGTTGGCTCGCCGCTTGTTCTCGCAGCGGGTGCAATCCCCAACGTCCATGGTTTGTCATTCGTGCAACTCACGATCGCCGCTGTCCTCTACGATGCCGGCGCCAGCGCAGCACAGGCCACGGCTGCAGGCGCAGCGCATCTCCTCATCACCTACGTCTTCGCACTCATAGGCGGGAGCCTGCTCCTTGAACGTCGGCTAGGCAGATCGCATCCACCCCTCGCGGCTCACGGCTCGGAGGCGTCTCGATGAGTNNGCGCAGGGTTCCTTGGCTCGCATCTCGTCGACAAGCTAGCCGGACGGGGAGACGAGGTGTTTGTGGTCGACAACCTCGAACGACAGGCGCACCCAGCTGGTGCGCCAATGTGGGTGAACCCCAGGGCAACCTACGCCTGGTGCGACTTTCGCGACGCACCGCTGCCGAACATGCCCACGAGGTTCGATGCGATCGTCCATCTCGCGGCTGCGACTGGCACTGGGCAGTCCATGTATGAGGGCGCGCTTTATACGCGCGCCAATGCCGAACTCACCGCGTACTTGGCTGACCTCATCGTCGCGCAGCGCCTCGAGGCCAACCGCGTTGTCTTCGCATCTTCACGCGCGGTGTACGGGGAAGGGACACGCGAGTGCACTGCGTGCGGTCGTGTCCGACCGCGCGTTCGGACTCGAGATGCCGCAAGTGCCGGCGACTGGGATCCTCCCTGCCCGGGATGCGGCTCGGCGACGACTTGGGTGCCAACACGTGAGACAGACGAGGCCCGACCGTTGTCGGTCTACGGTGCAACGAAGTCGTTCGGTGAGGCTGTCCTTGGATTGCTCACGCACCATTCGACGCCGGTGCTTAGCATGCGTTTCTTCAACCTGTACGGCCCGCGCCAGACCCCGGCGAATCCATACGTCGGCGTTGCCTCGACATTCGCCTCTCTTGTGCTCGCCGGCAAACCACTGACAATTTTCGAGGATGGCCTTGTGTTAAGGGACTTCTTGCATGTATCAGATGCAGTAGACGCAGTCTGCCGCGCGCTCGACAGACCCGTGCCGTTGAAGGGGCCCATGAATATTGGGTCAGGACGAGCGATAACTCTCCTTGAGCTGGCAAGGACGATTGCTGATGAGTCCGGAGCGTCCATCGATGCCTTGGGCTACACGATCAACGGGGCAACGCGTGCTGGCGACTTGCGGGCGTGTATCGCGGACTCCACGCTTGCCCGAAGGGAACTTGCTTGGGCGGCACATACATCCCTTCGAGCTGGTGTGAAGAGCCTCTTGGACTGGGTCAGGGGAACGTCGATGACCGATCCTTCAGGCGCGCTGGCCGAGCTTGAACGTTTCGGCTTGTTGATGGGTCGCTCATGAACACCCTGGCAGGCGCGCAAGTGCTCGAGGCTGTTGACTTCACAGCCCTGGGCGGCAGCGATGCCCAAAAGTTCTTGCGCCGGATGGGCGCGGACTCGTGGCTCGACTACGCAAAGTTCGCCATAGTGACGACCCTCACCCAGCGCCGCCGGGGTGCGACCGGCATCGCGTTGCGTCGGTTTCTCCTGCCATTGATTCTGGGGCAGGCCGACCACGTCGTGGTTCTCGAGGATGTCGTGATCCGAGGCGCCTCGCACATCCGCCTAGGCAAGGCCGTAGCGGTTGAGCATCACGTAGTCCTGGATGCAAAGAGCACTCATCCGATCGCTATCCGGATCGATGCCGACGCAGTGCTGCGTGCCGGAACCTTCATCGACACCAGCTACGGCGGCTATGTCCAGATCGGCGAACGGACCGCAGTGGGCCCCTACTGCCAGTTTTGGGGTGGAGGAGGCATTGTAATAGGAAAGGACGTGCTGTTTTCGAAGAATGTCTCGATCGTCTCCACCGACCACGGCATGCTTATGGCCGACCAGTCGATCAAACGGCAAAGCTCCGTCGGCAGATTGACCACCGTCGAAGATGGCTGCTTCCTCGGCGTGAATGTCGTCGTCCTTCCGGGCGTCACGATTGGAGCCGGGACGGTCGTTGGCGCGAATTCGGTGGTGACGCGAGACCTTCCACCCAGAGTCATCGCGGCTGGGTCACCCGCCCGAATCCTGCGCGAACGTGAGGCGTTGTGACTAACGAACTCGGCCGTGACCGCTTCGGGCGCCCAGCCCGATGGATCGCGAACGCAACAGGGTGGCTTGTGGCAACCGCGCTGGTGGTGACCCTTGCGTTGAACGGCGTGGAACTCGCGCATCACGGGCTTGGACCCAGGTCGTCCGACGGCTCGCAGGTGTCGCAGTCCGGGCAACCGCGATGACAAGTGTGCCACTGCCTGGCAGCCGACGGTACTCACCCGAGCCTCGAACTCCTCGTGCGCATCGCGACGACCGAGCCGCACGGGCAATCGCAACTCTGACCGGCTCTGATCAACAAGTAGCGCGTCAACTCGTGATACCGGAGAAGGCGAAAGATGCGCCAGCGGGGTCCATCTGGTGGCCACGGGCGCTCATGGTGCTAGCGGTGCTCGCGCTCGCGTCCTCTTGGCTCATCGTCCACTCTTCTCATCTCGTTGGGCTCAACGGCGACGAGGCAGCGCACTTGCTTCATGCCCGCCGAGTTGTCGACTCTGTCAGCCCCGGCTTTGGCCAGATCGGGCAGTACTGGCCACCGCTCTTTCAGCTGTCCGAGCTTCCTTTCGCGTGGTTTGGATCCCTGTACAGATCTGGCTGGGCCGGAACAATTCCCGCTGGACTCTTCTATCTCGCCGCTGTCGGAGGTGCATACAGGCTCGGCGTCGAGCTGACCGGTTCTCGGCGTGCGGGTGCGATCGCCGGTTTCGCTCTCGGAGCAAACCCCAACATGCTCTATCTCGGTTCGATTCCGATGATGGAGACCTCGATCGTCGCATCGGTCACATGGGCCGCCGCCACGCTGGTCCGCGCTTCACGCACTCTGAGATTTCGGGACATCGGCGTGGCGGGCACCTTCGCGGGCATTGCCGCATTTGCAACCTACGGGGCTTGGGGTCTCGTCATCTACGGTCCGGCATGCCTGGTGGTCGTAACGCGACGTCGCGGCTACGAATGGGCGCGGGTGCGCTTCGTCTGCGTCACATACGCCGTTGCGGCTGCGTATCCATGCATCCTGTGGCTACTTTGGTGCTTCTTCATACAACATGACCCGCTCTATTTTCTGCATGTCGCTGCTCGCGGTGGTGCTCATACTCTCCCGGGCGCTCTCGCTGGCCGCCCCCACAACTTGCTGTTCGCGATAGTGAACTACGGATCAGCCGTTCTCGACGTGTTCGGGCCAGTGCCGACTGCGCTTGCCATCGCTGTGCTCATTATCGCTGTTGCCCGCCGACGTTTCGTGTCGCCCGCCGGAGCGGGACTTGCAGCCGGGGGGCTCGCGATCGTAACCATGCTCTGGAGTGGCGCAATCGGGTCTCCGACATATGCAGCGCTGACCCACTTGCGGGACCCGCTAGCCGCATATCTGAACGTGCGCTACGGCCTGTGGCTCGGGCCCTTCGTCGCAGCGGCCGCTGCCTTGGTTGCCGGGAATACGCGAACTCGACAGATAGCCGTGTGCAGCGCAATCGTCGTGAGCTTGGCCTGGTTTGCCATACCCCAGATGCACGCGGTCACTGTGCCGCCAAAGTCGCAGCGTGGTGTAGTGCTGCGCAACGAGTCGGTCGGCCAAATCTTCAAAGGCTTTTACAAGAGTGGCAAGGTGCTCACTTTCAGTCCAGGCAGTGGAGACACCATCATTTGGAGAACTGGGTTGAGTGCATCCGACTTCATCACGCAGTTCAATCCAAAGCAGTTCGGGCCGGCGTTTGAACACCCACGTGGCCACGTGCGCTACGTCTTCATGGAGCCAGACGCTCCTTTGAATCTGGCCCCGCTTCGTGCGAGGCTGCCCGGCGAAGGATTCAGCCTCAGGTACGACCATGGCGGATACCAGCTTTGGGAGGCATCGTGAGGACGCGCGAGCGACCCAAGCACGCAGCTGTCGCAGTGCAGCGTGCGAATCAGCGTGCTGCGACCGTCATGACGCGACGGCAGCAAGTCTGGGCGGTGACGCTCGCCGTTCTGGCCGCCGCCGGGGTTGCCATCGACGCTCACCTGGCAGCGGTGATCTTCGTCGCGGCCACGACTGGAGTGCTGTTTCTCAGTGTTGGATACAAAGCACTCTTGGTACGAGCGAGCCTCCGACGCGCGAAGCGTGAGGCGCCTTCGTACTTGGGGAGGCGTCTAGCCGACGACGACTTGCCGCGATACACCGTCCTCGNNTGAGAGCGAGATGCTGAGCCGGCTTGTGCGGCATTTCGGTCGGATGACATATCCAATGGACAGGTACGAAGTGCTATTCCTGCTTGAGGAGGACGACGCCGAGACTCGCGCGGCCTACGCAGCCCTCAGTATGCCCGATAACTTTCGTGCCGTGATTGTGCCGATTGGCACGCCGAGAACCAAACCACGCGCATGCAACGTGGGGCTCGCACACGCGACCGGCGATCTTCTCGTTATCTACGACGCTGAGGACCGGCCCGACCCGGATCAGATGGCCCTTGCGGCCTCAGTGTTCGCAACGGCTCCGTCTGAGATCGTCTGCCTGCAAGCTCGGCTCGACTATCACAATCACGACCACAACCTGCTGGCGCGGTTTTTCACGGTCGAATACAACTTCTGGTTTGACTTATTGCTTCCGGGTCTCGCCGACCGCGATGGCCCGGTGCCGCTCGGCGGCACCAGCAACCACTTCCGGATAGAGGCTCTGCGTGCCCTTGGTGGATGGGACCCGTACAACGTCACCGAGGATGCAGATCTCGGAGTCCGGCTCTGGGTGGCTGGTTGGCGTACGGCGATCCTAGATTCGACGACCCTTGAGGAAGCTTGCGCTTCGTTCAGACCGTGGATTCGACAGCGCACCCGTTGGGTCAAGGGCTATATCCAAACCTGGCTCGTGCACACCCGTGGATCAGCCGTTCGAAAGCGCGGCGGTATACGAGGCGCGACCGCGATGCACCTGCTGTTGGGTGGCACCCCTCTGACCAACCTGCTCTACCCGATCTACGGTGCACTCTTCACCTACTACATGTGCACACGTGCCAACTGGGTTCTCCGGTTGTTTCCGCGCTATGTGCTGTACCTCTCCGTTGTCGTCTTCGCTACGAGTGTCATTCTCTTTATCTACCTGCACCTCGCGGCCGTGCACAACCGCCAACGCTGGCATCTTGTCGGCGCAGCGCTGCTATCGCCGATCTACTGGCTCATGGCGTCGCTCGCGACCTATCGCGCTGTGTCGCAGCTCGTGCGGCGTGCCCACGTCTGGGAGAAGACGCCCCACGGTCTATCGGGTGACGCATCCGATCCGGCGTCTGTTAATACCGAGAGCGAGTTACGCGCGATGATGACACTCGGCGGTTGACGTCACCGGCCGACGACATCACAACAGGGACATGTGACGTGACAGCTGACGCGCGGGATTTGCGGCGAAGGTGGCAACGTCCGACGATCTGCGGCTTCCTGGTCATCGCGGGCTTACTGACAGGCGCGTGCAGCGGCCGTTCGCAGAGTCCAGTCGCGTGCGGTGATGCCCTTACGACCGACGCTGTCGCGGATCTTCGCTCTTTCGTGAACTGGGCCAACACCAATCACGTGCGCGGAGCAGTAGGCGAGGTCGGCTGGCCCGCGACCGGAGACGTGAGTCAATGGAGCGCGGTCGCGACGCAATGGGACAAAGTAGCTCGTGAGGCGAAGCTGACGGTGTTGTTGTGGGCCGCGAGCGAGTGGCTGCCGCCGTCATACAACCTTCGGATCGCGAACCCACCCTCTGGCACGGCCGGCCCACTCACGGCGATCGGGCCGCAGCTACAACTCATGCTCGACGCTAACAAGGGGTCGCGCCTCATCGGTGTGAACGACGTCGGCGGAGAGTTCGGCACGCCGGCCGGTTTCTCGAATGCGAACCCGGGTGACTATGGCACCGCCTGGCATCTTGACGGCGCGCAGTCGCTGCAGTTCTTGGCCGCACAGGGTATTCGGCTAGTCAGACTACCCATTCGCTGGGAGCGGCTACAGCCACAGTTGAATGGACCGCTCGATCAACAGGCAGTTGCCGAGGTGGCGCGATACCTCACCGATGCGAACAACGCCGGACTGTCGGTGGTGCTGGATCTTCACAACTTCGGCCAGTACGACGCGGGCAGTGTCCAATCACCCACCGCCGTGACAACCCTTCATCTTGGGTCAAGCGAGCTTCCGGCGGCGGGTCTCGCAAACGTGTGGTCGTCGCTGGTCAAAGCATTTGGTACGTACCCGGCGATCGCCGGTTGGGACATCATTAATGAGCCCGTCGCTCTTCCGGCAACGGACGGAAGCTCCCCGAAGACCTGGGAGCTCGCATCGCAGGCCGTGGTGAGCGCCATTCGCAAGACCGGCGATCGACACGACGTTTGGATCGAGGGATATAACTACTCCGCGACTGGCTCGTTTGCATCGTTGACACCGCGGGCTTGGATCAAGGATCCGGCCGACGCAGTCATATACGAAGCTCACACGTATTTCGATCAAGACCGTTCGGGGCAGTACCACGACACGTACGCAACTCAAGAGAAGGCCGCCGTCGCTGCCGCCCACCATGCCCCCGGTGCGAAGGTCTGTGCGCCGAAGTGACCCACAAGCACGCCGCGACGTGGCTGGCGAATCACCACCGGGCCGGCTCGGTGTAAGCCCCCCACTCGGCGACGAGCAGGCCGCAGATCTCGCCGAGGGTGGCCTCCGCGCGAGCCGCATCGAGCATCGGGGGCACCATGTTCCCATCGGATCGGGCGACCTCGAGCACCGTACGCAGCGATGCGTCGACCTTGGCCTGATCGCGCTGCGCTCGCCTGACGACAAGGGCCGCACATTGCTCGCGCTCGACCTCGTGCGACACCCGCATGATCTCCAGCGGCGGCTCGAACTCGTCGGTGAACACGTTGACGCCGACGACGTGCCGCTCGCCTGACTCGAACGCCTCCTGCTGGTGGTAAGCGGCGTCGGCGATCAGGCCGTTGAACCAGCCGTCTTCGATGCCACGCAAGATGCCCGCCGTCATCGTGGTGTCACCACCGAGCGCCCTGATTTTCGCAAAGAGCTTCTCCGCCTCGGCCTCGACCTGATCGGTGAGCGCTTCGACGAACCACGAGCCGCCGAGCGGGTCGACGACGTTCGTGACGCCGGTCTCCTCCATCAGCACCTGCTGAGTGCGTAGCGCGATCGACGCCGCCCGCTCACTCGGCAACGCGAGCACCTCGTCGAGAGCGTTGGTGTGCAACGAGTTAGTCCCGCCGAGCACGGCGGCCAGCGCTTCGATCGCCGTGCGCACGACATTGTTGTCGGGCTGCTGCGCCGTCAGCGACACTCCCGCAGTCTGGGTGTGGAATCGCAGCCACTGCGCCTTCTCGGTCTTTGCTCCGTAGACGTCGCGCATCCACCGAGCCCAGATCCGGCGCGCTGCTCTGAACTTCGCGATCTCCTCGAAGAAATCGATGTGCGCGTCGAAGAAGAACGAAAGCTGCGGCGCGAACACATCGACGTCCAGCCCTCTGGAAAGCCCAAGCTCGACGTAGGCCAAACCGTTGGCGAGTGTAAAGGCCAGCTCTTGGACGGCGGTCGAGCCGGCCTCCCTGATGTGATAGCCCGACACCGACAGCGGCTTGTAGTCGGGCATCTCGTGTGCGCAAAACTCCATCAGGTCGCCGATGAGCCGCAGGTGCGGCTGCGGCGTGAAGAGCCATTCCTTCTGCGCCATGTATTCCTTGAAGATGTCGGTCTGCAACGTGCCATTGAGCTGCCCGTGAGCGACGCCCTGTCGTTCAGCGGCAGCGACATACATGCAAAAGATCGGGACGGCGGGTCCGCTGATCGTCATCGACGTCGTGACGTCGCCGAGCGGGATGCCGTCGAACAGCAACTCCATGTCGGACGCCGAGTCGATCGCGACACCGCAGTGCCCTACCTCGCCCCTGGCCTGCGGGTCATCGGAGTCGCGGCCCATCAAGGTCGGCATGTCGAAAGCGACGGAGAGCCCACCGCCGCCCGCGCCGAGGATCGCCCGGTAGCGCTGGTTCGTCTGCGTGGCATTGCCGAAGCCGGCGAACTGCCGGATCGTCCAGGGGCGCCCGCGATAACCCGTCGAATGCAGGCCCCTGGTGAACGGGTACTCCCCCGGCGACCCGATGCGCGCGAAATCCTCAGGCGGCGAATCCGCCGGCCCGTATGCCGGCTCGATCGGAAGGCCGCCCAGCGTCGTCCGCGCTGATGCCTCGGTGCGCGAGAGGCGGTGCGCCCAGCGATCAGCGCTCCCCTGAATGTCTGCAGCGTCCACACCGTCGATAGTAGGACGCCCGACTATCTAGCGGCTCAAAGCTAGGCCGCGCATAACGCGGCAGAGTTACGAGCTGTCGTCGGTGAAGTCCCCCCTCGAGGCGACAGAGTGCGTAGCGCCGTGAGGACATCGCCACGCTCCTGCTCGGCGAGAGCGTCGAGGCCGAACCCGCCGCCATCAGATCGGAGGCAGCAGCCTCGACGACGGCGAGACCGCCGTCGGCAATCGCCGCCAGGGTGCCGCGGCCGTCGCGAGGGTTCGGCCGCTCAGCCGCTCGCGAAGGCGTTCGGCTCCAACCTCGACAACTCCTCTGTCGTTCGCGAGATCCGTAAGTTGCTCCTCATGAAGCCGTCGACCTTGCACCTGATCGCCATCTTGCTAAGCGATCTACGCCGCCATCGAACTGTGCGAAGCGGTTGGCCTGTGGTTGTTGAAGCGCTGGGGTGAGTCCTTTCGCTGCCATTGCCACGGCGATCTTCCTGCCCTATGAGATCTACGACATCGCAGACAAGGTCACGGCGATCAGGGTCGGCGCGTTCATCATCAACGTCGCCGCGGTCATCTACCTGCTGTGGACGAAGAGGCTGTTCGGCATTCGGGGTGGCTATCCCGCATATGAAATCGAGCGGCACGAGGCCTCGCTGCTCGAAGTCGGAGAAGCAGCGGGGGAGGAAGCCTCCGTGACCTAAGCCATCGCAGCTTGGCTACGCCTCGTGGTCTGTGGGACGCGCTGGTTCCCTATGGACTTTGGCGGGTGACCCCTACCTCGCGACCTCTAGCCAAGATGCTGCCATTCGTGCACGCTGACGGAATGCCTCACTTCAGTTCTGTCAAGACCCTGACCTGGGCGCTCATAAAAGAACCCCGGCAGATCGTCTATCTCCCTGATTGGTGGCGAGTACGCCGACGGCCGCCTGACAGCTTCCGGGAGCCATGGTGGCCGCGACCCACTCTCCCGCTCGTTGCATCCCGCATCTCCCCTGGAGCAGCCGTTTTCGAATACGGCTCAGGAGGTTCAACGCACTGGCTTACTTCGCTCGGAGCGAGAGTCACTAGCGTTGAGCACGACCCGCAATGGTATGAAACAGTGGCTAGTTCGGCCGCGAACGTGATCTTGCGCCAACCGACCCCCCGAAGGCACTATCAACTCGGGCAGCGCGCCGGGCTTCTACGACGAGTACGTCGCGGCGATCCGCGATTACCCGAAGGAGTCCTTCGATCTTGTGATCATCGATGGACGCGCCCGAGCCGCGTGCGGCCTGGAGGCCATGTACTACGTCAAACCCGGGGGAATGCTGCTTCTCGACGACTCCCAGAGACCGCGTTACCACCCTTGTCCGAAGCACTCCGCGCCTGGCCACGTATCGATATCCGAGGACTGAAACCGCGAGACATCGTGATCTCACAAACGACCATTTGGACGCGGCCCTCGTAGATCGTCTGTTCATGGACCGTTGGCACGCTGCAGACTTGCGCGCCTGACGCGCCGACTCTGCGAGTGACCATACTCGGGAGCGGTATGGCAGATTACGCACGCTCGACGCGTCCCTGCACGCGCGGCGTTGCCGGTGACGACGACGTGTCGTCGGCAGGGAGTTGCGCCGGAGGGCCGCCGGCGCATTTGCGAGAATGAGCGTTCGCGACAATGAGGCGTCCGAGTCGATCAATTCGACCGGACGGCTGAGTTTGTCAGCCGGCAAAGTCGCGGGCGTCGATGCGCAGCGTCCGTAGCGCGTCAACCAACGACGTCCGACTCGGCTCGTCGAGGCTGCCGAGGCCGAAATCGGCCGCCATCAGGTCTGCGGTGGCGCCCTCGACGACATCGAGACCGGGTGCGGTGATCGCGGCCAGGGTTCCCCTCCCGTCGCGCGGGTTGGGGCGGCGTTCGACGAAGCCTGCCTTCTCGAGCCGATCGATGGAGTTCGTGACACTGGTCGGATGCACCATGAGCCGCTCGCCGATGCGCCCCAGCGGTAGCGCTCCGTACCGGGAGAAGCGGAGCAACACCAAGACCTCGTACCGAGCGAACGTCAAACCGTACGGCCTGAGCAGCTCGTCGTAGCGCGCCAGCAGGATCTGCTGTCCGCGCATGATCGACGTCGCGACCCGCATCGCGGACGCCGGGCCCCACGTCTCTTCCCAGCGCTCGGCCGCTCGTTCGATCGGATCGAACGGCAAATCAAGCGGTTTGGCCACGGACGCAACCTATCGCTCCCCTACGCTTCACCCCGTGGACTGGAGCCTGCGGACCTGCGGACGGCGTGGGCACATCACCTACGCACCTGACGAGGTCGACCTGCGTGACCGCCTCCACGTTCAGACCCCTGCCGGAGAGGCGTGGCGGTGTCTTCGCTGCGGCGACTTCGTCGTCGGGCCACCCGCCGGATCAGGCCCAGCGAACGAGGCGCCTGAGGTACTGCGCGGGCGTGCTCTCCGCGACGCTTTCGTGTTGCGGTTTCTCGCCGTCGAACGGGCGATCCGCGGCCTCATCGTCGCCGCCGCGGCCTACGGACTCGTGCGGTACGCGAATAGCGAGAACGGCCTGCGGCAGCTGTTCGAGGACAAGCTCCCGGCCGCGAAGCCGCTCGCGAAGGCGTTCGGGTACGACCTCGACAAGTCGTCGATCGTCGCCGAGATCCGGCGACTGCTGCTCATCAAGCCGCACACGCTGCACGTCGTCGCCTGGATCCTTGCGATCTACGCCGTCATCGAACTCGTCGAAGCCGTCGGCCTGTGGCTGCTGAAGCGCTGGGGCGAGTACTTCGCGGTCGTTGCGACCGCGATGTTCCTGCCTTACGAGGTATACGAGTTGATCCACAGATTCAGCTACTTCAAGCTCGGCGCGTTCCTGCTGAACGTTGCGGCGGTGGTCTACCTGTTGCTCACGAAGCGGCTATTCGGCATCCGCGGCGGCCATGCCGCCTACCTGGCGCAGCGGCACGAGGCGTCACTGCTCGAGGTCGAGGAAGCGGCAGGAACCGAAGCCGCAGTCACGACACCGAGCTGACGAGCTGGACGGCGGCGGCATAGGCGTCGATACGGCCGGCGGCGACGTCCGACGCGAGTTCTGCAAGGCGTGGGTCGTCGGGGCGCAAGCCGATGCGCGACGAAAGCATGGCTAGCGCGATCGCCCGGATCTCGTGAGCGGCCCGCGCCTGCCGTCGCCGCTCGCCGTCGCCCGACGCGTTCAGCCAAGCCCGATGCGCCTCGATCGCCTCGATCAGCTCGCTGATACCACCTTCAGCAGTCGCGACCGTGCGCACAACGAGCGGCCGCCAACTGCCGGGCTGCCGATCGCTCGTGGTCGACACCATCTGCCGCAGCTCACGCACCGCATCGTCGGCGCCGTCCCTGTCGCTCTTGTTCACGACCAGGACGTCGGCCACCTCGAGCAGCCCGGCCTTCGCCGCCTGCACGCCGTCACCCATCCCAGGTGCGAGCAGCACGACCGTCGTGTCCGCTGTCGCCGCCACATCGACCTCGGCTTGGCCCACGCCGACGGTCTCGACGAGGACGACGCCAAAGCCGACCGCTTCGAGAATGCGGACCGCGTTCGGAGTCGCCGCCGCCATGCCGCCCAGCTGCCCGCGCGATGCCATCGACCTGATGAACACCTCGGCGTCGGTCGCGTGCACCTGCATGCGCACCCGGTCGCCGAGCAGCGCTCCGCCCGTGAAGGGCGACGTCGGATCGACGGCGAGCACACCGACCACCAACGACCGCGACCGCCAATGCGCAATCAGCGCGGACGTCGTGGTCGACTTCCCGACCCCGGGTGCACCGGTCATGCCGATGATGTAGGCCGGGCCGGCTTGAACGCCGGCCCCGAGGAGCGCTGACATCACGCCCGGCAGCGCCGGATCGGCGTCCTCGACCATCGAGATCAGTTTCGCTACGGCCCGCGGATCACGCTGTTTCGCAGCGTCGATCAGCGGGCCGATGTGCGTCACCCCGGTCAGGCGCTTGCGACGCGCAGAACAAGAGCGTCACCCTGGCCGCTGCCGCCGCAGAGGCCAGCCACGCCGACACCGCCGCCGCGGCGCCGCAGTTCGTAGATCAGATGCAGAGCAAGACGGGCACCCGACATGCCGATCGGGTGTCCGAGCGCGATTGCGCCGCCGTTGACATTGACCGACTCGGCGTCGACCTTCAGTTCGCGCATCGACTGGATCGCGACCGCGGCGAACGCCTCGTTGATCTCGAAGAGGTCTACCTGGTCGACCGACATCTCCTCGCGCTCGAGGGCGCGGGCGATCGCCCTCGACGGTTGCGAATGTAACGAGTTGTCCGGACCGGCCACCACACCGTGCGCGCCGATCTCGGCGAGCACGGTCCACCCGCGCTCGGAGGCGATCTGACGCGACGTGACAAGCAATGCGCAGGCGCCGTCAGAGATCTGCGAGGAGCTGCCGGCGGTGATCGTGCCCTCGGCGCCGAACGCCGGTCGCAGTTTCGCCAGCGACTCGACGGTGGTGTCGGCGCGGATGCCTTCGTCCTCGCCGATCAGGAGGGGCTCGCCGCGGCGTTGGGCGACCGGTACCGCGACGATCTCGTCGTCGAACAGGCCGTTCTTGCGCGCGAGCGCAGCACGTTGGTGCGACCGCGCGGCGAACTCGTCCTGCTCCTCGCGGCCGATGTTGAGCCTGCCGTTGTGGTGCTCGGTCGACTCCCCCATCGCGAGATGGTCGAAAGGATCGGTCAACCCGTCGAACGCCATCGAGTCGAGGAGTTCGACAGACCCGAACTTGTAGCCCTGCCGCGATTTCGGCAACAGGTGCGGCGCGTTGGTCATCGACTCCATGCCGCCCGCCACTACGATGGTGGCGTTGCCCGAGGAGAGCTCATCGGCGGCCATCATCGTGGCCTTCATCGCGGAGCCGCACATCTTGTTGATGGTGGTGCAGCCGACGCCAAGCGGCAGGCCCGCGCCGAGCGAAGCCTGGCGCGCGGGCGCCTGGCCCTGGCCCGCGCCGAGGACGTTGCCGAAGATGAGATCGTCGACTTCGGTGGGCTTCACGCCAGCCTGCTCGATGGCGGCCTTGATCGCCCCCGATCCCAGCTGGGAAGCCGTGACCGAATTGAACTTGCCCTGCATGGAGCCGATGGGCGTTCGCTTGGCTCCGACGATGACGATGCTTTCAGCCATTACTGCCTCCGGTTCAAACCGATTCTTCGAAGAGCTCGCGCCCGATCAACATGCGGCGGATCTCGTTGGTGCCGGCGCCGATGTCGTAGAGCTTGGCGTCCCGTAGCAATCGTCCGGCGGGAAAGTCGTTGATGTAGCCGTTGCCGCCCATCGCCTGGATCGCCTCCAGGGCCACCTGCACCGCGTTCTCCGAGGAAAAGAGAAGGCACGCGGCGGCATCCTTGCGCGCGGCGCGCCCGCGCCCGGCGTCGAGCGCCTGCGCGGTGCGATAGCTGAACGCGCGCGAGGCCTGCAGCTTCGTGTACATGTCGGCGAGCTTGCCTTGCATCAGCTCGAAGGTGCCGATGGGCTGGCCGAACTGCTTGCGCTCGTGCAGGTAGGGAATGACGAGGTCCATCGCCGCCTGCATGATGCCGAGGGGCCCTCCCGAAAGGACGGTGCGCTCGGTGTCGAGGCCCTTCATGAGTACGCGCGAGCCGCCGTTCACCTGGCCGAGCACGCTCTCCTGGGGGATCTCGCAATCCTGGAAGACGAGCTCGCACGTGTTGGAGCCGCGCATGCCGAGCTTGTCGAGCTTCTGGGCGGTGGTGAAGCCCTTCATGCCTTTCTCGACGAGGAAGGCGGTCATCGCCTTCGAGCCCTGGTCCTTCGGGGCAGTGCGCATGTATACGATTGCAATGTCTGCGTCAGGCCCGTTGGTGATCCACATCTTCGAGCCATTGAGAATGTAGCGGTCGCCTTTTTTGTCGGCCCGCGTGCGCATCGACGCGACATCCGAGCCGGCGCCCGGCTCCGACATCGCCAGCGCGCCGACATGCTCGCCGGAAATCAGCTTGGGCAGATATTTGCGGCG
>PLCK01000125.1 GCA_003134755.1 Actinomycetota bacterium | reverse complement strand
CTGAACCCCGATCGCGATCATGCAGTTGTTGTCGCGCCACGCTCGCGCGCCGCGACAACAACTGCATGATCAGCGCGTAAGAGGGCGCGTGGTCGCGGTCAACGGAAAGTGTCAGTGGGGGTCCGTACGGTCGTTCTTGGTCCACCCGAGCGAGCGAAGGAGTCCCGGTGATCATCGACTGCGACAGCTGCGAAGTCCGCGGCCTGGCTTGCGGCGACTGCGTCGTCACGGTCCTGCTCGGCGTGCCCCCGGTCGGCGTCGAACTCGACGCCGCTGAGCAAGCGGCCATTTCGGCGCTTGCCGATCAAGGGCTGGTGCCGCCGCTGCGGCTCGTCACCCGGTCGGTGGCCTCCTAATAGGGCTTCCGTACAGCTGCTGCTAACCTGCCGGTAGGTAACCGTTTGTAGTCGTGATCAGTGCGGCGGCGGTACCTGCGCCTAATTTGATCTTCTTGACCGTGACATTGGCCATCAGGAGCTCCGCTCCTCATGACTGTGGGCACATGGCCAGGAAGATCGAAGCCGGGGACCCGATCTCCATCGGGGTGAATCAGGTCGACGGTTGATTCCGTCGCTCTGAGGGGCAGCTTCCAGCCCTAACCCGTCAGCTAACTTGGTCGGCGCCGAGGAAGAAGGAGATTGCCCTCGTGGCGTCCCCTAGTTCTGTCGTACCCTCCCGTGTCCGTCATCTGACGCGTCGAGCTGTGCTCGCGGCGACCGCCGGTCTGGCCTCGCTGGCCGCACTCGCGGCCGTTCCCGCCGGCTCCGCGCTCGCAGACCCCAAGGTCTCCGCCGCAGCGGCGCAAACCCAGCTGCAGGCGCTGTCCGACAAGGCCGAGATCCTGGTCGAGAAGTACGACGCCGCCCAAGACCAGCTCACCGCGGCGCAGCATCGGCTGACCGCTCAGCAGGCGGCGATCGCTGTGGCCCAGCAGACCGTCGACGGCACCCAGACGCTCGTCGACGCGGTGGTGGCCAGCGCGTACAAGTCGGGCAACCTCGACGGCGTCCAGAGTGTGTTGTTCGCCAAGGACCCGCAGACCGCTCTGAACAGTGCCGGGACCATGCAGCGCATTGCCGCCTCCCGCTCCGAGGAGCTGCGGCAGGCGACTGCTGCTCGCAACAAGCTGGCTCAGACGAAGACATCGGCAACGCAGGCGTTGATCGGTGTCCAGGCGCTTGAGGCTTCTTTGAAGGCCCAGCAGAAGACGATCGACGCCCTTGTCGCTCAGCAGCAGGCAGTACTCAACGCGCAGAGCGCCGACGCTGCGGCTGCGGTGCGGGCCAGTCGGTCGCAGACGCGAGTCGCACTGCCGGCCGTCAGGTCGGTGGCTGCGCCCGTCAGCGTCCCGCTTCCCGCCATGGCCGACGGTCGTGCGGCGGCGGCAGTTCGCTTCGCATTCGCCCAGCTGAACAAGCCCTACCACTACGGCGCCGCGGGCAATGCCACGTTCGACTGCTCAGGGCTGACAATGCGGGCCTGGGGTGCCGCAGGCGTCGCGCTCGGCCACAACGCGGCGGGTCAGTACGCCTCGACCAAGCACGTGGCGCGCAACGCCCTGCAGCCCGGTGACCTGGTCTTCTTCGGGCGGCCGATCCACCACGTCGGTATCTACATCGGCGGCGGTCAGATGATCGAGGCTCCCTACACAGGTGCGCGCATCAGGGTCACGTCCTTCGGCGGTCGCCGCGACTTTGCCGGAGCGTCAAGACCCTGATCGAACGGGCTCGTCGCTTTACGATGAGGCCGTGATCACCAGCCGCGGCACCGTGAGCGGCTGGTGACGCGGACGCTGGTCGTCACGAACGACTTTCCGCCGCGCGCCGGTGGGATCCAAGCGTTCGTGCATGCCCTCGCGTCTCGGCTCGAGCACGTAGTCGTCTACGCACCGGCGTGGGAAGGTGCGGCCGCTTTCGACGCCGTCCAGGACTTCGTTGTCGTGCGGCACCCCACCTCGCTGATGCTGCCCGTCCCGACCGTCGCGCGTCGCGCGCAAGCGCTGCTTTCGGAGCACGGATGCGACGCCGTGTGGTTTGGTGCAGCGGCACCGCTCGGGTTGCTCGGCAGCCGACTTCGCGACGCCGGTGCGCGCCGCATCGTGGCGACCACGCATGGCCACGAGGCAGGTTGGGCACAACTGCCGGTCGCGCGCCAACTCTTGCGGACGATCGGCGACCGCGTCGACGTCATGACCTATCTCGGCGACTACACCAAAGGCCGTCTCTCACGCGCGCTCTCGCCGCACGCGCAAGCGCGTCTCGAGCGGCTGGCGCCGGGTGTCGATGCGACGTTCTTCAAGCCGGGTTCGGGCGGTGACGTCGTGCGGCAGCGTTACGGGCTTCGCGATCGCCGGGTCATCGTGTGCGTGTCGCGGTTGGTTCCGCGCAAGGGCCAGGACGTGCTACTGCGCGCGATGCCTACCGTGCTGAAGTCGGTACCCGATGCAGCCCTGCTCATAGTCGGCGACGGACCAGATCGTAAGCGCCTCGAGACGATCACCGATCGCGAAGGAGTCCGCAGCGCAGTCCGGTTCACCGGGCCTGTTCCCTTGTCGGAACTGCCCGCGCACTACGACGCCGGCGAGGTGCTCGCGATGCCGTGTAGAACAAGAAGAGGCGGGCTGGACGTCGAGGGGCTCGGCATCGTGTACCTCGAGGCGTCGGCTACCGGACTTCCAGTAATCGCAGGACAATCGGGTGGCGCGCCCGACGCAGTACGTGACGGGGAGACTGGTCACGTCGTCGACGGCACCGATGTCGCTGCGGTCGCGCTCGCGATCGTGGAGCTGCTCGAGGAGCCCGTGCGCGCCAAGGCTATGGGCGCGGCAGGCCGCGAATGGGTCGAACACGAATGGACCTGGGACGCGGCCGCCACGAAACTCGCGGCGCTGCTGGGCGCCGTAACGTGATCGGCCGTCGCACAACGCGTTCCTGACGACCTCAGAGCACCTTTTGGCGGCACTGATGACCATCACTCCGGAGTCGCTGATCAACGCATTGGTCGTTGATGTGCCGGAGCTACGCCGGATGCTGGCTGGGCATCTCAAGGACAGAGTTCGGACGATCCGGTCATCCGCGGCCCAAGTTGACACGGCCTGACGCCGCTACGGCACGCACTTCGACTGGTCGGCGTTCAAGGTTCCCTTGATGGTGTCGCAGCTCTTGGTGATCGAGTGGTTCACGACCGTTCCGAGCGAAACCACGATCAGCACGATCACCGCCGCGATGCTGACCACGATGAGGGCATACTCAACCGCCGACGCGCCTTCGTCCCCAGTTGCGGTGCGCAACTTGCGGAGGCGAGCTCTGGTCATCGTGGCCGAGTCTCCTAGGGAGCCGGACTAGCAGTTGCCCTGTTGCGCAGTGGCCGTGTTTGTGCCGCCGGTGTCGATGGCGTTGCACGTCGACTGGAACTTGTCCCGGACTAGCCCTCCGAGCGCGAACACGATCACGACGATCACGGCGGCGATGGCGGCGACCAGTAGGCCGTACTCGACGGCGGAGGCGCCATCGTCTTTCGCATAGCGGCGAACTGCCCGCAAGTAGGCGATCATTGACGAACCTCCGAGGGGAATCGACCGTGAAACGGTTGCGTACGGTGTCGGGCCAAGCGCGGGGCGTGACCCACCTAGCCTCATGAGCCTGCTCCGGATGGCCCCTAGCCGGTATCGGACAGCTGGTCGAAAATGGCGTACCGATGGGGGATGTAAATGGTAGGCAATTCGGACTATTGTGCGCCCCAGCACCACAGCGGGCGCGCGCTGCGGCCTAGGACTCGGCCGACTTGATCAGCCCTAGCCGCATTGCCGACATCAGCGCCTGCGCCCGGTTCGCCGCCCCGAGCTTCTCGTAGAGCTTGGAGATGTGCGTCTTCGTCGTCGACTCGCTGATGTAGAGCTGGCGCGCGATCGCCGAGACCCCGAGACCGTCGGCGAGAAGCTGCAGAACTTCGCGCTCGCGAGGGCTCAACTGCGGCCCGGACGGCGTGAGCCGGCGGCGCATGGCCTCGGCCAGGTCGGCGGCGGAGAACGAACGAGGCGACACGACGGCGTGCCGGGCCGCCGAGACGACGTCCTCGGCCGGTGCGTCCTTCGCGACGAAGGCCGACGCCCCGGCCTCGAGCGCGCCGAACAACTGCTCGTCGCCGGCGTACATCGTCAGCACCACGATGCCGATGTCGTCGTTCTGGCTGCGGAGCATGCGCGCCACGTCGAGGCCGTTGCCGTCAGGCAGCCGTACGTCGACAACCACCACGTCGGGGTCATGCTGCTTGGCGGCGGCCACGGCTTCGGCCACTGAGGCAGCCTCGGCCACGACGGTGAAGTCATCGGTCCGCTCGAACGCCCGGCGAAGGCCTTGGCGGATCAGCTCGTGGTCGTCAACGAGCAGCACTGTTGCGACCATCTCGGCTTTCCTCCTCGTCGTCGTGCCGGCGTTCTGCGCTCGCCATGTGTACTTCCTGGGGGGACGCTACCGTGCCGTGCCCGAATCCCGCGGCTGCGGCGCTCGCGTCGGGGTCTAGATCGTCGGCGTCGGCGTCTGTCCGGCGCTCGCCGAGCCGGACGTCGACGAAGGTGCCGTGCGGATCGCGGGAGCCGATGGTGAGCTGGCCACCGAGTCGGGCGGCCCGCTCGCGCATCACCTCGAGGCCGAAGCTGTCGTGGCGCTTGCTGCCGAGCCCGTTGCCGTCGTCTTCGACCCGCAGGTGGGCGAACGGCGGGTCGACCCGGCAGGTGACCCACAGGTGCTCGGCCTTGGCGTGCTTGCGGGCGTTGGTAATCGCCTCTTGCGCGATGCGCAGCAACTCGGCCTCGACCGCGATCGGCAGCCGGTCGGGTGCCTCGTCGAGGATCACGTGCACCGAGAACGTCGTCCCGACACTGACCGCCCGCACATAGTCGGACAGCGCGCTGCCGAGGCCGACCTGTGCCTGGACCTCGCTGCGGAGGTCGAAGATCGACAGTCGCAACTCGCTCACCATGCGGGTGATCTCGCCCCTGAGTTTGCGCAGGATGTCGGAGATCGGTACCGCGGAGCGGCGCTTGCCGTCTTCACTGGCCGACGCCTCGGCTACCAGGTCGTCGACCGCGTATCCGAGCGAGGCGAGTTCCTGGGCAATGCCGTCATGGATCTCGCGAGCCAGTCGTCTGCGTTCTTCCGACGTCGCGATCGAACGCACCTCGCCGAACAGCAGCGCGGTCTCGAGCCGCAGCGCCGCCTCGTTGACCAGGTTGGCNNGCCTCGTCGATCGCCAGCTCGATCGCGTCGATCAGGGCCGGCTCGGCCGCCCGCTCGCCGAGCGGTCCCGCGGCAACCGTCGGTCCGGTCGCCTCCCAGGCCCGGCCCAGCGGCGTGTCGTCGGCGAGCGAGGTGTCCCAGTCGACGAAGCTGGCGCCGTCCAGAGCAAGTGGGACGAGCCGGCCACCCTCGGCGCGCACGAAAACGGCGCCGCGGTCATACGGCAACTCGGCCCGCAGGCTTTGCAACAACGCCTGGGCCAGGCTGACTGCATCGAGGCCCCCGGCGAGCTGGCGGCTCACCGTGCGCAGCTGGCTCAGCAGGTCGTAGGCGGCCTCGTACGAGCGGTTCTGGTCGGTGCTCGGCGATTCGGCAGCCAGCCGCCTGATCCATGCGGTCAGCAGCCCGACCGCGAGGGCAAGCAGCACCCACTGGCTCGAGTTCGCCGCGAACGTGTGCAGCGGCGTCGCGTTGCCCGCGATCAGGTGTCCGGCGAGCAGCACGAATGCCGCCATGCCGGTTGCGGTGATCGCGGGCAGCAGCCCGTACATCAGACCCGCGGCGAACGCCGGGGCGAGCAGGTAGGGCAGCAGACCAGCACGGTCGGACGGCGGGGCGATGACCGCGCCGGCCGCGATGCACGCCTCGAGGGTTGGCAACAGCCGGCGGACGACCGGGTTGCGCGCGGGTAGGTAGGCGACGGCAGCCGCCAGTACGAGAACGATCGCGCCCGCCACGGTCCGGCGCGGGTGCGCATCGAGTGCGGCGACCACGAGACAGAAGCCGAGCAGCCCGAGCCTGACCGCGAAGGCGAGTGAGCGCGGCTCGCCGAGCCGGCCCAGTCGGCGTCCCGTGGTCATTGCAACTTGGCCCTTCATCGAATCTTCAGTGCAGCAGGTTGTGGTAGGCGGAGATCGCGGCGGGTCCCATGACGACGATGAATAGCGACGGCAGGATGCAGAAGATCAGCGGGAACAGGATTTTCACCGGCACCTTCTGTGCCATTTCCTCGGCGCGCTGACTGCGCTTGACGCGCAGTTCACGAGCCTGGATCCGCAGCACGTTCGCGATCGGGATGCCGAACTGCTCAGCCTGCACCATCGCGGTGACGAAACCGCGCAGTTCCGGCACGTTCGTGCGCTCGGCGACAGCCCGCAGGGCGTCCATCCGGCCGAGCCCGATCTGCATTTCCTGCAACACCCGAAAAAGCTCCTCGGCAAGCGGGCCGCGGGTGTTGCGTGCGACTTGTGACAGTGCCGAGTCGAACGGCAGGCCGGCCTCGACCGAGATCGTCAGCAGGTCCATCGAGTCGGGCAGGTCGCGCCGGATCCGCTCGTTGCGGTTGTAGGCCGTCTGGTACAGCGCCAGGTCGGGCACGAAGTAGCCGAGCGGCGTCAACACGACGGCGACGCCCATCGTGACTCCCAGGCCCGCACCTGCCGACAGCGGCCCGAGGACGCCGAGCGCGAGGCCGAACACCAGCCCGAGCACCTTGAACGCCAGCACCCTCTCGACGTCCCATCGCGCTGGGCTGCCGGCCAGCTCGATCTTGTGCCGCAGGCGTGAGGGTTCGCCGCGCGGGCTGAACTGGTTGCCGATCCAGCTCAGGCGGCTGACCAGCGGTGCGAGAACCCGTTCGGCGAACGGTCGGTCGAGCTCCCTGCGGACGGTCGGACGGCGTGGGCTCATCGCTTCGAGTGCAGCCAGCGAACGGCCGACCTGCTGGCGGTCGGAGGCCGTTGCGCCCAGCGCCAGGATGATCGCGCCGACGCCGCCGAACACTGCGAGCAGGCCGAGGGCGAGCAGCAGATGCTGGGTCACGTCACACCTCGACCTTGACGACGCGGCTCAGCCAGAAGGCGCCGATGCCCATCAGCGCAATCATCAACACCAGCAGCGCGATGCCGATCGGGTCGGTGAACAACGGCTTGATGTAGGTGGGTCGCACGAGCACGAGATACGTGGCGAACACCGGCGGCAGACCGCCGAGGATCCAGGCCGATAACCGTCCTTCTGCCGACAGGCCTCTGACCTGACGGCGTAGCCGCTCGCGTTCGCGGATCGTCGCCGCGACCGTGTTGAGGATCTCCGCGAGGTTGCCACCGACCTCACGTTGAATCCGGATCGCCATCACGATCCACGCGAAATCCTGGCTGTTCATCCGTGTCGAAATGCCTTCGAGAGCATCCTCCACGGGCATCCCGAGGCGGGTCTCTACGAGCGCCCGGTTGAACTCGACCGACACCGGCTGGAGTTCTTCGCGGACGACGGCGTCCATCGCCTGCGGCAACGAGTGCCCGACCGAGACGCTGCCGGCGATCAGCTGCAACGTGTCGGGCAGCTGTTCGAGGAACGCACTCGACCGGCGGCTTTCCTTGATGACCAGATAGCCCACCGGCACGCCAAGGCCGACGATCACACCGAGAATCGCGGCCACTGGCGAGCCGGAGCCGAGCAGGAAGAACAGGACGCCGAGGCCGATCGCCGCCCCGCCCTGGACGACGATCCACTCGGCTGGTTTCAACGGGACGCCTGCTGCCTCGAGCCGACGGCCGAGTTTCGCGTCGAACTCGCGGGAGACGACGAGGCGGCCGGCGAGCTGCACGGCCGAGCGCGCCACAGAACTGTCGCCCAGCGCGGTTGGCTGAGGTTCGGCACGTGAGCCCCGGCCGGTCAGTGTGTAGAAGGAAAGGCGCCGCCGCACCCGGGTCTCACGCGAGTCGAGGATCGACGCGTTGAAGGCGAGCACGGTCATGACGGCGAGCAGCCCGATGAAGATGGCGATGACGCCGAGGGTCAGGAAGCGAGGGGTGCCGAACCGGCCCACCGAGACTGCGACGTCACGCGGGCCTGACGGTGGTAGCGAGGCTGCCTTCGTGGGCGCGGTCGGCGCGTTGGTGAGTTTGAACGCCGCCGAGTCCATGATCGCGCTACCACCGGCCCGCGCCGTTATCGACACCGTGACCGACCGGCCGGCAAAGGGTGCGGGCACCTGGGCCGTGATCAGGACCTGGGTCGCGATGTCTTCGGCCGCGCGCCGGAACGCGGGCACGAAGTCGTTCGCGTTTTGGGTCGTGAGCAGCCGCCCGTTCGACGCGGTGGTCAGCTGCCGGAGGGGTTCGACCTGCGCCGCCGCGGTGCCGAATGACACCGCGTCGAGCGCCGCCCCGGAATCATGCGCAGCTGCCACCGCCTGCGCAAGCGTGGCCTTGCTTCCGTCGTCGTGGCCGTCGGTCAGCAGCACGATTGTGCGCGATCCTGTCGTCCCGACTGTCTTCTCGGCCAGCAATGTGCCGTCGTACAACGCCGTGTTTCCTACCGCCGCCAGCGCTGCGATCTGCTTCGTGAGCGCCGCCCGGTCGGTAGTTGGCGGGACGACGAGAGCGGCCGCCGTCGATACCGTGATCAGTCCGACCTTGACGTCGGGCGGAACCGCACCCAGGAACGCTTGCGCTGCTTTCTTCGCGCCGTCGAGACCAGGCCCCTTCATGCTGCCGCTGATGTCGACGACGAGCACCGCCGTCCTTGCCGCCTCGGGCGGCGCGCTCGCGACTGCGCCGCCGATAGCCGTCGCGGTCGCATCGACGGACGTCGTATCGAGGAAAACGCGGACCGATTTCAGGTCAATCGATTGGCCCGGGGCCAGGCCGACCGCGCTGAACGTCACCTGAAGCTGGCCGACCTTGCTCGATTGGCTCTCGATGCGTCCGGTCGCCGCGCTCGCCACCGTGCTCCCACCTGCCGACGCGGCAGGCGTCGGCGTCCCCGAGTCAGCGACAGCACTGGCCGCGACGGCAGTGGCGGCGAACGGACCGAGGACGAGCGATGCCGCGGCGATGCCGGTCGCAAGGGCGCCGGCGGGTCTCATGACTGGCGATCCTCAACGCCAAGCAACGTCGGATCGAGACGGATGCCGGCCGACGTGAGCTTGTCGAGGAAGCTCGGAAGCGAGCCCGTCGGCTCCAGAGATCCGAGCGGGCGGCCGAACTCGTCGTACCCGTTGCTGTGGTCGAACAGATAGAGGTCGTGCAGTTCGATGTTCTCGCCGTTCTCGGACATGCCGACGACCTCGGTGACGCAGGTGATGATGCGGCTGCCGTCCTTGAATCGCGCCTGGTGCACGACCACGTCGAAGGCGCTCGCCATCTGTTCGCGGATGGCTCGCACGGGCAGCTCCATGCCGGCCATCAGGACCATGGTCTCGATACGGGCCAGCACATCGCGCGGCGAGTTGGCGTGCACGGTGCAGATCGAGCCGTCATGGCCGGTGTTCATGGCCTGCANNCCTGCAGCATGTCGAGGGCCGCCGCGTCGCGAACCTCGCCTACGACGATGCGATCAGGGCGCATCCGCAGTGCGTTTCTGACCAGGTCGCGAATCCTGATCTCGCCGCGCCCTTCGATGTTCGGCGGGCGCGCCTCGAGCCGCAGCACGTGTTCTTGGTGCAGCTGCAACTCGGCGGCGTCCTCGACGGTGATGATGCGCTCGTCGGACGGGATGAACGACGACAGCACGTTGAGGGTCGTCGTCTTGCCTGCGCCGGTGCCACCGGAGACAAGGATGTTGAGCCGGCCTTTGACGCACCCGCGCAGGAACTCTGCGAGCGCCGGTGTCATGGTGCCGAACCCGACGAGGTCGTCTGCCTCGTAAGGATCGGTCGCGAACTTGCGAATCGTGAGCAGCGAGCCGTCGACCGCGATCGGCGGCACGACCGCGTTGATCCGGCTGCCGTCGGCGAGGCGGGCGTCGACCATCGGACTCGACTCGTCGACGCGGCGTCCGACCTGCGCGACGATCTTGTCGATCGTGCGCCGCAGATGTGCTTCGTCGACGAACGACGCGGCGACAGCGTGCAGCCGGCCGCCACGCTCGACGTAGAGCTGGTCGGGGCCGTTGACCATGATCTCGGT
>PLCK01000070.1:8955-9077 GCA_003134755.1 Actinomycetota bacterium | reverse complement strand
AAGCCTCCGAGGATGAAACAGGGGACGTATCTATTATGGGTGAGTGTTGCAGCGATCTCACTAGGTTGTGCGACGGCGCGATCCGTTCACGCAAGTCAAAATCCAGCGTTCGCGAAGGCGAA
>PLCK01000070.1:8678-8830 GCA_003134755.1 Actinomycetota bacterium | reverse complement strand
CGTGATGAAGCGCGCGCCTTGGAGCTCAAGCGAAGCGGACTCGATCGTTACCTCGAAACAGCGACTTCCACGCAGTATTGCATCGCTGCATCCATTGCGTTCTGGTTCGCGCTCTTCGCCGCGGCGCGCCTTTTCTTTTTGCGCCGGCGTTC
>PLCK01000070.1:0-8605 GCA_003134755.1 Actinomycetota bacterium | reverse complement strand
ACGCGGCGATTGGCTCTACGCGGAGTTGCCGAACGATCTCCGCGGGTGGATTCCAGCAAACGGCGCGCAGCGAGTGCGGATGTAGCCAGGGCGCGGCGCGTCCTGGTCGTCAGAGCGAGGCTGCTCCAAAGCATGTTATCCGAGCTGAGCAGTCAGCGACATCTGTCATGAGCGCTCTAGAAGGCCCAGGAACTCAATTGCAAGTCGGGCTTTGACCGAGGGTTGAGAAGCACGCAAATGTCCACATCTTGACTGCGGATGAACGCGGAGATGGATGTCGGCACCAATAAGAAGGCGTTCCAGATCAATCTCGACGCGAAGAAGTACGGGACCTTCGCCGAGATCGGCGCCGGCCAGGAGGTCGCCCGTTGGTTCTTCCGGGCCGGCGGCGCCGCGGGAACGGTTGCGAAGTCGATCTCCGCGTACGACATGGCCGTGAGCGACGCGGTGTACGGCAAGTCGGGCCGTTACGTCTCGATGGATCGCTTGCAGGCCATGCTCGACCTTGAGTTCAATCTCAACCTCGAGCGCCTGCACGAGGACCGCGGACATTCGAACGCGTTCTTCGCCTTTGCCGACACGGTCACGGCCCGCAGCTACCGCGGCGGCAACGAGTGCCACGGCTGGATGGGCGTCAAGTTCCAAGCCCAGCCGGGCGACGAGCCGAGCCAGATCGTGCTGCACGTCCGCATGCTCGATGTCGAAGCGGCCCTGCAACAAGAAGCCCTTGGGATCGTCGGCGTCAACCTGCTGCATGCGGCGTTCTTCCAGCATCACGAGCCGGAACTCCTCGTCGAGAGCCTGCTCGATCGACTGACCACCGGCCGCGTGGAGATCGACATGATCGAACTCAAGGGCATCGAGTTCCGTTCGGTCGACAACAGGTTGATGGCACTCAAGCTCGTGCAGGTCGGTCTCAGCGGCGCCGCGATGTTCGGCCCCGACCGGGCCGTGCTGCAGCCAAGCGAAGTGCTGCGCAAGAAGGCGATCCTGGTCGAGCGAGGCAGCTTCCGACCGCCGACAGTCGTGAACATCGACATGCTCGAATCCGCACGGGAGAAGTTCGACGCCAACCCTGACGGCGATGGCCGCGACGTGCTGATGCTGACCGAACTGACGATGGCCAATCTGCTGGCCGGCGGCGGCGAAGTCGACCGTCGTGACTTCCTCGCCCGAGCCGACCTGCTCGCCGCCTGCGGGATGACCGTGCTCATCTCCGACTACGTCGAGTACCACCGGCTCGCTGCGTACCTCGCCTGGCGCACCGACGGTCGCATCGGCATGGTCATGGGTGTGCCGAGCCTGATCGACCTCTTCAATGAGAAGAGCCATGCACAGCTTCCTGGCGGCATTCTCGAAAGCTTCGGCCGGTTGTTCAAGAACGATCTGAAGCTGTTCGTCTACCCCATGCTGCGCGACGGCGTCGTGACGACGGTCGACAACCTTGCGGTGGACGACGACCTGCAGCCGCTCTATGACTACCTGGCGCGTCGGGGCAGTTTCATAGGACTCGACAACTACAAGCCCGACTACCTGCCGATCCTGAGCCGCGATGTGTTGCGCCGGATCGCGGCGGGCGATCCGACCTGGGAATCGATGGTCCCCGAAGAGGTCGGCGCCGTCATCAAGAAGCGTGGATTCTTCGGATACCAGCGGGTAGACGACCGCGACTAGCTCGTCTCTTGGAGCCTCGACACGTGACCGCGATCGACTCGAACGCTTTGATCCGCCCGTACGCGTCGGCCGATCTGCGTGCCACCTACGACATCTGCGCACGCACGGCTCACAACGGAGGCGATGCGCGCGGCATCTACAGCGACGACGACCTGATGCCCGACTTCTTCACGGCGCCTTACTTGCATTTCGAACCCGACCTGGCGTTCGTGTTGGACATCGGCGCGGAGCCCGTCGGGTACGTCGTTGGCACCGCGGACACGGCTGCGTTCGCGTTGCGGTACCGGCAGGAATGGATTCCACGGCTCGCGCACAAGTACCCGGAGGGAATCGGCGAGCCGACGACGCCCGACGACGTGATGATCGCCGTCCACTACAACCCTGAGCGGATGGCGCTCCCCGAGATTGCGGCGTATCCGGCGCACCTGCACATCGACCTGCTCCCTGAATATCAGCGCCAGGGGCAAGGTCGCGCGCTCATGGTCACGATGCTGGCGGCGCTTGCGGCGGCAGGCGCGGACGCCGTCCATGTCGCAATGGCCACCGCCAACACCGGCGCACGCGTCTTCTACGACCGGCTCGGCTTCCACGAGATCGCGGTGTCCGACCCCGGACCGATCACCTACCTCGGCCGCGCGACGAGTGGTTGAGTGCTCTCGGCAACAGCGTCGAGGAGCGGGCGTCTCGATTCGTCCGTATGGCGTGGGACCCGCTACTTCGCCCGCAGCGCGAGCTTGGCGATGGTCCGTCGTCCTCGCGCGCTCGGATCCTCGGCAAGCCAGGCACTTACGGCGCTCTCGACAAGCGCGGGATGCGCGCGCCAGATGTCACGCATCGCGTTGCCAACGGACTTCTGCACGTATGGGCTGTCATCGCCACACAGCACAGCAAGGAGCCCGACAGCCTCGTCCGGATGTTGGTGGAAGTACGGACGGCGTGCGTCCGTCCACCTTCGCAGCCCCTCCGAAACCGCACGCCGTTGGTTAGGGTGCTCGGACGCGAGCCAACGCCTGATCTCCGGCAGCGCTTGCTCGTACCCGGTGCGGGCACAGTAGTCGTCGAACGCGAACGCGAGGCCCTCGTTGATCTGCCAGTCGAGGTTGGTTTCGGCGATATGGCGCATGGCCGCCAATGCCGCAGAATCAGTAGCCGCGATCGGGCCCGACGCGCAGACAGCGAAGAACCGTGGCTCCCACGACGGTCGCGCGTACGCGGCAACGAGCGTGTCAACTGCGCCCGGCCCGGGGGATGCCGCGAAGGTCCGTGCGGCCTGCCGCACGGCTGGCCACTTCTTGCCGATCAAGGCATCGGTGCAGTCCGCGCTGTCGCTCGGCGTCACAGGACGACCCGACGAAGCCGTGCGTGATCCTCTTGCTCGGTTTGTTCGAGTGCGAACTCGAGGTCATGAAGACGACTACGTAGCCGCGGAATCCAGTGCCGACGAAGGATACGGGCGCGAGCGCGGGTGGCCCGCAGCGATGTATCCAGTGCCTCGACCGTCGCGTCGGCGGCACCAAGTTCAGCAGCCACGCGGGCCGCCGTCACGAAAGCTTTTCGCGCCGTCACCAATGCAGCCGTTGTGGTCGCGACGTCGGGCACATCAGGGGTCGCGACGTGCACGCTCTGCGGATGCCGGACACCCACCGTGTTCGTCCAGCTCAAGTCGACATCGACCGGCTTCGCCCAGGCCCGCCGAACGCCGTCCGACCCGCCGACGAGGCCCGCTCGTAGCGCCCACAGCTCGGCGTGCCGGCACGCGACGTCCCAGTCGGCTCGGCAGTGTTCGGCTGCCTGCCGAGCTCGTTCCATTTCCGTCGCGATGAGTTGAACCTTGCGCTCGAGCTGGTCGGCGCCGCGTTCGGCAACCGAGACCCGGTGCACGAGCCAGAGCCTGCCCGCACGTCCCGCAGGAACGCGATCACTGGCCGGCATCGTCGACACTCCCGACCTTCGCCGCGTCACGGTGTGCGGCGATCATTGCGGCAGGCAACATCGTCAGCTCCTGCTCAGGCAGCGTCAACGCGACGGCCCATGCACGGTCGAGCGTTTCCGTCAGGCCACGCTTTTCACCACGGCCTTGCGCGACCAGAGTTCGCTCGAAGGCGTCGGCAAAGCCGACGTACGAACGGTCAGCCGGGCTCAGCGCAGCCGGTCCGACGAGTTCAGCAAGCTCTCGCACCTGCCGTGACCGCGCAAGCGACGCAAGCAACTGTGCCGCAAGGTCGAGGTGATCGTCGCGGGTGCGGCCCGCGCCGGCACCTTTGCGCATCAGCCGCGAGAGCGAGGCGAGCCCGTCGATCGGCGGATACACACCACTGGCTTGGACGTCGGCCGAGAGCACGATCTGGCCCTCGGTGATGTAGCCGGTGAGGTCGGGTACCGGGTGGGTGATATCACCGCCGGGCATCGTCAGCACGGGGACGACCGTCACCGAACCGGCGACCCCCCGGATGCGACCGCAGCGCTCGTAGAGAGACGCGAGATCGCTGTAGAGGTAACCGGGATAGGCCCGCCGGCCAGGTATCTCGCCACGCGCTGACGAGACCTCGCGGAGCGCCTCGGCGTAGCTCGTCATGTCGGCCATCACGACGAGGACGTGGCGATCCAGCTCGAACGCGAGGTGCTCGGCGACCGTGAGNNGCCTCGCAGTAGTTGGTCAGGTCGGCGAGCACGACCAGCACGTGGCGGCCGAGGTCAAACGCCAGGTGCTCGGCGACCGTCAATGCGACCCGCGGGGTGACGATCCGCTCGACGACCGGATCGTCGGCGGTGTTGACGAACAGCGCGAGGTCGCCGAGCTCCGCGCGGCGCTCCAGCACGCTGCGAACGGCTTGCACATCGGCGTGCGGCAGCCCGAGCGCGGCGAACACGATCGCAAACGGCTCACCTTCAACATACGCCTGCGCGGCAATCTGCGCCGCGAGTTCGAGGTGGGGCAGGCCCGCGACCGAAAAGATCGGCAGCTTCTGTCCGCGCACCAACGTCGTCAGTGCGTCGATTGCGGATACCCCCGTGAGGATCGGATCTGTCGGTGGTTCGCGCATCGTCGGATTCAGCGGGGAGCCCGCAACTGGGGCTCGGCGGGAAGACACGACGGGCGGCCCGCCGTCCCTTGGGCTGCCGCGTCCGTCGCACACCCGGCCCAGCCATGCGGTGCCGACCGGGATCTCCAGCGGCTGGCCGTCGAACGCGACGGACGTTGCAGCCGGAACCATGCCTTGCGTTCCCTCGAGCACCTGCACGACCGCGAGGTCACCGTCGACATCGAGGACCAGACCATGCCGCTCGGCGCCACCGGCCAGCCTGATAACGGCGAACTCGTCCCAGCCGACGCCGTGGACACCGCGGACCACAAGCAGCGGGCCTTGCAGCCGGCTGATGTCGGTGTATTGGACGACGTCCCAGCGGGCATTCATGGCTGTTCCAGTGGTGCCGGCCGGAGCAAAGCACGCAGTCCGCCGATGACGACACGGCAGCGCTCCTCAATCTGCTGGACGTCGTCTGGCGGGATCTCGCGGGATGCACGCAAGAGCAGCGAGAAGTCGAACGCCTCGACATCGGCAGCGGCCAAGCCGTTGTCGACAAGGTCGAGACAGCAGGCAATCACGTCGAGGAACGCGTCAGCGAGTGCTCCGGCTTTCGCTGCCGTGCAATACGCATCGTTTGCCACGAGGGCGGTCTGCTGCAGAATGCCTTCGCGCACCAGCCGCCCTGCAAGCAGCGCGATGCGTTCGCGATCGGGCAGGGAGTTCGCGCCGACGAGGTCGGCGAAAGCCGACAGCCGGTCGTCCTCGGCGAGCACCGCTTCGAGTCGGGTTCGTCGCTGTGTCCATTCAGTGTCGCCTTGCCGGGCGTACCACGCGGCCATGTCAGCCGCGTCGCGCGAAAAGGAACCTGACCAGCTCACCGCCGGATAGTGACGTGCGTACGCGAGATCGTGATCGAGGCTCCACAGGCTGCGCACAAAACGTTGCGTCAGTGTTGCCACCGGTTCGGTCATATCTCCACCAGGCGGCGACACCGCCCCGATGACAGTGACCGACCCGAGTAGCCCGCCGAGTGTCGTCACGACGCCGGCACGTTCGTAGAACGCGGCGAGAGACGATGCGAGAGTGGCCGGGTATCCCTCCTCGGCCGGCATTGCGCCGGACCGCGAGGCGAACTCGCGAAGCGCCTCTGCCCACCTCGACGTGGAGTCGGCAATCACCACTGTGTGGTAGCCCATGTCGCGGAAGTGTTCGGCGACCGTGATACCGCTATACACACTCGCCTCGCGTGCCATCATCGGCATGTTCGACGTGTTGGCGATAATGACCGTGCGATCGGCGAGCCGGCCATTCGTTCGCGGGTCGGTGAGCTGGGAGAATTCGTCGAGAACGTCGGCCATCTCGTTGCCGCGTTCGCCGCAACCGATGTAGATGATGACATCGGCGTCGCACCATTTCGCCACTTGCTGCAACAGGAGCGTCTTACCGGTGCCGAAGCCCCCTGGCACTGCTGCGGTTCCGCCGCGCGCAAGCGGAAAGAGCATGTCCAGCACGCGCTGCCCAGTGACCAGCGGTTGATCCGCGCGAAGCCGCTCCGTGAACGGCCGACCGACCCGGATCGGCCAGCGGACAGCCATCGTGATGTCGACGTCGCCAACTCGCGCTAACGCGTCGTCGGCACGAACCGGACCGGCGGGACGGACGTCGTCGATGAGTCCCGACGCCCCAGCCGGCACCACGACCCGGTAATCGACGGCGCCCGGGACGTCGATCACGCCGAGCGACAGGCCAGGCGAGACGGGATCGCCCGGCTTGGTAAGCGGTTGCCACGCCCACACGCGATCGCTGGTGACCTGTTGGCCTCCGCCGGCAAGCCACGTCGGCCCACCGCTCAGCGGCCGCAAGAGGCCGTCGAACACCCCACCCAACAGCCACGGCCCGAGCAGTGCGGCGAGCGGGTGACCGAGCCGTCGTGCGCTCGCACCCGGCCCCAAGCCGCCGGTGTACTCGTAGGCCTGCAGCGACGAGTGGTCCCCCGTGATCGCGACGACCTCGGCTGGAATGCGATTCGCACCGAGCTCGACCAGTTCGGAGATCGCGACGCCACTCAACCCGGTGACCTCGACGAGCGGTCCGTTGACCCGCGAGACACGGCCCTCGCCGTCCGGGATCGTCATGGCGTCGACCCTGCTGCTACGTCGACGTCGAGCGCATCCACTGCCCAGTCGGCGAGTGCGTCAAGCGTGGCTTCGATGCGTCGACCAGCGGCCTCGATCACGACGCCACCCGTCGGATCGTCGTGGGAGACCGCGTCGGCGCCGAGTCGCGCGCGCCCCTCGGTCTCAAGACGGCCGCGCAGCCGCGGATAGCAGCTGTCGTCGCGCAACCGGCGCACCGCTTCGTGGGTGCGCCTGCGCATTTCGTCATACACCGAGGTTTCGGCGAGAAGAATTAGCGTTCTCGCTTCTTGCCGGACCCGTGCGTCATCGATGACCGCCGCGTTCGCCGCCTCGGCTTCCCCACGTTTTCGGGCCGCCGAAACACGTGCGTCCGCTTCCGTTGTCGCCACCGCTTGCTCCTCGGCAGCCTGCCGCTCGGCAGCTGCGACAGCGGCTTCAGCCTCGCGTTGCGCATGGCGAAGGAGTGCGACGCGCAGCGGCTCGAGCGCAACCCCGGCGTCCAGCGTCATGGTGGCATCACCACCACGTAAGGACTGCGCTCGGAAGCGGTGCGTGATCCGAGCGCCAGTGCCGCGGCTGGCGTCAGAATCAGCACGGCAACGTCGACCGGCAATTTCTCCCACGCACGCACGGCATCAGCGCTGCCGGTCGTCTCGTAGACGATCGCGCCAGCCAGCCCGAACCCGCGGGTTCTGACTGCTTCACCGATGACCGCGATCGCGCTCATGCCGGTTCACGCCTTGCCGACGAGAATGACGGCCACGATCAAACCGTAGATTGCGATGCCCTCCGCAAGCCCGACGATGACCATCGCTCGGCCGAACATCTCGGGCCGCTCGCTCATAGCAGCCAACGCAGCCGATCCGGTGTACGCCACCGCGATGCCACCGCCGATCGACGATCCGGCGATCGCGATGCCCGCGCCCAACAACGCGCTGCCGTTCACCGCCTTCGCGGCACCGGAGGCAGCCAGCACCGCGGCGGAAGAAGGCGGTGCTGTGACGGCCATCACGACCAGCACAAGTGCGACAAGCAACATGATGCCGTTGGCCGCCAGGAGGATCCGGGTCGTGGCGACGCGGTGCCGGCGCAACATCACGAACGTCGTCGCCATGGCAGCCACGCTCACGGGCAATGCGACAAACCAGCCGGACATCACGCCTCCAGAGGGGATGAGCTAGCAGGAAGGCCCGCCTCGACGGGTAAGTGCCAGGGCCGAAACGGCTCACCCTCGGCACCGAAGACGCGGGAGAACAACTCGTAGTACTCCAAGCGCAGCGCCTGGATGCCGGCAATCAACGCTTCCAAGGCAAAGGTCACTGCGTTGCCGAGGCCGAAGATGACGACAGCGGCGACGATACCGAGCGGACCGTGCCGGGCAGCGCCGACGGTCGACTGCCATACCAGTTGTCCCAGTGCCGCATGGGTCATTCCGAACGCCGCGAGTCGCGCGAAACTGACGATGTTCGAACCGAGCCTGATGACCAGATCGAACGACTCGACGCCGGCCTGCGCAGTACCTGCGAACCCGCCGCCTGCCTCGGTGAAGTACCCGATGAATGCCACCGTGACCGCCGCGGCAACGCCACCGGCGCCGGCAACGACGAACAGCGTCTGGTGCCAGTAGATTCCTCCGGTCAAGACGCCAAGACCTACGAAGAGAGCGGCTCCCGCGAGCCCGGACGGCGCGTAGACGGCTAACCGCCAGCCGCCCTCGCGAAGTCGGTTCACGCTGCCGACGACGTACGACGCCCCCAGTAGAAC
>PLCK01000134.1 GCA_003134755.1 Actinomycetota bacterium | reverse complement strand
CGATGCGTGCGGCTTCTTCGGCGGCGATCCGTTCGGCTTCGAGACGTGCGGCTTCTTCTTCGGCGGCGATCCGTTCGGCTTCGACGCGTGCGGCTTCTTCTTCGGCGGCGATGCGTTCGGCTTCGAGCCGAGCAGCCTCCTCGGCTGCCAGGCGCTCAACTTCTTCGGCCGCGAGACGCTCAGCTTCGAGGCGTGCAGCCTCTTCCGCGTCGAGGCGCTCAGCCTCGGCCCGCGCAGCGTCCGCCAACCGCTCGGCCTCGACCCGCTCGGCCTCGACCCGCTCCGTCTCGCGCCGCTCGGTTTCGGCCCGCGCGGCCTCCCGGCGTGACTCGAGGTTGACCACCTCGGCGATGTGCCCCGACTTCGACGTGCCCTTGTGCTCACCGCGGGTTGCTTCGGCCTCGGCATGCGCGGCCGCGAGTTCTGCAGCTGCGGCCTGCCGGATCCGGTCGCGCCTGAGTTCATCTTCGGTGCGCTCCGTCGGCTGTGCGACGGGTCGTGGTGCGGCGCGCATCCTGATCTCGTCCGGCACGTGGAACGGGTCGACAAACGAGTTCGCCGGCTCGCGCTGGGCGGCGGAGACCCCGAGCGCCTGTGTGAGAGCTTCGGACACCTCGGCCAGCGTTCGTGGCTCGTGGTTCTCGTCGCCCTTCGCGTCCCAGTCGTGTACGTCGTGGACGGCGGCTGGCGCCGCTGCTTTGAGCGTGTCCTTCTTGGACGTCGACTTGGCTGCGGCTTTGGTCGGCACGGAACTGGCAGCATCGGCAGGCTCATTGCCGCTCAGCGCGAACGCGGCAGCCAACGCGGCCGTCCGGGGGAAGCTTGATGCGACAGACTCGTCGTCTGCGGCGGCCTCGTCGTCCACCGCAGAGTTTGCTTCGGCTTCGACGCCAGCTTCGTCGGCCGGCGGAGGCACGGCGCCGAGCGCGGCCGCCTCTTCGGCGTCCTCCGCGTACATGCGATCGCCGTCGGGACCGAGATCCTCCTCGACGTCGACGAGTCCTGCCTCGACGAGTGCCCGGACGACGCTGCCGGCCTCGAACAAGGTGAACCCGCACTCGCGAGCGAGATCGGCGATGCTGCGCTCGCCGTCGATCTTGCAGAGCAACGACCAGGTATCGGGGTCCAGGGTGTTGTCGGCCTCGCCGCCACGGGCCGCGAGCATCGGGACGGCGTTCGGCCCGTGAACCGCGTGGACGATCTCGTCCCAGGCCGACTGCCTGATACGGACCTCGCTGAGGAGCACGTCCAGGGGCGTCGGCGGAGCGACGTCCTCGCGCGTCTTTTCAGCCTTGCGGAAGCGCCATCGGCCCGACGTCCACGCCATGAGGTCGGTGAAGCCGTCGCGGACCTGCTCATGCACGAAGGCCTCGACCACGTCTTGTTCGACGAAGCCGAGGTGGACGAGCAGCTCGCCCAGACGCCAGCCCTGCAGTTCGGTGCGCTGCGCCTCTAGTGCCTCGGCCAGATTCTCAGGGACCAGCGCGTTGCTGGAGATCAGCCGTGCACCGAGTTGGGGGCGTTGTCCGGGCACCGAGACGGCATAGACGAGCCCAGCCTTGAGGAAGATCAGGGCTTCGCTGCCGTCGTCGTCGACGACGTGCAAACAGCCGGTGGCTTGCTCGTCTGCCAGGCTCTGGAGAGCTGTCTCGATAGGGGTTGTCGCCAGGTCGCCTTTGAGCACGGGCGACCTCCCACCTTCGAACCGTCAGCTGCGCTGGGGCATATGGACGCAAGGTGCCTGCAAACCTTGCTCCGTTGGCATCGGCAGCTGAAGTGGAAGCATTGAGCCATCCGGACGAACATCCGGGAGCAAGATGGCGTCTCGGATCGGTCTCGTTCGTGCCAGCTCGTCCGGTGGCATGGCACGATGGGCCCACTCGGCCTAAACGGCACGAGTCAGACGGCTCAAGCGGCCCGAATGCCCCGCCAGCGGCGCCGCGCGGATGGATTTCGACCCTCGGAGGCAGCACGTGCCCGACGACCGCAGCGCTGACCTCACGAGTGACCTGGGCGTCGGCCATCGCCGCATCGATCGGGTGCTGTCTCATAGCTACCTCGAAGGCCTGGCCGACCTGCCGCTCGACGAGGTGCGCCAACTGCGCCACGATGCCGAGCAGGAAGAGGCCGACCTCTCGTACGTGCGCAGGCTGCTCCAAGGGCGCGTCGACATCATCAAGGCCGAGCTGGCGCGCCGCAGGGGCGAGTTTGGCGAGTCCGGCAGCATCATCGACCAGCTGCCGCGGATCCTTGCCGACGAACGAACTCCAGCCCGCGGGCTGGGGCGCCACAGCGTCGTCGAGCCGTCGCGCGTCGACGAGCACCGTCGGCTGGTCGAACGCCTCGTCGGCGACTCCGATCTCTCCGCGCTGTCCGGGCGGACGGCGGACCAGCTCGAGGAGACGCTTCGCAACTTCGGCGAGCATGAGCGGCAGATATCGGAGCAGCGGCGGGCCGTCCAGACCGTAATGGACGCTTGCGCCAGCGAGATCACCCGCCGCTACCGCGAGGGTGAAGCCGACGTCTCCGCACTGCTCCCGAGCGAGAGCTGACCTCAACCGGCGTCCTGCTCGCGGAGGTCGTGCGCTCAGGATTCGTCGAGAGCAGGCACACCGGCAGCCTTGTCGTGCTCGGGGTCGCCGGCGATCCGCGGCTCGAGCTCGGTGATCCGGGCCGGGCAATCTTCCCGCGTTCGACGAACAAGCCGTTACAAGCCGCGATCATGCTCGAGCTCGGTCTCGATGTCCCGGACCACTTGCTCGCGGTCGCATGTGGTTCGCACACCGGACTGCCGACTCACGTCGCCGCGGTGCGCGCGATTCTCGCCCACGCGGGTCGGACCGTTGCTGACCTCGACAACACGCCCGCTTACCCCCTGGACGACGACGCGTGCCGTGCCCTGATCATGACGGGCGCAGCACCCGACCGCGTACATCAGAACTGCTCGGGCAATCACGCCGCGATGATCGCTACCTGCGTGGTCGCCGGCTGGTCGACGTCCGGTTACCTCGATCCCGCGCACCCGCTGCAGGTGGCGATCCGCGCCGGCTACGAATCAATGGCCGGGACGCCGATCAGCGGCCGCGCAATCGACGGGTGCGGAGCCCCCCTCTACAACGTGAGCCTGCTCGGCTTGGCCCAGTCGTATCAGAATCTGATCCCCCAAGGCGGCCACGAGCACCGGGTGCCCGCGGCCATGCGTGCGCATCCCGAGCTGGTCGAAGGACCAGGCCGGCCCGCGACCGAGCTCATGCGGGCCGTGCCCGGGCTGATCGCCAAGAACGGCGCCGAGGGCGTTTACGTCGTCGCGCTTGCCGACGGGCGAACGATCGCCGTGAAGATCGACGACGGCGCTGCGCGGGCGTGCGTGCCGGTCGTCGTCGCCGCGCTGCGCAATCTCGGGATCGACGAGCCAGGGCTCGAACAGTTGTCGACGCTGCCGATCTTCGGTCACGGCCAGGTGGTAGGCGAGATCAGGGCGGCGGCCGCCTTGGCGTTCTAGCTTGCCGGGCAGGTCGTGGCCACGGGCGGCACTTTGAGATCGATCAAGTACGCGTCGACGGCGTTGGTCACGCACGACGTCTTGGGATAGGCGGTGTGCCCGTCGCCGTCCCACACCAGCAACCGACCGGAGCCGAGCAACGTTGCTAGGTGTCGCGCGCCAGAGATCGGGGTCGCCGGGTCGCCGGTCGTCCCGATCACGAGGATGGGCGCGGCGTGCTTGTCGCCGACGACGATCTGCTCGTCAGGCGCCGCCTTCCACAGACTGCAGAAGCCGAGGCTGGACGCCGCCGAGCCGCCGAACAACGGATTGCTGGCCCGCCACACCGGCTCGAGGGCACGCGCCTGGGCTAGCGTCGGCCGCTGGACGGTGTCGGCGCATCCGATGGCCGCATTGGCGTCCTCGATATTGCTGTAGGTGCCGTCGGGTGATCGCTCGTTGTACTGGTCGTCGAGGGCCAGGATCCCGTTGGCGTCACCCTTGTCGGCGTCGACCAATGCCGTCGTCAGCGTCGGCCATTGGGTCTGGTCGTACAGGGCTGAGATCACGCCGAGCAGTACGGCGCCGTCGCCTGCTTTGCGTGCGTCGGATGCCTTGCCGCTCGGGATCGGATTCGCCGCCGCCTTGGCCATCAGGCGGGCGACGAACCCCTGTGGATCGGCGCTGAGCTTGCAGCTGGATCCCTTCTTGGTGCACGCGGCCGCGAACCGGCTGAACGCGAGCTGGAAGCCGGCCGACTGGGTCTTGTCCTGGTCGACGGTGTTGATCGTCGGGTCGACCGCCCCGTCGAGGACCAGTGCACGAACCTTGTCCGGGTAGGCAGACGCGTACTCGGCGCCGATCAGCGTGCCGTAGGAGTAACCGAGGTAGGTCAGTAACGGATCGCCGAGCTTGGCCCGCAGCGCTTCCATGTCACGTACGGTCTCGGTGGTCGAGAAGTAGGTCAGGTCGTTGCCGTAGACGGCGTAACAGTTCTGGGCGACCTGGGTTGCTGACCCGATGCTCTGCTGCCAGGCTGCGTCAGTCGTCGGGTCGGAAGGCAGGTTGAGCTCGGCATCCTTGGTCTTGTCGGAGATGCACTTCAGGGGGTGGCTGAGACCAATGCCGCGCGGGTCGAAGCCGACGNNGCGTCAGGCAACTCGTCGATCGCGAGCTGAAGCGCGGCATCGACGCCGGAGCCGCCTGGACCGCCGGGATTGATGACAAGAGAGCCCAACCGGTTGTGCTGAGTGGCCGAGCGGACGCGCAGCACGGTGATGGTGATCTTCTTGCCCTCGGCGT
>PLCK01000126.1 GCA_003134755.1 Actinomycetota bacterium | reverse complement strand
CTCGTCGAACCGGTGGCGGCGAAGGTCGTCGACGCTTTCGGCGGCGGACTCACCGGCGGACTGGCCGCGGGACTCGGGGGTTCGGAGGGACCATCTGGCGGAGGAGACGCGGACGACGACCCCGACAGCGACGTCGCCGCGCAGATGCAACAGATGGCTGGCCCGCTGCTGTCGATGATGCGACAGATGGGTGGCGTCATGTTCGGTGGTCAGGTCGGTCAGGCCCTCGGCACCCTGTCCGGCGANNCGATGTCGGCATCCCGCTGGCCGGCCTGGGCAATGCCGCATTGATTCCCGCAGGCATCGCGGCGTTCGGCGAAGGTCTCGGCATCGAGCCCGAAGAGGTTCGGCTGTTCATCGCGCTGCGCGAGGCCGCGTGCCACCGCCTGTTCGCGGGCGTGCCCTGGTTGCGTGGGCGTCTACTCAACGCTGTCGACGAGTACGCCCGCGGCATCACGATCGACACGTCACGCATCCAGGAGGCATTCGGTTCGATCGACCCGACCCAACTCGGCGAGCCTGGAGCGTTGCAGGAAGCGCTGACGGGCGGCCTTTTCGAGCCTGAAAACACCCCTGCGCAGCAGGTCGCACTCGCCCGTTTGGAGACGTTGCTCGCGCTCATCGAAGGCTGGATCGACGACGTCGTCAGCCNNACGCCGGCGGGCGGCCGGCGGACCCGCTGAACAGACGTTCGGCACGCTCGTCGGGCTGCAACTTCGGCCCCGCCGGATGCGCGAAGCTGCGGAATTGTGGCGGCTGCTCCGAGAAGACCGCGGCACCGAGGGTCGCGACGCCCTGTGGGAGCACCCGGATCTGCTGCCGACCGCAGACGACCTCGAAGACCCCGAGGCATTTGTGAATCGGCGCGACGTCGATCTGGACCTGCGGTCGCTCGACGACACACCACCAGACGACCCGACGGGTCGCGAAGGGCACTAGCGCTGGTTCATCGTTGCCGGCGGTTCAGCTCGGGATCGAATCACCACAGCGCGCCGGACCCGCTCTCGGCGTCACGCCCGGTCTCACCACCCCACACCGCGTCGGCTCCATCGGGCCAGGCGGCCCCCGCAACCACACCGAGCAGGTAACCCCTGGCCCGCTCTGCCTTCGGGTAGGCGTCGACCAGCTTGTGGAACCGCGGGCCGTGCCCAATCTCGATCAGGTGAGCAAGCTCGTGCACGAGGACGTAGTCGATCACCCAACCGGGCAGGCCGGCCATCCGGTCCGAAAGCCGGATCGTGCGGTCGACCGGCGTGCAGCTGCCCCAGCGGGAGCCCTGATTGGAGACCCAACGCACCGAGCTGGGCTTCGGCACGCCCCCGAGGAAGCGTCGGGACAGTTCGGCCGCCCGTGCGGCGAGCTCGGTGTCGCCCCGCGCTGCCCGGCCGGCGCTGCGCAGCTCCTGCTTCGCCAGACGCTCGAGCATGACGTCGATCCAGCGCTCTTCCTCAGCCCGCGACATCCGGGCCGGCAGTAGCACGATCGTGCGATCGCCGTCGCGGTAGGCCGACACGGTGCGACGACGACGAGCGCTGCGCCGCACTTCGACGTTGGTCGCGGCGCGAAGGGCAGCGGCCTCATGGGAGGAACGCAGAGCAGGGATTTCGGAAGCAGCCACGCGGGCACCGTACCTCCGGAACGTGACAAGCACGACCAGCGCCACACAGGCTGTGGGCGGGCGCCGGGCGCGCTGTGGGAAAGGTCGCCGGCGGCCGATCGGCCGAGTTTTGTTCTGTCCACAAGGAGAATTCACATCTCCGCAGGTCGGAAGGCTTGGGTAGTACCGGAGCGGCCACCGTGCACAGCGTCGTCCCCGCGCTGTCCACCTCGACACTCCACCGGATCCCCACTCGGCCCACAAGGCTGTCCACAGGCCGCGGCGATGACGCGTTGACGCACCCCCGTGCCGACTCCTAACGTTCGGCCCGTCGAAGCCCTCGGTGGGGCCGCCGCTCGCAAGGGGAAGGCGGGCGGCATATCCCGCCGGGGGCTTCACTTGCATCCCGGCTGGCCTTGGGCAGACCAGCCCCGGCGGCCGGAATTGCGACCTGTGGACAAACCTGTGGACAAAGTCCGCAGGCGCGAACTACGGCGCGCGTGCGGCGCGCCTGAGCGTGACTGACGTAGGGTGGCGATCGGTTTCGTTCACCCGCGAGGGCGGACGGCGCGCTTCGAGGCAACCGGCGACGTCTCCGACAACACTCGGGTACGAACACTGGCTCGAGTCCGCGATCAGCCCGATGACCCACCCGCTCGACCCGACCTGTGACCAAGGAGGACCGCGTGGCCGAGAAGTACAGTGGCGAGGCCTACTGCGTGAAGTGCAAGGCAAAGCGCGAGTTCGAGGGCGACGTCGTCGTCAACGACAAGGGCACCAAGATGGCTAAGGGCAAGTGCCACGTCTGCGGCACCACGCTGAACCGGATTCTCGGCAAGGCCTGATCCGTCCGACCGGCCGGCGCCCTCGAAGGTGAGGGCGGCCGAAGTCTTCACACAGCACTCGCACAGCAGAGCGCGGAGGCCGCGAACGTCGTGGCCTCCGCCCTTCTGTTTCCGCGGCGCTGTTTCCCACAGCCGTCCTCCACGACCGGCCAGCTGCTGTGGACGACGTCCGGCGCTTCTCGAACCGGATGACACGCTGCCTCCATGGCGAACCGGAGGTGGCTGTGCGGCCCGTCGTTAAAACTGCGCTGAGGCGGCTGTGGCGTGATGCGACGACGCTGCAGATCGGCATCCATCATGAAAGGGCGATCGTCGTCGGGGGCGTTGGCGAGCAGACCGCCCGTCTGATCGCTGCGCTCGACGGCGGGCAGTCAGTGCTAGCGCGACGGCAGCGTGCCTCCGTCCGGCTGCTTGGCGGGGGTCGCGTCGGTGGAGCGACCGCCGCGCTGCTCGCCGCGGCCGGGATCGGCCATCTCGTCGTTGAAGATCCCGCGACCTGCCGACCGGCTGATTGTGGTCCAGCCGGGCCGGCCCTCGCCGACGCGGGCGCCAGCCGAGCGCAAGCGGCACACGCCGCGGTTCACCGGGTCAGCACGAGCACCCGCACGGCCGCGGCGCCCCCCGAGCAGCGGTTCGACGTCGTCGTGCTCGCAAATCCCGCCTCGCTCGATCCGCAGTTGGCGGACGAGCTCGTTAGGTCGGGTGATCCGCACATCGTCGTCGCCGTCCGGGAAGCGACGGCCGTGATCGGTCCGTTCGTCATACCCGGAGTGAGTGCCTGCCTGCGATGCCTTGAGCTTCATCGAAGCGATCGCGATCCGGCTTGGCCGCTCATCGCGGCGCAACTGGCCGCAGACGGCCGCCGCTCCTGGGTAGAGGCGTGCGACGTCACGTTAGCGACGTTGGCTGCCAGCGTTTGCACGCTCCAGGTCCTGACCTTTATCGACGGATCCGAGCCGGCAGCGCTCGACGGCACGCTTGAGATCGCGCTGCCTGATTGGCGGATCCGCCGCCGGAGTTGGGCACCGCATCCGGCGTGCGGCTGCTGCTGGCCGGGTCGACTCGCGGGCGTCGACGACGCGGTCGCCGCCGCTGCCCGGCTCAACGCGGTCGACGCGTGACGAACGCGTTCAGGTCCGACCATGGACAATGGCTTCTGTGAGTGAAATCCCGCGCCGCACGGTCAGCCGAACGGCACGGCTTGCCTCCTTGCCCCTCGGCGCTGCAGGGCGGGCGACCATGGGGGTCGGTAAGCGCCTGACCGGTCGCTCCGCCGACTCAGTCATGACGGAGTTCCAGCAACGCACCGCCGAACAGCTCTTCAAGGTCCTCGGAGATCTCAAGGGCGGCGCAATGAAGGTCGGCCAGGCGCTGTCGGTCTTCGAGGCGGCGATGCCAGAAGATCTCGCGGCGCCCTATCGCGACGCGCTCACCCGACTCCAGGAAGACGCCCCGCCGCTCGCAGCGGCGACCGTCCACAAGGTGCTGGCGAGCCAGCTCGGCCCCGACTGGCGCACCCTGTTCCGCGCATTCAATGACAAGCCGACGGCGGCGGCGTCGATCGGGCAGGTACACAAGGGCGTCTGGTCCGATGGCCGGCCGGTCGCCGTGAAGATCCAGTACCCAGGCGCCGGCAAGGCCTTGCTGTCCGATATGAACCAGCTCGGCCGCATGGGTCGGCTCTTTCGGGTGTTGTCACCTGGTCTCGACATCAAGCCACTACTGCGCGAACTAAAGGAACGGGTCGCCGAAGAGCTCGACTACCGCCTCGAGGCTACGTCGCAGCACGCGTTCGCCGTCGCCTATGCCGACGACCCAGACATCTTCGTGCCCGACGTGCTCGCGGGCGCCGATCGGGTACTCGTCACTGAATGGACCGACGGCACACCGCTCTCGGCAATCCTTCGCAAGGGCAGCGCCGAAGAACGCGACCGGGTCGGGTTGCTCTACGTCCGGTTTCTGCTGTCAGGCCCCGCGCGGGCCGGCCTGCTGCACGCCGACCCACACCCGGGGAACTACCGCGTGCTGGCCGATGGGCGCCTGGGCGTGCTCGACTTCGGCGCCGTGAACCGGCTACCCGACGGCTTCCCGCCGGCGATCGGCAGGTTACTCAGCCTGGCGCTAGGTGGCGACCGCGCGGCCGTTCTCGACGGACTGCGTGCCGAGCGCTTCGTCCATCCCGGGCGTGCTGTCGACCCCGACGAGATGCTCGGCTATCTGAACCCATTCCTTGACCCGGCCCGAGACGCAACCTTCCATTTCTCGCGCGCGTGGCTGCGCGAGCAGGCGGCCCGGGTGGGTGATCCGCGGACGCAGGCTGCCGCGCTTGGCCGGCAGCTGAACCTCCCGCCGTCTTACCTCCTGATCCATCGGGTGTGGCTCGGTGGCGTCGGTGTGCTGTGCCAACTCGACGCTCACGGACCTTTCCAGGCGGAGATGCGCCGTTGGCTGCCCGGTCTGGCGCCGGCGCACTAATCCGCACCCGCGGGCGGTCATGCACACGCCGCCGGTGATGCACGCCGACTGTCACGCACAGAGGGGCCGTCCCACGCGGGACGGCCCCTCTTCTCCTTCAGCACGGGTCTCAGCGAGTGGCGAGAAGCAGGCGGCGGATCCACCGCGAGGTGGTCTCCACCTGGCGCTTCGACCGACGGGCCGCGATGGCGCGCGATCGAAGTGTGGCTGCCTGCGCTTCCCGCAGTCGTTGCTCGACGACTCGCCGGACGTATTCGTCCTGGGCGATCATGACAACTCCAAGTTTGTTCGCTATCGACGCTCGCCCAGCCGGTCGGCCGGCGAGTTGGGAACGCGAGATCGCGGCGTGATCCGATCGGATCCCGCTGTGATCGCGGTCTGGTCGCGCACCCACCGCCGACTCGCGGCGATCAGGCAGCGACCTCCTTGCGAGGCCGGCCACGCGGACGCTTCCGCGGGACGACGATGCCCTGCACAAAAAGTTCGGCACCCCAAACACCCCACGGCTCGCGCCGCTCGAGTGCAGCAGTCAGGCACGCGACACGGACTGGGCAGTCAGCACACATCGCCTTGGCAGCCTCGACCGCTTCGGGAGACTCGGCGAAGAACATCTCCGGGTCGACCGTGAGGCACGGGACTTCGAGCGACCGCCGCAGCGCCTGGGCGAGCACGCGGTCGAATGGGCCGGTCAGCATCTGCGTCACCCCCTTGTGACGTCGTAGGTCCATCGCCAGCTGGGTGGCCAGCGATGCCGGCGACCTGCGCCGTGTCGATCCTCACCTCGAGGTGCGACATTTCGACGTCGGTCGTGTGCAGCTATCGGGACTCGACGACTTGGACGATCGGAGTGATCGAAGTTCATCGGGTCGGTCGGTGATATAGGTCTTGGTCTGGTCGTTCGCCGGGGCTTCGGCCGAGGCCGAAACCGGCGGGTGTGCAACAAAAAAGCCGCGGATCCCGGTGAGGGTTCCGCGGCTTGGAGTAGCCGGTCTGATGGTGCTCAGACCGGGAACCTCCAAGGCGAGGATCCCTTGTTGCCACGACCGGCATCCTTCGTCGTGACCAGGTGGAGCGTGGTGCCGAGCGGGAGTGCTGCCGGCTTGACGGCCGGGCTGACCGGGACTGCGTTAGTAGCTGGCACTGC
>PLCK01000034.1 GCA_003134755.1 Actinomycetota bacterium | reverse complement strand
GTCGTGCTCGACGCGACGGTCGTCAACGTGGCGCTGCCGAGAATCGGCAAGAACCTGCACGTCGGCCTGACCAGCCTGCAGTGGACCGTCAACGCCTACACGCTCACGCTTTCTGGCCTTCTGTTGCTCGGTGGGTCACTCGGCGACCGGCTCGGACGCCGTCGCATCTTCGTCGTCGGCGTCGTCTGGTTCGCGTTGGCATCACTCGGTTGTGCCCTCGCGCCGACCGCGGGCGTCCTGATCGCCATGCGAGCCGTGCAGGGCGTCGGCAGCGCGCTGCTCACGCCCGGCTCGCTGGCCATCCTGCAGGCGGTGTTCGCGCCGAAGGATCGGGCCCCCGCCGTCGGTGCGTGGTCGGGGCTTACGGGCGTCGGCTCCGCGTTCGGGCCGGTCCTCGGCGGCGTCCTCGTCGCGGTTGCTCCGTGGGGGTGGCGGCTCGTCTTCCTGATCAACCTGCCGTTGGCCGTCCTCGTCATCGTTGCTTCGCGACACATCCCGGAGACCCGCGACGAATCCGCGACCGGCCGCCTTGATGTTCCGGGCGCGGCAGTTGCTGCGCTCGGGCTCGGCACCCTCGTGTACGGGCTGACCGAAGGCTCCAGTTTCGGCTGGGGGACCACTCAGGTCGGTGCCACCGTCGCCGGCGTCGTCCTGCTTGCCGCTTTCGTCGTGATCGAGGCGCGCACCTCCTCACCGATGGTGCCGCCGCGGCTGTTCCGCTCGCATCAGTTCAATGCCGCGAACGTCGTTACGGTCGTGTTGTACGGCGCGATGTCGGGAGCATTCTTCCTGCTGCCCGTCGAACTTCAGCAGGGTGCGGGATTCTCGGCAGTCGCTGCAGGCGCAGCGCTGTTGCCGGTGACGGCCTTGCTGTTCCTGCTGTCCGCTCGGATGGGCAGGTTGGCGTCCAAGCGCGGCCCTCGCCTGCAGATGAGCGCTGGCCCGATCATCGCCGGCGTCGGCATCGTCTTGCTCGCCAGGATCAATCCCGGCGTGAGTTACCTGTTCGCCGTGTTGCCCGGCGTCCTCGTCTTCGGTCTTGGTATCGCGGTGACGGTTGCGCCCCTGACAGCGACGGTGATGGCCGCCGCGCCGCCGCGCGATGTCGGTGTCGGTTCGGCGGTGAACAACGACGTCGCGCGAACTGCGGGCCTGTTCGCGGTCGCTGTCTTTCCCGCGATCTCGGGCATCACAGCAAAGGCTTACGCGTCACCGGTCTCGCTGTCGAACGGATTCCATCGGGCGGTCTTCATTGCCGGGGTCCTGTGTGTCGTTGCCGGCCTGATCTCGGCGCTCTTCATCCGCAACGAGGTACTGACGAAGGCGAAGACCGACCCAACAGGGCNNGCGTCGGGCAGCCCGGCCGACGCGGCGGCCTCCTGACGCTCTCGCTCCTCTTTCGCGTCGGCATGCTGGGCCTGGAGTCCTGACATTGTGCGCAGTGGTATCTCGCGCATGAACAAGAGCATGAGCAGGGCAATCAACATGACAATGGCGGCGAGGCGGAACACCAGGTCCATCGACTTTGAGAATCCGACGAAGAACGGATGTGCCAGCCGTCTGTCGGCGTGTTTGAGGAACGACGTGTCGTTCAGGCTCGATGAAGAAAGACCTTTGCCTTGAATGACTTCGAGGATCGGCTTGTTCCCAGGGGCCTGCTGAACGGCCGGGCCGGCAGCGACAGCCTGGAACGAACTGGTCGCGCCGGCATGCTGGTACGCGTGTCCGATGTTCGGACCCACAGTGGAGAACAGCACGGACAGGAAGATCGCCACGCCGAGCGTGCCGCCCATCTGCCGGAAGAACGTCGCCGATGACGTCGCAACGCCGATATCGCGAGCGGGCATGGCGTTCTGAGTGGCTAGCGTGATCGGCTGCATGATGTTGCCGATGCCGAGCCCGAAGATGGCGCCGTACGTGTCGGTCTGCCACAGCGGGGTGTCGGCCCCGATGAATGACATCAACGCAAGGGCGAAGACGCAGAGCGCCGCGCCGACGACGGGGAAGATCTTGTAGCGACCGGTGCGAGTGACCAACTGCCCCGAGATGATCGCCCCGACCATGAGACCGGCCGTCAGGGGTAGGAGCAGAAGGCCCGACTTGGTCGGCGATACGCCACGCACGATCTGCAGGTAGAGCGGCAAGACGGAGATGCCGCCGAACAGCCCCATGCCGACGAAGATACCGACGCCCGACGTCAGGCTGAACACCGTGTTCTGGAAGAACCGCAAGGGGATCAGCGCGTCTTCGCCCATGCGACGTTCGGCGAGGATGAACAACACCAGGCCCGCGATGCCGAGTGCATAACACGCGACCGACGTGCCCGAGCCCCAGCCCCAGGTGCGGCCCTGTTCGGCGACGATCAGCAACGGGACGAGACACACCACCAGCGCACCGACACCGATCCAGTCGATGCGCGCCGGCCGGTGCATGTTCGGCAGGTTCAACGTGTGCCACACGACGTACAGGGCGACGATTCCGATCGGTACGTTGACGAGAAAGACCCAACGCCAGCCGGTGATTCCCAGGATCGAGCTCGATCCAGCGAAGAAGCCTCCGATGACAGGCCCGAGCACACTTGCGGTGCCGAAGACGGCGAGGAAGTAGCCCTGGTACTTCGCGCGGTCGCGCGGCGACACGATGTCGCCGATGATGGCCAATGCCATCGAGAACAGTCCGCCTGCACCGAGTCCTTGGAACCCACGGAACGCCGCAAGCATGTACATGGACGTCGAGAATGCGCAGGCGGCCGACCCGATCACGAACAAACTGATGGCGAGCAGGAAGAACGGCTTGCGGCCGTAGAGGTCTGACAACTTCCCGTAGAGCGGCGTCGACACCGTCGACGTGATGAGGTATGCGGTCGTGACCCACGCCTGCACCGACAGACCGTGCAGGTCGTCGCCAATCGTGCGGATCGCGGTGGCCACGATGTTCTGGTCGAGCGCGGCGAGGAACATGCCCAGCATCAGGCCGACCAGAATCGTCATGATCTGCCGGTGGGTGAACGTTCCCGAATGCGGCGCAGTCGCGCCGCGATCGCTTCCTGATCCCGCACTCATTCTTGCTCCGGCTCCCGTCTGCCGCGTTCCACGCTACCGATCCATGCGATGGCGACTCGCAAGTGCCTATGAAGTTAGTCGCCGAGCACGACTCGCCGCGCGACCTTTCTTGCCGGGGCCGCCAGCAGCCGCCCGACCCTGGTCTGTGCTGAGAGCGCGGCGCGCGCCGCGTTGGAGCCGCACGCGCCATGCACCCCGCCGCCCGGGTGCGCCGACGCTGATGCGAGATAGAGCCCCGCGATCGGCGTCTCTGAGCGGCCAAGCCCGGGCGTCGGCCGGAAAATCAGTTGCTGGTGCAGCATCGCCGTCCCGCCGTTCAGTGCGCCCTGACGCAGACCCTGGTTGTCGCGGTCGAGCGTGACCGGGCTCAGCGCCACTCGGCCCTTGATGGCGGCGCGGAACCCCGGTGCGAGCGCCTCGATGCGGGCCTCGATGCGTGCCACCATGGCCTCGACCTCACGCTCGTCCCACCGCCCGGTGATGCCGTCGCCGCCCGCGTCTCCGCGCACCTGCTGCGGGATGTGGGTATAGGCCCACAACGATTCAGTCCCGGACGGCGAGCGGCTGGCATCGGCGGTGGTCATCTGACCCATGATGAGGAACGGCTTCGCAGGCACCTGGCCCATCGCGAGATCGGCCGCGAACCAGGTCAGGTCGTCCATGTCGTCGGCGATGTGCAGCGTGCCCGCGGCACGTGCTTCGGCCGACGTCCACGGCACCGGCTTGGACAACGCCCAGTCGACCTTGAACGTGGCCGAGTCCCACTGAAAGCGGCGCATGTCGTCGCGCAGCCGGCTCGGGAGTTCGTCCCACGACACCAGGTCGCCGTAGAGCGCAGTTGCCGGGACGTCGGCGAGCACGGCTCGAGCCGCGTGGTACTCGGTTCCGTCTGCGGTTCGCACGCCGACAGCGCGGCCCGCACGGACGATTACCTGGGTGACTTCGCGGTCGCAGAGCACCCGTCCACCCGCGGCTGTCAGGCGACGAGCCATCGCCCCGGTGAGTTCACCCGCGCCGCCGGCCGGCACCGGGTAGCCGACGCCCTGGCCGAGCATGGCAAGGATCCAGCCGAACATGCCGCTGCCCGCCGCCTCGGGGCTCAGATCGGCGTGCAACGCGTTCGCAGCGAACAGCAGACCGGCCTCGCCTCGGAACTCCTCCTCGGCCAGCCGCCTCACCGGCAGTGCGCCGAAGCGGGCGAATCGAAGACCTCCCGCGGCGCGCAGCGCGAGAGCCAGCTTCGCTCCTGACCTGATCGGTGGGAACGGTGTGAACAGCGCGTCGAGCAGTGGCTTCTCAACGCGATTCCACAAGCCGGCGAGGTTGCGCCAGGCGTCGCCGTCCCCTGGTGCGAGGGCATCGGCCGCCGACGCCGTGATGTCGATGTCGCGCGACAGCACGGCACAGCGGCCGTCGGGCAGCGGGTGTGCGAGTACGGTCGGCGCGCGTCGCCACCGTAAGCCGTGTGCCTCGAGATTCAGCGAGACGATCGCCGGCGAGGCCGCGGCGAGTGGGTAGAAGGCGCTGCAGTGATCGGAGATGAATTCGGGATCGACGTAGCGACCGCTGCGGACCGCGCCGCCCGGTTCGCTCTGCGCCTCGNNGACCAGCCAGCGTCGGCGAGAACGTTCGCGGCGACCAGCCCGTTAGGCCCCGAGCCGATGATGATCCCGTCGACGTCCACGAGTGCGCACCCTACGCGTTGCCCACCGCCCCGAGTCGCGACGGGGTCGGCACTTCTGTGTCAGCTGCTGAGTGAACTCGTCGGTGGTGTGGCTGCTGGATCGAACCCGCTGAAGCTCGGCCGCGGCGTCGCAGCGGCTGCGCCGACGGGAGCGCAGTAGCCGTGGTCGGCCAGGAAGATCTCGAGGTCGGACACGTACGCGTCACCCGTTGCGTATCCGGTCTCAGGGCCCGCCAATTTGCCGAGCGCGTTGTACTTCGCGACCGTCTGCCAGGCCGCGCTTGCGTTCCCGAGCATGCACTGGTCCGCAACCCACGCAGCGAGCCCACTGATCATTCCGCCGATGCGTGTGGATGGGTCCGTGAGTAGCGCCCATTGCTGAGCCGCGTCAGCCCGGATCAACGCGGGGTGCGCGCCTGTCACGTTCACGAAGGCGCCGTCCTTCACCGTGTAGAGCATTATCGGCGTCGCCGAATCGGCGAATGACGAGAACGCGTAGTCGAACGCGTCGTCGGCCGAGACGAGAAGTTGCTGCCCTGCGGCAGTACCGACGGTCGGGAACGCGTTGCCGAAATCGTGCTCGATCGGTTTCGTAGTGATCGCGCCAGCGGCAGTATCGCCCGGCGCGACGTAGGCGCGGACGACGCCGCAGCAGTGCACGCCGCCGGTCGTCATGACGAGGAGCGCGACAACCGGACCTCCTGCGGTGAATCGAACCAGGCACAGTGGTCCGCGCACCTTGTCGGGCGAAGCGTCGTTGAATGCGAAGTCAAAGAGCTCCGGTGGCGCGGTCGCTGGTGGACTGTCCATGGTCAATGCGTCGACCGGTGCGGACACCACGGTCCGGCCGGCCGTCTTCACGACGATGCGACCGGCACTTACGCCATTGGGCTCCCCATAGGCAGCGACCGCAGTGCCCGTGAGCGTCGCCACGCTGTCACCGAGACTGGCCGTGTCGGTGATCGATTGGCCGGTCGTGTGCTTGAACACATCATCGACCGAGCAGGCGACGCCGGCCGGATCCGGCGCTGGCACCGAAGATCGCGCCGCCGGCGAGTGGGTGGGTGACGGCGGCGCGACGATCGGCGCCGAACTCGACGCAACAGGCGGGGACGCCGCCGGGCCGGGCAGGCTACTGCTGATCGGCGCTTCACTGGTTGAGACGGGCGAACGCGGGCCGGCCGCCGGCTGCCCGGCCGCGCAGCCGGCAAGAGTCAAGAGGAGGACGACGCCGAGGGGCCGCCACAATTTGCCTACTGGCGGCGGAGACGTCACACGCAATAGACGCGTCAGGGTCTGTATTGGTTGCCCGCCGGCACGCCCGATTCGCACGGGCCTGAGGCTACGACCAGAGACCGGTGATTTCGGTCAGGTCGGCTAGTTGAAAGGCGAGCCATTTTCCGACGTCGTTGGCGCGCACGATGTCCGCGGCCGCCTGTCTCAGCTCCCGGCGTCTGATCGCCGGCATCGTCAAGGCTTCGTAGAGCCCGTCGGCCTGCTGCTGGATGTCGAACGGGTACAAGGTCACCGCGAATGCGCCCAGCTCCTCGTGGGCACCGGTGTTCTCCGAAAGCGCGAGGACCGCGTCGCGCCGCGACACCGAAACCGCCTCTTTCGCCACCAGGTTCATGCCGTCGGCGATCGAGTTGACGAGCACTACGTCGCAGATCGCGTAAGCGGCGACCGCGGTCGGGAAGTCCTCGTGCAGCCGGAGGTCGATCGGCGCCTCGCCGTGCCGGGTATACCGTGCGTTGACCCTCGCAACGACTGAGCCGATCTGGCCGATGTACTCCGCGTATTCGGGGACGTCGAGTCGGCTCGGTTGGAGGAACGCCAAGAATCTGATCTTGCCGACCAGCTCGGGGTGGTCGTCGAGCAGCTTCTCGAAGGCCAGGAACCCGCGCACGATGTTCTTCGACGGGTCGGTCCGGTCGACTCTGACGATCAGTCTTGCGTCGGCGGCCACCAGCCACTGCTCGAGATCGTCGAGACGGTTGCGCACCGCTTTGCTCCCCGCGGTCTCGACGAGGGCGTCGACGTCGATCGAGATCGGGTACGTGCGCGCTGTTACCGTGCGCTTCCCGATCTGCACTGTCATCTTGTCGAGGTTGATGGACAGGCCGAGCAACTCCTGCGCGCACAACAGGAAGTTGCGGGCGAACCGTTCGGTGTGAAACGCGACGACGTCGTTGCCGAGCAGCCCGAAGAGCAATCGCTCGCGCATGTCTGGTGGCAAGATCCGCCACGCATCGGGACCCGGCCAGGGAATGTGTACGAAGTGCGAGAGGACGACGTCGGGGCAACGCTGTCTGACCAGATCCGCCACCAGGTAGAAGTGGTAGTCGTGCAACATCACCAGCGCTCGCCCACCGCGCTCTTCAACCTCGTGCGAAACCGCATCGGCGAAAGTCTCGTTGACGCTGACGTAGCCGTGTTCGAACGCGTCGCGCTCGCGCTGGCCGAAATTCGGTGAGTGAGCCAGGTCGTAGAGACCGTGCTGCACGAACCACAGCATCGGGTTCGAGATGACGCCGTAGAAGTCTTCGTGCGCGGCACGATCGACTTCGACGAGCCGGATCTGCAGTGCTCCGGTGGTTTCGGGGTCGACCAATTTCGGTTCGCCCGTCATGGTCACGTAGATCGCCGAGCCCTTGTGCTCGCGGGCGACCGCGACGTCCTCTTCGGTGCTCGCCGCACACACCCACACGGTGTCATGGAGCTGCCCGGCCAAGCCGACGAGCGCAGTGACGAGCCCGCCCGCTCCGCGCCGGGCCCGCCGACGGCCACCCTCGTCGCGAAACGCGACGGGTGCCCGATGCGACAGCACGATGACCGGGACGTCGAGTTCGCCCGGGTCGACGGGGTTCCTCTGAGCGGGCCGCTCCTCATTCTGAACGTCGGAGACGGCGGTGTGGTGAACGTCGGGGACGGCGGTTCGCGGCTCGTCGGGCACCGTAGCTGGGTCGTCGTCAGCGATAGCGGTCACGGCCCCTCTCTGGAGTTGCACGCGCAGTCATTACAGACGTTACAGAAGGGCTCCTACCCACTCGGGTCGCGCACGCACCACCTGGCGCTCCCGAGTTGGCCCGATTCGTCAGTCGATCGTCGGTGGCTGGTGACAGGCTTGGCGCATGGTTCCCGTCTATCTCGAATCGGGCAAGCACTGGGTCTTCGCGTGCGCGCTCGACTGGCCCGGTTGGTGCCGTCGCGCCAAGGGCGAAGAGGCCGCGCTTGACGCCCTCGCTGAATATGTGCCGCGATATGCCGGGGTTGCCGAGCGAGCCGGCGTCCGATTCCCGTCCGCTGCCCCGACGTTCGAGGTGGTGCAGCGACGGCCGCCCGGCCCGGGGTTCGACAACGTCGACTTCGGCGCACTCGGGGCGCCCGCCGACGCCGACGCCGCGCCGCTGACCGCCGCCCAAGCCAAGCGCCTCGCAACAATCGTCGAGGCGTCCTGGTCGGTGCTCGACGACGTCGTCGCGAAGGCGCCCGCGCAGCTTCGAAAGGGCCCGCGCGGTGGCGGGCGTGACCGTGATGGCGTGTTCGCCCACGTCGTCGCGGCGGAAGCTTCTTACGCCCGCAAGCTCGGCGTGCGGCACAAGGCTCCCGATCCCGACGATGCCGAGGCGATCGCCGCGTTGCGCAAGGATCTGATCGAGGCGTTGCGATCGGCGCGAGCTGCCGATGCCACGGCGTGGCCGCCCCGATACTTTGCGCGTCGGGTGGCCTGGCACGTCCTTGATCACGCGTGGGAAATCGAGGACAAGAGCGAGCAATGATCCCGGCCGGTTAGGTTGGCCCGATGACGCAGACTCCGCCATCGGCCGTGTCGTCGCCGGCCGTCACAGATTTCGAGAAGTTCGTCGCCGCAACCGTCGAGGACATGCTCGTCAGACAACCNNGGAGATCGAAGACCATAGCGCTCGTTAGGCTGGGGGCATGAATGAGGTCGAGACCTTCGAGGCCTTCGCGGCCGCAGCGGTCGAGGAGATCCTGGTCAGGCAGCCCGTCATGGCGAGTTCGCTCGGCGACCACCGCTTCGACGACAGGCTCGACGACCTTCGGCCGGCGGCTGTCGACGACGAGCGGCAGGTGCTCGCCGCCCGGTTGGCCGAGATCGACGGGTGGTCCGGCATCTCCCTGCCAGTTCCCCACCGAGTCGACGCCGAGGTACTCCGGGTCAGGCTCCAGGAGCGGTTGCTCGAGCTCGACGAGCACGGTGAGCACCACTGGAACCCGCTCGTCGCGAATCCGGGAACGGCGCTGTATCTGCTGCTGGCCCGCGGCTATGCGCCGCTGCCCGATCGGTTGCGCAGTGCCGCGGGTCGGCTCGCGCAGATTCCAGAGCAGCTCGAAGCAGCGAGGCACACGCTGCGCGGAATGCCGGCGGTGCACATCGAGACGGCTATCGATCAGTTCGGCGGCACCCTCGCGATGCTCGGCACGCAGATGCGTGGCCACCTCGACGGAGCGCCCGAGGTTCGGTCGCTGGTCGAACCGGTGCTTGAGGTGGCGACCGATGCGGTGTCCTCGCACATCGCCTGGCTGCGCGAGCAGCTCGAGCACGCTGACGGCGATCCACGCCGAGGCCCCGACAGGTTCGGCCGCAAGCTCTCCCTAGTACTCGACGTCGAGACCTCCCCCGAACAGGTGCTGGCTGATGCGTCGGTCGAGATCGAACGGGTCGAGGCGGAGCTCACCGAGGTCGCGGCGTCCCTCGGCGGCGCGCCGCGCGACGTGCTCGATCGGCTCGCCGCCGAGGCGCCGACCGACGAAACCGTCGTGTCAGTCGCTCGCACCGCGATGGATGAAGCCGACGCCTTTGTCCGCGAAACCGATCTCATCACCGTGTACGACGACCCGGTCGAGGTCATCGTCATGCCGGAGATCCACCGCGGGGTTGCGATCGCGTATTGCGACCCACCCGGCCCGCTCGACCCGCCGGGAACGACGACGTTCTTCGCTATCTCGCCGACGCCGCAGGATTGGCCGGCCGAACGGGTCGTCTCCTTCTACCGCGAGTACAACGTGTACGCGCTTCGCAACCTGGTCATTCACGAGGCAATGCCTGGCCATGTGCTGCAGCTTGCCCACAGTCGGCGCGCGCCGACGGCCACGAAGGCGCGCGAGGCGTTCTGGAGCGGACCCTTCGTCGAGGGCTGGGCCGTCTACTCGGAGTCGGAGATGATCCGGCTGGGGTTCGGCGGACCGCAGGTTCGCATGCAACAACTCAAGATGCGGCTGCGCACGGCAATCAACGCGGTGCTCGACGTCCGCGTCCATTGCGACGGTCTCAGTCGCGACGACGCGATGGCCCTGATGACCGGTCGCGGTCACCAGGAAGACGGTGAGGCGACCGGCAAGTGGCGCCGTGCGCTGCTGACGAGCGCGCAGCTTTCGACGTACTTCGTCGGCGTCAAGCAGATTGACGGCATCGCGCAGCAACTGCGGGCGGCTCGTCCTGGGTGGTCCGACCGCGAGGTTCACGATGCGATCCTCGGGCACGGAAATCCGCCACCGCGGCACCTTCCCGCGTTGCTGTCGACGGCTCCCTGAGCGACCCTAAAGAGTGCGAGAAATGGCGTCGTGAACGTGTTTCCGGAATGATTGCGTGTGCAACAACGTTCTGCTGGCTGCGGTAGTCCGCACCGGCGCCGCTGAAGGAGGATCCGATGCCAGCCGTGACCGTAGAGAACCCGCTCGCACTGCCACGCGTGCCGCTGACTGACCCGGCGCTCGATCGGGACCGCCCGGTGGTCTCTGTGACCACGGCGCCGTCCGGTCTCGAGGGTGAGGGCTTTCCGGTCCGCCGGGCCTTCGCCGGCGTCGACCTGCGCGCTCTCGACCCGTTCATCCACATGGACCAGATGGGCGAAGTCGAGTACGGCCCGGGTGAGCCCAAGGGGACGCCGTGGCATCCGCACCGTGGTTTCGAGACCGTGACCTACATGATCGACGGGCTGTTCGAGCACCACGACTCCAACGGCGGCGGCGGCCTGATCACGAACGGCGACACCCAGTGGATGACGGCCGGCTCCGGCATCCTGCACATCGAGACGCCACCCGAGCACCTGGTCGTCAGCGGCGGCCTCTTCCACGGCTTCCAGCTCTGGGTCAACCTGCCCAAGGCGATGAAGTTCGCCACCCCGCGCTACCAGGACATCCGCGCCAGCGAGGTTTCGCTGCTCGCGTCGCCCGATGGCGGCGTGCTCATCCGGGTCATCGCCGGCGAGGTCGCCGGCCATCCAGGTCCAGGAATCACCCACACCCCGATCGCCCTCGTGCACGCGACGCTGTCGCCGGGCGCTTCACTGACGCTGCCGTGGCGGCCGGACTTCAACGCGCTGGTCTACACGTTGGCCGGGCGCGGTTCGGTCGGCACCTCCCGGCGTCCGATCGAGATGGGCCAGCTCGCCGTCTTCGGCGCCGGCGACACGATCACCGTCGCCGCGGACACCACGCAGGAGACGCGTAGCCCGACGATGGATGTCTTGATCCTCGGTGGCCAGCCGATCCAGGAGCCGGTTGCCATGTACGGCCCGTTCGTGATGAACACGAAGGCCGAGGTCATGCAGGCGTTCGAGGACTACCAGGCCGGTCGGCTCGGCACGATTCCGGCGGCGCACGCCGGAGTCGAGGGTTCGACGTCCGAGGAGTAGCTTCGAGGGTTCGACCTCCGAGGAGTAGCGCCGAGCTGTTTCAGGCCGGGGTTTCCTCCGCCTGATCGGCCCGATCCGGGTCCGCTGCCGCCGAGAGATCGATGACCCGGCGCGGGCCGGCCGCGCGTACGCAGTTTCGACCGGCCGCCTTGGCCTCGTAGAGCGCGGTATCAGCGGCGTCGAGCAGTTGGTGCAGGTCGCCGCCAGTGACCGACCGTTCGCTGACGCCGACCGAGACGGTCACCGTGATCCAGTCGCCTGCGTCGGAGCGCACCCTGGCCTCGGCGACCTGGCTACGCAGTCGTTCGGCCGCGCCCTCGGCGTCGAGCAGGTTGAGGCCGCCCAGGATCGCGCCGAACTCCTCGCCGCCGAGGCGGCCCACGAGGTCGCCGGGCCGGAGGGTCTGCGCGATCGTGCGCGCGACGGTTGCCAGCACCTCGTCGCCGGCAAGGTGGCCGTGCCTGTCGTTGACGGACTTGAAGTGGTCGACGTCGATCATGAGGATGGCCACGTTCGAGCCGCTGGCCGCCGCGCGATCGACCTCGCGGCCGGCGACCTCACGCCAGAACTGCGGGTTTGCGACCTCGGTCAGCAGGTCGGTGCGGACCGCCTGGCGGAGCCCGCTGAAGAGCTGGTGCTGGAGCAGCAAGACCGGGGGCACGAGAAGGATCGCGAAGATCGGGTTGGTGGCCCAGAGCACAGCGGCGAGAGTTCCTAGGCAGGCCGCCGCGCAGTCGACGGCATAGCCTTCGCGGTCCTTCAGATAGCCGCGCAGCGGCTCCTTACCGCCGGTCAGGATCACCACCGCGGCCACCAGGCCGACGTTGATGGTCCACCAGACGGCCACCGCCGCCCCGATTGCGATCACGCTGGCCAGGCCGCGGGTGAACTGGTCGGCGTCGACGTGCGACTGGGTGGTTGCGTGCAACAACCCGCGGTGCACGGCGGACGCCGCGCCGTACGCAAGCCCGAGGACGGCGACGGTGTAGATGCGCTTGATCGGCTGGCCGCGCCAGGCCCGCACGTGCAGGTACACGTAGGGGATGAGGATGCCCACCATGACGTAGACGGGCGGCAGCAGGAGGGCGATCGGCACCAGCCAGACGCCGAGGAAATCGCGGGAGAGGCGGTCTTTGCGAGCCCGCGGCCACGCCAGCCGCATGGAGATCTCCACGCTCGCGATCGCGGCGAGGGCGAAAACGGCGGTGGTGACGGCACCTGTCAGGTAGGAATAAGATCCGTGAGAGATCACCGCTACCTGCCACACACCGGCCGCGACCCCGCCGGCGTAAGCGACGACCACGCTGAGAACCAGCGCCCGGCCAGGCCGTGGCAGTTGCCACACATCCCAGCGCTTGACTCGTTCCACCGGACGGTCCAGCCTCCCGAGGCGGCCCATCAGGCCCAGACGGCATGGAATCGGGCGCCCCTGCGAATGGGACTTTACGCAGGACATCGTGACCTGTCACGTGTCGGTCGGAAAACGGACTCACAGTACGCAACCTCAAGGATGGACAGGAGTTGGTCGTCACCTACCTGTAGGGGCGGATTCGGCCGGGGGGTCGACAGCAACTGCTGGAAGGAGGTGAGCGACTGTGCGCAACACCCACTGGACCAGGGCCTGATCAGTGCTAGGTCCGGCGCCTCGCAGCGCCGCCGTCAACAGACGCCTCACTCAACTGATCGGGCTACTCAGCTGATCGGGCTGACCTCACGTCGTCCGGCCAGCCGCCTGCTCAGACGCTCCGCGGTCGAGCGAACGGTTTGAGCCAACATCGCTCGTTCCCTCGCGACCACGAGGGACGAGGGGAACGTGCAACCAACGGCCGCGATTGGTCGCTGCCCGTAATCACGTACGGCGGCGGCCACCGATGCCATGCCCTGGGTCACCTCGCCGTCTTCTTCCGCCCAGCCGCGGGCCGCCTCGACCGCGAGGACCTCGCGGAGCTCGATCGGCGTGTGCGGCCCGTTGCCCGTGCGGTCGACGAACGATTCGCGCTGCGGGAACAGGGCCCGCACCTGGGCTCGCGGCAGGGCGCAGAGCATCGCCCGGCCGACCGCCGTGAGGTGGGCCGGCAGCCGCACGCCTACGTCGGTCACGAGCGGGACAGGGCGGCTCGGCTGTTCCTTCACCAGGTAGAGCGTTTCGCGCCCATGCAGGACGCCGAGGTGCGCGGTGCACCCGGTTTGCTCGACGAGCCGGGCCAGCAGCGGGCGGGCCAGCCGTTCGAGCGGGTCGTTGCGCAGGTAGGCCGACCCCAGCTCGAAAGCACCGACGCCGAGGCCGTAGGCCCGTGCCTCCGGCAGGTGGACGACGATCGCATCGGCCTCCAGGACCGCGAGCAGGTGATAGACGGTCGAGCGCGGCAACCCGAGGTCGCGCGCGAGCACCGCGGCGGGTACCGGGCCGGGGTGCGCTGCCAGCACGCGGAGCAGCCGGATCGCCCGGCTGACCGCAGGAATGCTGCTCATCGGCGTCCCTCGTCTGCCTGCCCTGACTACTGTCTGGGATACCAGACACAATCCCAGCACCGGCCGCGACAGGGAAGCGCTCGCCGCGATCAACTGTCCCTATGACACAGGTGATGCCGGCGAACGACCTCGCAGCAGTCACGGTCGGAGTCGCACCACTCGATCCGGCGGCAGTGGTCGCCGTTGCACGACACGGGTCGCGGGTGGTCGTCGCCCACGATGCACTTGTTCGGGTTGCGGCTGCGCGGCGGCACGTGGAGGCGCTGGCTGAGTCCGGCGAACCTGTCTACGGGGTGTCGACCGGCTTCGGGGCACTCGCGACGAGACACATCGCCCCCGAACTGCGAACCCAGTTGCAACGGTCGCTGGTGCGCTCCCACGCTGCGGCCAGTGGACCCGAGGTCGAGCGTGAGGTCGTCCGCGCGATGATGCTGCTGCGGTTGCAGACGCTGGCGACGGGCCTTACCGGCGTCCGGCCGGTCATCGTCGAGGGCTACGCGGCGATGCTGAACGCCGGCATCACCCCGGTCGTCGGAGAGTTCGGGTCGCTCGGTTGCTCGGGCGACCTCGCGCCGCTTGCGCACTGCGCCCTTGCTCTGATGGGCGAGGGAGTCGTACGGAATGCCGCCGGCGACCTGCTCGAGGCGAGCGCCGCGATGCGAGACGGCGGGATCGAACCCGTCGTGCTGGCCGAGAAGGAAGGCCTCGCGCTGATCAACGGCACCGACGGCATGCTCGGCATGCTGCTGCTGGCCTGCCACGATCTCAGCGCCCTGGTCAAGAACGCCGACATCGCGGCCGCGATGAGCGTCGAGGCCATCCTTGGTACCGATCGCGTCTTCGCCGCCGACCTCCAGGCACTGCGGCCGCACCCGGGGCAGGCGTCATCGGCGTCCAACCTGCGTTCGCTGCTTTCCGGCTCGCCGATCGTCGAGTCACATCGGGTCGACTGCACCCTCGTCCAGGACGCCTACTCGCTGCGCTGTGCACCGCAGGTCGCGGGCGCCGTTCGCGACACCATCGCGCACGCACTGACGGTTGCGGGACGCGAGCTCGCGAGCGCTATCGACAATCCGGTCGTCCTGCCCGACGGGCGGGTCGAATCGAACGGCAACTTCCACGGCGCGCCGATCGGATACGTGCTCGACTTCCTGGCGATCGCGGCAGCCGATCTTGCTTCGATCTCCGAACGGCGGACCGACCGCCTCCTCGACGTCGCGCGGTCGCACGGCCTGCCTGCTTTCCTCGCCGGTGATCCCGGTGTCGACTCGGGCCACATGATCGCGCAGTACACGCAGGCCGCGATCGTGAGTGAGCTCAAGCGGCTCGCGGTGCCGGCCAGCGTCGACTCGATTCCGTCTTCGGCTATGCAGGAAGACCACGTGTCGATGGGCTGGTCGGCCGGCCGCAAACTGCTGCGTGCGGTCGACGGCCTCACCCGCGTGCTGGCCGTCGAGATTCTCACCGCAGCAAGGGCTTTGGACCTCCGTGCTCCGCTACAGCCGGCGGCCGGAACCGCGGCCGTCGTCCGGCGTCTGCGTACTCGCGTCGCAGGCCCGGACGCCGATCGCTGGCTGTCACCGGAAATCGAGGTCGCAGTCGAAATGACCCGCGCGGGCGCGTTCGTCGAGGCCGCCGAGGCCGTGGTCGGACGCCTGGCCTGACGTACCGTCGCATCCATCTGCTCAGGGAGCACAACGCCATGACCGGACCTCGCCCCGTGCGGGCACCTCGCGGTACGACGCTGTCGTGTCAGGGCTGGGCGCAGGAAGCGGCCATGCGGATGCTCATGAACAACCTCGACCCTGACGTGGCCGAACGCCCCGACGATCTCGTCGTGTACGGCGGAACGGGCAAGGCCGCCCGCGACTGGAACTCGTTCGACGCAATCGTGCGCACGCTGCAGAGCCTGAAGGACGACGAGACGATGCTCGTGCAGTCCGGCCGTCCGGTCGGTGTCATGCGAACGCACGAGTGGGCGCCCCGAGTGCTGATTGCGAATTCGAACCTGGTCCCCGACTGGGCGACCTGGCCGGAGTTCCGCAGGCTCGAACATCTCGGTCTCACGATGTACGGCCAGATGACAGCCGGGTCGTGGATCTACATCGGCACGCAGGGAATCCTGCAGGGCACCTACGAGACGTTCGCCGCGGTCGCGGCCAAGAGATTTGCCGGCACGCTGGCCGGCACGCTGACCCTGACCGGCGGTTGCGGCGGTATGGGTGGAGCGCAACCTCTTGCGGTCACGATGAACGGCGGCGCGGTGCTGGTCGTCGACGTCGACCCGTCGCGCCTGCAGCGCAGAGTCGAGCACCGCTACCTCGACGAGTGGACGGACGACATCGACGTCGCCGTCGAGAAGGTGCTCACCGCGAAGCACGAAGCTCGCGCGTTGTCGGTCGGGCTCGTCGGCAACTGCGCGATTGTCTTCCCCGAACTGCTGCGCCGCGGTGTGGCGATCGACATCGTCACCGATCAGACGTCGGCGCACGACCCGTTGTCGTACCTGCCCGAGGGCATCGATCTCGCCGACTGGAAGCCGTATGCCGAAGCCAAGCCCGAGGAGTTCACCGATCGGGCCCGCGCTTCGATGGCTAAGCAGGTCGAGGCGATGGTCGGGTTCATGGACGCAGGCTCCGAGGTGTTCGACTACGGCAACTCGATCAGGGGCGAGGCGCAGCTTGCCGGTTACGACCGCGCGTTCGCGTTCCCTGGCTTCGTGCCCGCCTACATCAGGCCGCTGTTTTGCGCAGGCAAGGGCCCGTTCCGCTGGGCGGCGCTGTCCGGCGATCCCGCCGACATTGCCGTCACTGATCGCGCCGTTCTCGACCTGTTCCCCGACAACGAGCCGCTCGAGCGCTGGATCACGTCCGCCCAGGAGAAGGTCGCGTTCCAAGGTCTACCCGCTCGCATCTGCTGGCTCGGCTACGGCGAGCGGCACCTCGCCGGCCTGCGGTTCAACGAACTCGTCGAACGCGGTGACATCAGCGCGCCGATAGTCATCGGGCGTGACCATCTCGACTGCGGATCGGTCGCCTCGCCCTACCGCGAGACGGAGGCGATGGCCGACGGGTCCGACGCGATCGCCGACTGGCCGCTGCTCAACGCGCTGGTCAATACGGCGTCCGGTGCGTCGTGGGTGTCGATCCACCACGGCGGCGGCGTCGGCATCGGCTACTCGATCCACGCCGGCATGGTCGTCGTGGCCGACGGCACCGAAGCGGCCACGCGCCGTCTCGAGCGGGTACTCACCGCCGACCCCGGGACCGGAGTCATGCGCCACGCCGACGCGGGATATCCGGAGGCGATCGCGGCGGCGCGCGACGGTGGAGTCGATCTCCCCATGATCCCTCGCCTTGAAAGACAGTGACGGCGCCGGCGGATTCCTCTCCGTGACGACCGAACCCCCTGGGAGGCTGTCCGAATAATGTCCGTCACGAGCGCGGGGAGGCCGAAGCGAGAGCGGGAGCGCAGGAAAACGGCGCGGAGGCGTAGCAGAGCTACGCCGCACAAGCCGTTTTTCGAGCATTCCGCTCGCAGCGAGAGCATCGCCGCGCGCAGTAGGAGATTACTCGGACGGGCTCCTAGCTTCGAGCCGCAGGACACGACGCCGTTCACTTGCGCGAGCAATCCCTGGAGAGACTGGCCGATCCCCAAGTCTTCGCCAAGGCGATCGCAGAAGATCGGGCCCTTATGACGTTCGATCTCGATTTCGGCCCCGCCCTGGTTTGGACCGACGCGCCCGCCCCATCGCCCTGACACCGACGGCGAACCTTCCAAGGTAGAATCACGTGCGGTAAACGGCCATGACCAGGGAACAACTGCTCTCTCGGATTTCCATTGATCCCACGGTTTGTTTTAGCAAGCCCTGCATCAAAGGACACCGTCTCTGGGTGTCCCTGATCCTCGATTTCCTCGCTGCAGGCGCGACGATCGAAGAGCTTCTGAATGATTATCCCGGAATCGAGGAGGCCGACATCCGCGCCTGCATCGCCTATAGCGCCGAGATGGCACGGGAGCGTTACGTCGAGGTTCCCCTCGGCGAGACCCATTGAAATCAGCCCGGGTTATTCGTGGTCACCCGGCTGTCCGCGAGGGAGATTTTTCGTCGAGACAAGGAAGCGTGACGACGGCGATGCCAGAGCGCATCGCAGAGGAGCGCTGACGCCCTCTCGGCGGAAAAGATCGGAGCGGCGACCGGAGTCGTTCATGACTAGTTCGGGCTCGCAGTGAGCTTTTCGATCGAGGCCGTCTACGGCCGCGAGATCCTGGACTCGCGCGGCAACCCGACCGTCGAGGTCGAGGTCCTCCTCTCCGGAGGCGCGACCGGGCGGGCCGCGGTGCCGTCCGGCGCCTCGACGGGAAAGCGCGAGGCGCTGGAGCTGCGGGATGGCGACAGGAAGCGCTATGGCGGCAAGGGCGTCTTGAAGGCGGTGGCGCACGTCAACGGCGAGATCGCCGGCGAGGTGCGCGGTACGGACGCGCGGGACCAGGCGCTGCTCGACCGGATCTTAATCGAGCTCGACGGCACCGAGAACAAGGGGCGTCTCGGGGCCAACGCCATCCTCGGCGTCTCGCTCGCGGTCGCGCGCGCGGCCGCGGAGGCGTCCGGGCTCCCGTTCTATCGCTATCTCGGCGGCGCGAACGCGCGCACGCTGCCGGTCCCCATGATGAATCTCATCAACGGCGGGATGCACGCCGACAATCGTCTCGACCTGCAGGAGTTCATGGTCTGCCCGGTCGG
>PLCK01000093.1 GCA_003134755.1 Actinomycetota bacterium | reverse complement strand
ACCCCACCAACAAGCTGATAGGCCGCGGGCCCATCCCTAACCGTCGGAGCTTTCCACCTCAAGAGATGCCGCTCGAGGTCGTATCCGGTATTAGCCCCGGTTTCCCGAGGTTATCCCAGTGTTAGGGGCAGGTTGCCCACGTGTTACTCACCCGTTCGCCGCTGATCACCTCCCGAAGGAGGGTCACCGCTCGACTTGCATGTGTTAAGCACGCCGCCAGCGTTCGTCCTGAGCCAGGATCAAACTCTCCGTAGATGTCATATATGGACACCGCTCCGAAGAACGGATGACCGACAATATGGAGTGATCTTGGATCGAACAGACGTAACTAGCTGTCTGTCTTTACCAAAGGAATTTCCGCTGCAGACAAGAATGTCCGCAGACGGGGTTTGTTTTGGCACTGACTTTTTGCACGCTGTTGAGTTCTCAAGGAGCGGACGCGCACCTAGAAAGACCTTTCGGCCGGTCTCGGGGCAACCTCTCTAACTTAGCGGGGGGCACTTCCGGTGTCAAACCGGGTTACGCCCACTTCCCCAGCACAACCAAGGCAGCCCACGACGTGAGTCGGTGGCATCGCATCGGAGGGATGGGGCCCGGGACCGGCCGCCAGATGGCGTCCGTTCCTCCCAGGGACAAGAGCGAAGCTTACGAGTCGGCAGGTGGGCCGTCAAATCCGCGGAAAGTCAGCTGTGAACGGCCCGTTATGCTCCCGGCGGTCCGAAATTCGACCGCGGAACGGGAGGGAAATGGCATGCACATCGCTAGAGGGGCAGACCGTCCCCCAGCCGTCCGGCCGCATCCGCTGCCCTCGCTGCAGCGGCTCGTCGACCGGGCGGCCGGCTCGGCGTCCATGACGGTCCTGCGCAACGACCTGTTCCGTGGCCAAGCAGTGCCGGAGCACAGCCATGACGTCGAGGAGGTCCTGATCGTCACGGCCGGTGCAGTTCAGGTCGAGGTCGCGGGCAGCGCGGAGATTGTGGATGCGGGAGACGCCGTGATCGTGCCGGCGCACACCGCGCACAGCTTCCGGCACGCCTTGGACGAGCCAGCGACGGTGTTTGCCGTCCTCGCGTCGCCCGACGTCACGATCAGCACCCCGAGCTGACCTGCACCGGCACGGGCTACCGGTGACCGGTGACCGGTGACCGGGCGATCGCAACCTCCTACCCCCCGACGCGTACGCCCGCGACAGACCGCTTCCCGCGCCGGACGACGAGCCACCTGCCGTGCAGGAATGCGCTCGGCTCGATGCCTGCTTCCGGGTCGGTCGCCTTCACGTTGTTGACGTAGGCGCCGCCCTCGGCGACCGCGCGCCGAGCCGCCGACTTGGAGTCGACGAGCCCGGTTGCGACCAACAGCTCGACCACTGACAGCGGGCTGTCACCCGTCACGACCGCGACACCCGTCTCGGCGAGGGCTGCGGCGAGCGTGGCCTCGTCCAGATCGGCGAGTTCAGCGCGGCCGAACAACGCCGCACTCGCGGCGACGACGCGGTCACACTCCATAGCCCCGTGCACAAGCGTCGTCAGCTCGATCGCCAGCTCGCGCTGTGCCTCGCGGGCAGCCGGCCGCTCGGCCACGGCGGCCGCGAGCGCTTCGATTTCCGGGCGCGGACGCAGGCTGAAGATCTTGAGGTAGCTGATGACCGACTCGTCGTCCGCATTGATCCAGAATTGGTAGAAGGCGTACGGCGAGGTCATGTCCGGGTCGAGCCAGACCGTGCCCGACTCGGTCTTCCCGAATTTGCTGCCGTCGGCCTTGGTGATCAGCGGGGTCGCCATGGCGTGAACCGAGACGCCCTCAGCCCGGTGAATGAGGTCGAGGCCGGCGGTGAGGTTGCCCCATTGATCGCTGCCGCCCGTCTGCAGGGTGCAGCCGTAGCGCCGGTAGAGCTCGAGGAAATCCATGCCCTGAAGGATCTGGTAGCTGAACTCCGTGTAGCTGATGCCCTCGTCGGAACTGAGCCGCGCGCTGACCGCGTCCTTGGCCAACATCTTGTTGACCCGGAAATGCTTGCCGACGTCACGCAGTAGGTCGATCGCCGACAGCTTCGCCGTCCAGTCGAGGTTGTTCACCATGATCGCGGCGTGTTCGGCACGTTCGCCGCTGAAGTCGAGGAATGGCTCGACCTGGCGTTTGATGCGTTCGACCCACGCCCCGACGACGTGGGGATCGTTCAGCTTGCGCTCGGCAGTGTCCTTCGGATCGCCGATGAGACCGGTAGCGCCACCGACGAGGGCGAGCGGCCGGTGTCCGGCGTCCTGGAGACGTCGCAATGTCAGGATTTGCACGAGGTTGCCGAGGTGCAGGCTCGGCGCGGTCGGGTCGAATCCGCAGTAGTAGGTCACCGGGCCCGCGTTCAATGCCTCACGGAGTGCGTCGAGATCGGTGCTCACGGCGACCAGACCACGCCAGGCGAAATCGTCGAGGACGTGGGCGTCGCTGATTTGGGTCACGCCCCGAATCCTTGCGCATGCCCGCTCGGGCTCGCTGACGGGTTTGCCGGACGCCGCCTGCGGGCGTGTGCGCGATACGACGAGACCGTCGGTTCGCCGTCGAGCCAGAAGCGCCACGGAACGGTCTCCCCGGTCGAGACGCCGACTCGCGGCCCGGCGTTGATAGCGACATCGACGGCAGCCGACCGCGGCCGGATTCGCAGGTCCGAAGCCGGGTCGCACGCGTTGGCGCCGTTATCGGCTCGGCCGACCCCGAGCGCCATCGTGAGCCGGGCCGGCCCGCGGGCGAGGCCGCGCGCCGGGATGTCCCCACGACGCCCCGCTGCGACATCGAGCCCTTCAACCACTTCGCCTGCGCGCAACAAGACCGCGGAGGCCGTCCCTGGCGGCGCACAGACCAGGTTCATGCAGAAATGCATTCCGTAAGTGAAATAGACATAGACGAATCCGGGCTCGCCGAACATGACCGCGTTGCGCGGTGTCGGCCCCCGAAAGGCATGGGACGCGGGATCGAGCTCGCCTTGATAGGCCTCGACCTCCGTGAGCCGGATGGCGACCGACCCCTGGGCGGAGTCGTGCTCGATGACACAGCCGAGCAACTCAGGAGCGACGACGAGAGCGGGCCGGGCGAAGAACGCCCTGCCGAGGACGCGTGGCACGCTGCCGCGACCCCTGCCCACCAGCTACAGATTCCCGCTCGTCGCCCAGGTCACCTGGTCGGCGACCTGTGCCCGAAGCTCGGCCAACTGCTCGACGACCCGCTCGGGCGCAGTGCCCCCGCGCGCCGACCGCGCCGCGAGCGCCCCACGCACGGACAGCACCGCGCGCACGTCAGGCTTCAGGTGCGCCGATATCTCGACCAGCTGGGCGTCGTCGACATCGTGCAGGTCGCAGTTGTGCGCCGCGCACCAGGCGACCAGCCGGCCAACCGCCTCATGTGCGTCGCGGAACGGCACGCCGCGTCGCACGAGATCCTCGGCGACGTCGGTGGCGAGGGCGAATCCCTCGGGGGCGGCCGCCGCGAGCCGGTCGGTGTCGACTCGCATGGTCGAGAGCATGCCGCTGACTGCGGGAAGCAACACGAGCAACGTGTCGATCGAATCGAACACCGGCTCCTTGTCTTCCTGGAGATCGCGGTCATAGGCGAGCGGCAGGCCTTTCAACATCGTGAGCAGCCCGGTGAGGTTGCCGACGAGGCGGCCGGCCTTGCCGCGCGCCAGCTCGGCGACGTCCGGATTCTTCTTCTGCGGCATGATCGACGAGCCGGTCGCGAACGAGTCGTCGAGCTCGACCCAGCGGAATTCCCTGCTGGTCCAGAGCACGACCTCCTCACCGATTCGCGACAGGTGGATCCCGACGAGTGCCGCGCAGAACGCGAACTCGACGGCGAAATCGCGGTCGCTCACGGCGTCGATGGAGTTTGCCGCGGACGACGTGAAGCCGAGCTCGTACGCAGTTGCGATCGGGTCGAGTGGCAGCGACGAACCAGCCAGCGCGCCGGCACCCAGCGGCGAGACCGCCGCTCTGACGTCCCAATCGCGCAACCGGTCGACGTCGCGCGCGAACGCATGCACGTGCGCAAGCAGGTGGTGCGCGAACAGCACCGGTTGCGCGTGCTGCAGGTGCGTCATCCCGGGCGCGGGCGCGTCCTTGTGCCTGTCGGCCACGTCGATGAGTGCGGTCTCGAGCTCGGCGAGGCTCGCCACCAGCACGCGGACGTGCGCCCGCAGGAACAGCCGCAGATCGGTCGCGACCTGGTCGTTGCGGCTGCGACCCGCCCGCAACTTCCCGCCAAGCGGGCCGATCCGTTCGATCAGGCCGCGCTCGAGGGCGGTGTGCACGTCCTCGTCGGCGACGGTCGCGCTGAATGCGCCCGACTGGCACGCAGCGTCGAGATCGGCCAGCCCGTCGAGCATCGTGGCCAGCTCGTCGTCGTCCAGCAGGCCGGCCTTGTGGAGAACCCGTGCGTGAGCCCGCGAGCTCAGCAGGTCGTACGGCGCCAGTCGCCAATCGAAGTGGATCGACACAGACAGCGCGGCAAGCGCCGCCGCCGGCCCGCCCTCGAACCGGCCGCCCCACAGCCGAAGTGGCGCTCCCGGCTCGGAACCTGGCTGATGGAGCTGGACCGAGCTTGGATCAGGCATGCCGTTCAGGATGCCCCACCCGGCGACCGGCCGACAGCCAGATCGCGCCGCGCCGCGGTCTTGCTCGGAAGTCCCCAGAGCTCGACGAACCCCTTGGCCAGCGACTGATCGAACACGTCACCGGTGTCGTAGGTGGCCAGCTTGTAGTCGTATAGCGACGCCGGGCTGCGGCGTCCGGTCACGACCGCGCGACCACCATGCAGGGTCATGCGGATGTCGCCGGTAACGTGCTGCTGCGAAAAGGCGATGAACTCGTCGAGTGCGTATTTCAGTGGCGAGAACCACAACCCGTCGTACACGAGCTCGCCCCACCGCTGCTCGACCTGACGCTTGAAGCGCGCGAGGTCGCGCTCGGTCGTGACGTTCTCGAGCTCTTGGTGTGCGGTGATCAAGGCGATCGCGCCGGGAGCTTCGTAAACCTCGCGGCTCTTGATCCCGACGAGGCGGTCCTCGACCATGTCGAGCCGTCCGACGCCCTGGGCGCCGGCCCGGGTATTCAGCTGCTCGATCGCCTGGAGCACGGTGACCGGGTTGCCGTCGATGGCCGTCGGCCGGCCCTGCTCGAAGGTGATCACGACCTCGTCGGCGTCGCGCGGGGTCGCCGGGTTCGACGTGTACGCGTAGATGTCCTCGATCGGACCGTTCCAGATGTCTTCGAGGAAACCGGTCTCGATCGCGCGGCCCCACACGTTCGCGTCGATCGAGTACGGGGACTTCTTCGTGACGTCGATCGGCAAGCCCCGCTCCTCGGCGAAGGCGATGGCCTTGTCGCGGGTCATGCCTGAGTCGCGCACGGGGGCGAGTACGGACAGGTTCGGGTCAAGCGCACCGATGCCGACCTCGAACCTGACCTGGTCGTTTCCCTTTCCGGTACTGCCATGGGCAACCTTCGTCGCGCCGAACCGGTGTGCCGCCTCCACCAGATGTTTGTTGATCACCGGTCGCGACAGCGCTGAGACCAGCGGATACCGATCCATATAGAGCGCGTTCGCCTTCAATGCCGGCAGGCAGTAGTCATTGGCGAACTCGTCCTTCGCGTCGACGACGATCGACTCGACGGCACCACACGCGAGCGCGCGCTTGCGAATGGTGTCCATGTTCTCGCCGCCCTGGCCGACGTCGGCAGCGACCGCGATGACCTCCGCGCCGGTCTCCGCGGCAATCCAGCCAATGCACACGGAGGTGTCGAGCCCTCCGGAATAGGCAAGTACGACGCGCTCGGTCACAGAACTCTCCCTGTCGATGGTGTTACAGCGGGCGACGGTCTTACAGCGGGTGCCGGTCGGACAGGTGCAGCAGTTGGTCGGCCACCGCGGCGCCGCCGTCGGCGTCGCGGCACACACAGAGCACGGTGTCGTCTCCGGCAACGGTGCCGATCACCGTGGCCAGGTCGGCGTGATCGATGGCGCCCGCAAGTAGGTGGGCACCTCCGGGCGGCGTGCGTGCAACGACGATGTTGCCTGAGTACCGGACGGACACCAGCAACTCCCCCGCCGTCCGGATCAATCGCGCATGTGCGGCAGACGCCGCCTCCACCCGATCGGACGTCGTACGGCTCACGGCATCGTCGCCGTCACGTGGCACCACGTAGACGAAACCTCCCGCGGCCGCCCGCAGGCGGAGGGCGCCGATCTCGTCGAGGTCGCGCGACAGGGTGGCCTGCGTGGTCGGAAACCCTTCCGCGGCAAGCAGGTCGACGAGTTCGGACTGCGAATGCACGGGCGTTCGCCCGAGCAACTCGACGATGCGCGCATGCCGCGCGGCCTTCGTGGCAGGCGCGTCGGCGCGGCCGCGCACACGCGAAGCTGAAGCCGGACTGCGCGCCACGGTCATGACCGTTCCAGGAGGAATGCGAGCAAGGCCTTCTGAGCGTGCAACCGGTTCTCGGCCTGGTCGAAGA
>PLCK01000084.1:3568-6664 GCA_003134755.1 Actinomycetota bacterium | reverse complement strand
CATGGCCGGAGCGGCTCGAGCGAGTGCGTCGTGACAACGTGAGGAGCGTTCTGGAGCAGCTTGGCGACGTGCCCCGCGAAGTTGGCGTACCACGTGTGGGAGTGCAGGATGTCGGCGTCGCCTGTCGCGCCGGCGATCGAAAGATCGGTCGACATCGTTAGCAGTGCTGCGTTGGCGCCGAGTTCGAGCAGTATCGGGTCGGCCAGATGAGCCGTGACCCCGGGTTCGTCGCGCGGATTGCCGAAGCAGTGCACCTCGACGTCCATCAGTCTGCGTAATTCGCGGGCCAGGTATTCAACGTGCACGCCGGCGCCGCCGTANNTCGCGAGCTCGCGGGCCAGGTACTCGACGTGGACACCGGCGCCGCCGTAGACCTCCGGCGGGTATTCGCGCGTGAGCAGTGCGACTCGCATGAGCCGAACCCTAACGCGACCCCGCGGCGCTGCGACGGGGTAACCCGCGAGATTGCGGGAACGACGTCGCGCACGTATCCCGGTGGCGGCTGAGGAGGTAGGTTCCCGGCATGGCGAACGGTCGGAAGGTTCTCGGGATCGTGCTGGCGGGCGGGCAGGGTACCCGGCTGCTGCCGTTGACCGCCGACCGCGCCAAGCCGGCGGTGCCGTTCGGGGGCAACTACCGCCTGATCGATTTCGTGCTGTCGAATCTGGTCAACGGCGGGTTCCTGAAGATCGTGGTGCTGACCCAGTACAAGAACCACAGCCTCGACAGGCACATCACCACGACGTGGCGGATGTCGACGCTGCTCGGCAACTACGTCACTCCGGTGCCCGCGCAACAGCGGGTCGGCCCGCGCTGGTTCTCCGGCTCGGCCGACGCGATCTACCAGAGCCTCAACCTTGTGTACGACGAGCGGCCGGACTACATCCTGGTGTTCGGCGCCGACCACATCTACCGCATGGATCCCCGGCAGATGCTCGATCACCACATCGAGTCGGGTGCGTCCGCCACGGTCGCCGGGATACGGGCGCCGCGCAAGGAAGCCTCCGCTTTCGGCGTGATCCAGACCGCGCAGAGCGGTCCTGATGTCGGACGCCGCATCGAGGCGTTTCTCGAGAAGCCGAAGGATATCGAGGGCATCGGATTGCCGGACTCACCCGACGAGGTCTTCGCTTCGATGGGCAACTACTGCTTCACCACCGATGCCTTGCTTGATGCAGTCAACCGCGATGCGGCCGATGAGAGGTCTGCGCACGACATGGGCGGCAACATCATCCCGATGTTCGTCGCGGCGGCCGACGCGCAGGTCTACGACTTCAACCACAATCTTGTGCCGGGCTCGACTGAACGCGACTCAGGCTACTGGCGTGACGTCGGAAGCCTGGACGCCTACTACGACGCGCACATGGATCTGATCTCTGTACATCCGATTTTCAACCTGTACAACGAGAACTGGCCCATCTACACCCATCACCGGCCGCTGCCTCCGGCCAAGATCGTGCACGACGACACCCGAGTCGTCGACTCGATGTTGTCGAACGGCGTCATCGTCGCCGACTCGAAGGTGTCGAGTTCGGTGTTGTCACCGAACGTGCACATCGACGGTGGGGCCGAGATCGACGGCAGTGTCCTGCTCGAGAATGTCCGCGTCGGCCGGGGCGCGATCGTCCGCAATGCCATCGTCGACAAGAACGTCGAGATTCCCGAGGGCGCGAAGATTGGCGTCGATCTCGCTCGCGATCGTGAGCGGTTCACGCTCTCCGACCGCGGTGTAGTCGTGATCGGCAAGAACACGGTCGTCGAGCCGTAGCCTCTCGCCGTCAGATGGTGGGACGCTTGCGCGCGACCATTGTCACGAGCGAGACAAGCAGCAGCACCCGGGCGACGTCCGCGCCTTCGTCGGCCATCGCGACACCCGACAAGGCCCCGACCAGGACGGCGATCGTGACCGCCACGCGGTGCGCCCGGCGATGGGTTGGCGTGAACAGCGCAGACCGTGGGAGGAGCCGCGGCAGCGATCGCTCGCGGTCCGGTGTCATCACCGCCATGGGGTCATCCCTACCCCGGGTGGCGTGAAATTGCACGCCAAACTGCAACATTGGCGCGCCAATACCTGCTGCTCGTCGCGGGCAGCTGTCGGCTATCCGGCATCGTCCTCGCCTGCTGCCTCGCGGCGCTCGTCGAGATCCTCGATCAGCCGTTGCAGTTCGCCGCGGATGAAGTCACGCGTGGCGACGTCACCGAGAGCGATCCGCAGCGAGGCGACTTCGCGGGCCAGGTACTCGGTGTCGGCGATGTTGCGTTCGTTGCGCGATCGATCGTCCTCGGACTGGATGCGGTCGCGGTCGGCCTGCCTGTTCTGGGCGAGCAGGATCAGTGGCGCCGCGTAGGAAGCCTGAAGCGAGAGAAGCAGGGTCAGCAGGGTGTAGTTCAGACTGTGGGGGTCGAATCGACCGCTCCTCGGCCCCCAGGTGTTCCACACCAGCCACGCCACGATGAAGATCGACATCCAGATGATGAACTTCGCGGTCCCCATGAACCGGGCGAAGCGTTCGGAGAGTTTGCCGAAGGCTTCGGGGTCGTAGTCGGGGCGCAGGCTTACCCGGCGGTCGGCCTTCGGCTGGTCGAGCCGGGCCCGCTGCGGCCGCTTACGCCGGGCCATCGGCCGTACCTTCGCCTGGGTCGGCGTCGCGCCAGCCGTCGGGCAGCAGGTGGTCGAGGACGTCGTCGACGGTGACTGCGCCGAGCAGTCGGTCCTCGTCGTCGACGACCGGAGCGGCGACCAGGTTGTAGGTCGCGAGGTGGCTGGTGATGGCGGGCAGCGACACGTCGGGACGCAACGGTGCGATGTCGGTGTCGATGATCGCGCTGACGAGCGTTGCCGGCGGTTCACGCAGCAATCGCTGCAGGTGGGCGACCCCGAGATAGCGGCCGGTGGGCGTGTCGGTGGGAGGTCGCACGACATAGACCTGGCTGGCGGTCGCGGGGGACAGGTCGGGGTTGCGGACGTGGGCCAGCGCCTCGGCGACCGTCGCGGTCGGATCGAGAATCACCGGCTCGGTGGTCATGAGCCCCCCGGCGGTATTCCACGAATAGTTCAGCAGCCGGCGGATCGGTTGGGCTTCCTCGGGCAGCATC
>PLCK01000084.1:0-3543 GCA_003134755.1 Actinomycetota bacterium | reverse complement strand
ACGTCGGCCAGCCGCTCGTCGTCGAGGGCGGCCGCTACTTCGGCCCGGCGCTTGCCAGAGAGGTCATGCATCACACCGGCCAGGTCGGCCGGCCGCAGCTGGTCGAACGCGGCAAGGAGGTTGGCTGCGCCCTGGGCGTTCTCGAGCAGGGACAGGCCTTCGACGGCGTCCCATTCGACGACGCGGATCGATCCGCGTCGGCGGACCCGATGTCCGTCGGCTCGCACGGCGACCTTGGTCAGAAGCCAGTCGCGGGTACGGGTGCGCTCCATCGCGACGTCGGTCACGGTCGCCGCCTCGCCGGTCTCGGTCAGCGTCACCTTCCGGTCCAGCAGCTCGCCGAGAACCAACGTCTCAGCCTCGCGTTGGGCGAATCGACGGAGGCTGACCGTGCCGGTGGTCATCACCGCACCCGCCTCGATACCGGTTACCCGCGTGATCGGCAGGAAGATCGCGCGACGCGGCGGCACTTCAACGACCAGGCCCAGCACCCGTGGCTGCTGATTCCCGGGCCGGAGCATGACGATGACGTCGCGCACCCTGCCGACCTGATCGCCGTTCGGGTCGAAGACGACGACGCCGGCGAGGCGCGCGACGAAAACCCTCGTCGTCGGCCCGCTCATGAGCGGAGGCTATCGCCGCGGGCGAGGGTGCGCCGCCGCGTTCGGCTGTGACGCGCGGGGGAGCGCGTCCGTCGAGGCATTGACGCGGGGGAGCGCCTGGGTTGATGTGTCGCGATCGGGTTGGACCGTGCGGCGAAAGGGCAGGTTCAGGTCATGTCTCCGGGAGTCGATCGTTGATGGGGCTTATGTCGCGACGAAATCGTCGCAGTGCAGGCCGTGCCGCCGCGGGAACGCGAGAGCGCCGCGCGGGTGACTATGACAGCGCAATGCTTGCCGCTCGTGAGGCGGTAGCCGGCCTCGACGCCCTGCGCCGCCGCGACCATGCTGGCCACCGTGCCGGCGACCCGATGCACAGGCAGCACGCTCGGATCGATGAGGCGTTGGCGAGGGCCGCAGCAGCCGCGACGGAGGTCTACGAGCTGTGCTTCGCCGCCGCGGGCGGGTTGCACTATGGCGAGATCGACCCCGAGGTCGTGCTGTGGAAGCGGCGCATGAATACCGCGCTCACGTTGCGGTCGAAGCACCAACTGGCTCAGGTCGACGACCAGGTTGGCGAGTTTGGCTCGCCGTACTCGACTCCGCTGGACGTGTCGCGGGCGGCGTACGGCCCGCATCAGGCCGGGCTCGACTTCGACGTAGAACCCGTCGGGGCAAACCGGACGCTAGCCCGCGCGGGGAAGTAATCGCATCATATCGGGAATTCCGTGCGACGATGCCTCGGGTCGTAGCGGCGACCAAACTGGGGCGCTATGTCGCCGGAGCTGCCATGCGGAGAAGGTCCGGCGAGCCCACTGGCCGCGGCGCACCACCGACGCCTGCGGCGGTCGACGAAACGATCCCGACGCCTGCGGCGGTCCGCGGTCGCGAAGCTGACCGCGCGCCCGACGATCGGCTTGCCGGCCTCTTGGTCGCGATCGCCGCCGTGGTGGGGCAGAGCGACGTGACCGCTGTCGTCCGTTCTCTCGTCGGCGCCGCGACGAGGCTGGTCTCCGCCGACTACGGCGCGTTCGCGGTGCTCGGCTCCGACGGCGAGCCTGTCGACTTCGTGCAATATGAGAGGGACGACGAGCAGCCGACGTCCTCGCAACGGTTTCCGCCGAACGTACGTAGGCTCGCCGCGCTCGTAGGTACCGCTGACGTGATCCGTCTCGACCACGTCGGGACGAGCGAAGTCATGGCCGAGCACCCAGATGGCACCGACGGCGAGCCCGTTGTCGGGGCGATGCTGGGAATGCCGATCCGCGTCCGCGCGCGGGTGTTCGGCGTCCTGTATCTCACCCGTGAACCCGGTGGGCCGCCGTTCACCGCGCAGGACGAGCTGCAGATGCGGGCGCTCGGCGCGCAGGCGGGCCAAGCCGTTGCGAATGCGAGGGCGCTGGATGTCGGCCACCAGCGCGAGGAGTGGCTCCAGACGCTCACGACTGTGGCGACCAGCCTCTTCTCGGGTCGCGAGCTTTCCGACGTCCTGCCAACCGTCGTCCGCCAGGCGCGGCACATTGTCGACGCCGATTTCGCAGCTGTGGCCTCGCCGGGCGGCGATCCGGCAGCGTTGACGATCCGGTACGGAAGTGGCGATGACGGCGAACACCTCGTCGGTACCCACCTGCCGATCGGGAACTCCGTGACCGGCACGGTTATGCGCAGCGGCATGACAGTCGGGATCGACGACCTCCGCACCGACCCTGCGGTCGGGGCGCGTCACGAATCCAGCTATCGGTTCGGGCCGGCGTTGTTCGTCCCGCTCGGGCCGCCGTCGGCTGTCCGTGGCGTGCTGGTGGCGTTCAACCGTCCGGGACGTCCGACGTTCGACAAGCACGCGGTCACGATGCTCGATGCGTTTGCGGCTCAAGTCGCGGTGTCACTCGAGCTGGCCGAACGGCGACATGACGCGACGCGCCTGGCGTTGCTCGAGGAACGCGAGCGGATCGCGCGAGACTTGCACGACGTGGTTATCCAACGGCTGTTCGCGATCGGGCTGACGCTCGAAGGCGCAAGTCACTCGATTGCTGAGCCGGACGCCGGCCGTCGGGTGTCGCGGGCGATCGACGAGCTCGACCAGACGATCAAGGAGATTCGCACCACGATCTTCGGCTTGCAGGCACCCGTCGGGGCGGACTACGCAAGCTTTCGGGCCCGTGCGGTTGCCGTTGTCGACCAAGCGGTGCAGTCGCTCGGCTTCGTGCCTTCGTTGCGATTCGACGGGCTCATCGACACCACGGTGCCCGACCGGCTCGCCGATCAGGCTGTTGCGGTGTTGCGTGAGGCACTGTCGAACGCGGCCCGACACGCACTCGCACGCCACATCGCCGTCGTGCTCGCGGTCAGTCGCGACGATCTGACGCTCACGGTCACTGATGACGGAGTCGGCATCAAGGACACCGGACGACGCAGCGGATTGCGCAACATGGAGACCAGGGCGAAGGCGCGCGGTGGGCAGTTGACGCTGATGTCGCGCGAACCGTCGGGAACGACGGTCGAGTGGCGAGTGCCGCTGCGCCCGAGCGCCCAGGCTGGCGGTCGCGTGGGCAGCCGAACGGCCTCGAACCGCCGAAAGGGACCGACGGATAGCCGCCCCGGCTGACGCCTACTCCGGCTCGGCCGTCGCTGCGGGCGGGAACGCGACCTGTGCGCGGTAGCCCGCGATCACCTCCGCAGCCAATGCGACGGTGACTCGCGGTGGGTGACTCTCGCTCGCGCCAGGTAGGTCGGCTCCTACGACGTGCCGTGACCGCCCAGTCACCGTGACGCTCCAGCCCTGGCCGTCCAATGCGCAGACGAAATCGGCGTGGAACGCCAGCACGCTGTCGCGGCTCGCTTGTGCCAACGAGCCGCCGGCGACCACGTCAAACAGCAACTCCTCGCCGTCCCGTGAGAAGGCCACCGGCCAAACTGCGGGCAACGCCCCAACGGTGTAGACGAT
>PLCK01000203.1 GCA_003134755.1 Actinomycetota bacterium | reverse complement strand
GCGCTCATGTTCGAGCGCGCCGGTTACAGGATCTCGAGATCGCCAATATCGCAGGCCCCTATAATGTCTCGGATCACCGTCGGCCGGCTCGTCGTGGACCGCGCAGGCCGTCTGGTCGTCTACAACGGTCGCGAAATCGGGCTGAAGACTCGCGAGTTCGATCTGCTCGATGTGCTCGCGCGGCATCCCGGCCAGGTCTTCACACGCCTGCAGCTCCTCGAACTCGCCTGGCCCCAAGGTTTCGACGGCGGTGAGAGGACCGTGGACGTGCACGTTAGGCGCATTCGCCGTGGCCTCGGCGACTCGCCGACGCGGCCAGAGCTGATCCTGACTATCCACGGTATCGGCTACAAGCTCGCCATACCGCGAGGTATGCATCGCGCGTGAGCGCGGCAACCAGCGACACGCGCCGCGCGGTGCCGGGCTCGGCGACGGACGCGGCGCGCTCTCATTCCACTGAAATAGGAGATACCAATGACGAGGAAGCGTAAGCCAGGCAAGAACGGAAGGTCGATCAGCAACGTCGATCTGCCGCCGGTCCTGGACGAGCAGGTTTGCCTCCACGGCGATGTCCAGCCATGCGACGACGATCCCACCCACGGCACATGCGCCGACTGCGGTGGGGAATTCGAACTCCGTGACGGCGTGCAGCCGGCCGACTACGGGACAACGGTTGACCAGCACGACGAGCGACGGTCCGGCGGCGAGGGCTCCGACGCCGATGACGATCGGCCGAGTGCGGCCGACGGTGAAGTCCGGTGATGAAGAAAGATGCGGGCCCGGTCAAGGGCCGGAATCGCGCCATCGCCGGGATCAGCCGCACGTTTCTGCGCGCTGCCTACCAGCTCGCGATCCGACGTGCGGGCCGAGACGCTCATCGCGCCGATTGCCGGCTCGATGCCGCGGATTGTACGATCTGTCGCGAACATGCCGGCCGCATTTCTGAGGCCAAGGCCGCGCTGCGTCATGATGCCGCCCTATGAGGCACAGCGCTACGAGACGCGAGCGGGTGAGTTCGCTAGTCGTTCATGTCGAGCGCCTGAGGCGCGGTTTCCGTGCCGAGTACTTGCGCGAGGCCGCGTCCTGACAGAACCAGCCGCCTGTTATCGATCCGGTAGTCAACGACGGCGGCGCCCACCGCTTCGGTGAGCTTGAGTTTGCCGGGGCCGATCACCTCGTACCGCCCGGTCGATGCCGTTTGGGGGTGCCAGCCTGCTTCGGCCAACGCATCGATGGTATTGATCGTCATCGTGTTCTTCGGGGAGAACTCGATCGACACAATCGCAGGTTGCTTCGCGGCGCGATGGTGGTTCGTCCACCTGCCTATGAGCGCGTCTTGCTCTGAGCCGTGAGCGCAACTGCCGATCGCGAGCAGCGCCGCGACAGCCGAAGAGCGCAGAGCCCCTAGGTTCATGCTCGCCGCGTGCCCGATGGCGGGGGCGACACGGCACCGGTCGGCCGTCCCGGCGTTGGGGAGCCGGATTTACGGCGCCTGGTGCGCTGTATGCCCTCGTTCTTGCGATGCCGTTGAATCGCGACTCGAAGCGTGCTCGTCTTAATCGCGTAGCCGCTCTCGGTGATTTGCTTGGCGATCTCGACGTACGTGCACCCGCGCTCTTGGGCGGCTCGTATCTTAGCTTCGATTCGCCCGATTAGCAACTGGATCTCACGTCGCGACGCCGGCTTGGGTGGCATCGTCTCGATTCCACTGGCGATCTTGGCGATCAGCTCGTCGGACAACATTTCCGTGCTCCCACTCTGCTCACAACTTCCAGACTTACTTATTGACTTTATTCTGGATGTTGTTATGATTCTAGCATGCGGACGCAAGGGGCGTGTCGGGCGCGTTGCAGGCAGCGGGTGATTCGTCGGACGCAAGCCGGTGGCTGTGCGTACAACGCCTGCGGCGTCGTCCGCCCAGCCAGGGGTGCGGGGTCGCGGAGCCTTCGGTCCCGCTCAGCCCGCAATGCGACGTGCGGGCGTCAGGGTCGCTACGCTCAGCCTGACGCCCGCACGATGGGTGCGCGATGAGCACGACGCGCGAAGGAGCGCCTCGCAACGAACGGCTGTATGTCCGCCTCACGGCAGACGAAGCGGCGCACGTTGCCGATCTCGCCGGCGCGCGAGGGTTGAGGCTCTCGGACTTCGTCCGCGCCGCGGTGTTGCGGGGCAGGGGCGGCCGGGCGCTCTTTGGGCGCCGTGCCATGGCAATTGATACGGCGAGCGCCGTACGGCAGTTGGGTGCGATCGCCGCCGATTTGAGCCGGCTCGTGAAGGTCGTGCAAGCGAACGGGGCGATTCGTCAGGACGTACTCGACGCGTGTCTTGCCGAGGTACGCGCAGCCGTTGTGACTTTTCGTTCATGATCACGAAATCGGTCCCCGCGCGGGCGCGCACGCGTACGTTTGCGATCGGCATCGATTACGTCACCGACCACACGCATCAGCGTGCCGTCGCCGCTGCCGGGGTCGCGTTCGAGGGTGGCGTCACGTACGCGACCGCGCCAGAGAAGGCGGCCTGGATTCACCTAAGGGGCGTCATGTCGCTGGAAACGGCGGCGCTCGAGATGGA
>PLCK01000065.1 GCA_003134755.1 Actinomycetota bacterium | reverse complement strand
CCCGTGTTCGTCGCATCCGGCCAGCCACAGACAGAAGGATGCGCCACGCAACCCACCTGCGATCCGCCCACCGGCGGCACTGAACTGGTCGGCGTCGGTACAGGCGACGAGACCGCGACCGACGGACTCGGCGTTGGCGCCGGAGCGCTGGACGAAGCCGGAGCGCTGGACGAATGAGTTGGCTCGCTAGTTGGCGCCGTGGAAGGAGACGGCACAGCCGACACCGAAGGCTTCGGCTCCGTCGAGGTGGGAGTAGTACTCACCGAAGGAAGGGCCGATTCCGACCTCTTGGGCTCAGCGCTCCGAGTCGGGGACTTCTTGGGACGCGGCACAACGACGGGGTGCTTCTTGTCGCGAGGCGCCGGAGCGATGGATTTGCTCGGCGCAACCGCCGACCGCACTCCCGCAGCCAGGGCACTCGCGGATGACGTCGTGATGCGCGTGCTCGCCGAGGCCAGCTGAGTCGCGACAGGCACGGTGCATACGACAGCGAGACCCAGGAACGCGGTCATAATAAAGCCACGGCGGCGCGGCGTGTTTCTTTTCAAGGAAATTACCTCCATCGATTCCGATATCCACGAATCGACGGCTGGGGCGGCTAGCCTGAACGGCCGGAAGTCGGTTCACCCGAATGCCGAGTGGTTCACGCCCTCTGGATCACCCGGTCTGGTACTCAAGGCCCACCCGCCGTGGTCAGCCGTGGGGGCGAGCGGCCAGTCTTCGGTCCCGCTCGCCTCAGCTGCCACGTCGCCCGGCAAAGTTCAGCGCTGGAAAGGCGAACGCCAACGGACATATCTGCGAAAGAGCCGGCGGGCGGTACGGTGGTCGCCGACGATCAACCTGGCGATCTCTGGGAGCAGTCCGTGGGCCACTTGCACGACATTCGTAGCCGCCTTGTCGAAGGACCAGGGTCGATCGGCCAAAAGCGCCGAGCAGGACGTTGGGAGCTTCTCGCGTCGACGTTCCCGAAGATTGGCACGATGCACGTAATCGACCTGGGCGGCACACCCCGTAGTTGGATGCGTGCCCCGATCCACCCGGCCACAGTCCATGTCGTGAATCTCGACGGTCGCGAAACCGAGGAAAGCCTTCCCGACTGGATCACGTTCGAACAGGGGGACGCCTGCGTGCTGCCCAAGCACCTACTCGATCGCCGATTTGACCTGGTGTACTCGAACTCTGTTATTGAGCACGTTGGCGGCCACGCGCAGCGACGCCGCTTCGCCGAATCGGTACATACGCTCGGCGAGCGTTACTGGGTCCAGACCCCGTACCGTTACTTCCCGATCGAGCCGCATTGGCTATTTCCAGGATTCCAATTCCTGCCTGTCAAAGCGCAAGCGACGATCTCCCAACAATGGCCTCTCATGCATACCCGATCGTCGTCAGCCGAGGCAGCTGTCCGCGCCGCGCTTCAAGTCGAGTTGCTCAGCCAGACAGAGATGCGGCACTACTTTCCCGACTGCCGCATCGTCAAGGAGCGGATGGCGGGCCTGACGAAATCAATCATCGCCGTCCGGGTCATCACCGAGTAGCTCGGCTGCCAATCGAGAGCATGGAGTAACGCGAACGGGGTGCCGCGGACCGCATCGACAGTGGCAGGCGTTAGTGCCTCGGTCCATCGCGTCCCCTGTGACCGAGCCGCCGACGACCGTCGTCAATCCGTCAGACTGGGCGGCCGCTCGCGTCGTCGATGTTTGCTGACCAAACGGTCGAGAACGGCGCGACGAGATGCGCCTTAATGCCGTAGTGATACGCATTGCCGAAGCGGTTGGCGCCGAAGTTCATCGGACCCGCACTGACCATACCCGCGATGACGTTGGCGGGGTTGGCGTTGATCGAATAGCCGCCTCCGTTGCACAGGTTGTTGACGAAAGTCAGCTGCGCGAGGTTGCCCTGCAGGTTTCCGATTTGGAGACAGGAGTTGGTCGCCGGCGCAGTCGCATCGAGTGTGTTGTGGTTGATCGTGATGCTGCCGCCGAGTGTCTGGATGTCGTCATCGTGCGTGGCCTTAGCCGCGTTGTATTGCAGACCGTGAATCCAGTTGTTCTGAATCAAAATCGAACTGCCGCTCGCATCGATACCATCGGGCGATCCCGAGATATTCGAGCTGGTGACAACCATCCGGCTGCTCCCCCAGATCGCGCCGGCCGAACTCGGGAAGACACCTGCCGGGTAGCTGATCGTGACGTGATCGATGATCACCGGCCCGGTCGCCGCATGCGCGTCGATCGCAGCAAGGCTGCGATCACCGACGACACGGACATTCTTGATCGTGACGTTCGCGCTCGTCACCGAGATATGCCCGGTGATCGCCAGATTCTGGATCACCTGACCGTCCGTCGTCGTCAGGATCGAACCAGACGCGATTAACGCGCCGGTCGCCCCCGTGTTCGTCGCATCCGGCCAACCACACACAGAAGGATGCGCCATACAACCCACCGGCGCGCCGCCACCCACCGGCGGCACCGACTTGGTCGGCACCGGTACAGGCGGCGAGACCGTGACCGACGGACGTGGCAGCGGCTCCGGAGGGCGGGGCGAATGGGTTGGCTCGCCGGTGGGTGCCCTGGAGGGGGACGGCAACGACTCGCCGGACGTCTCCGACGGCGACACGGATCGCGACGGTGGCGCAGATTGTGACGGCGGCGACGACCGCTCCGGCGACTTGGCCAGTCCCGGCGCCGAATCGGACGAGATGGAAGGCGTTGAGGGCGACAGCCAATCGTGGGCATGCCGCTGAAGCAATGAGCCGGCATGGATGCCCAGATCAGTCATCCGAGACTTGCTCGCGGAGCCTGTTGCGTCGCTTGGACGCTGAATTGATCCAACCATCAGCTGGTCGGCGCCCGCGGACCGCGTGCCGTCATTCGTGATGCCTAGCCCAGCGGCAGCGGTCATACTTGCCGCAATTACCGCAAATACGACGAGTACGGTCCCCGCAGCAGGAAGCGGGCGGGCCGGCGTGCGTGCCATGTTCGGTTGCCGGTGCTTCGCCCGGTGGCGACGCTTAGGCTTCGGCATCGAGGCCTCCTCCTCGCGGAGAGCGAGATTCGCATAATGGCCGCGATGCGGCACCGTTTTTGTTAGCCGCGCGTCTTCCTGATAGGCCCATCGCTTTCGTGGACTTGACCGGGGGACAGCTGGTGCGGTCCCTTTCGGCGTGCACGCTACCGGATGGCCCCGGGACCCGCCAAGTACTCGCCGTCGGCCCCAATCAGGTGCGTCGAGGCCGGCGCCTCCTACCGCGCGGCCGGAACCGGAGCCGCCCCAGCTTCCCAAGCACCAGCGCTGCGAAGTGCACGAAATCGGCGGGACCTGGGAGCGTGTGCGTCACTTCGATTCGTCGAAGGAGCGCTCCGATCGTGATCAACCGGATCGCGTATGCGACGGTCGATACCCAGGCGGCACCGGCGATACCGTAATAGTGGATAGCTGGCGGCAAGGCGAGAATGGTCACGATGACGGCGACGACCTGCGCCACCGAGGCGAACTGTGGCTTGCCGAGCGCGTAGGCGATTTGCGCGACGACCAAGTGCACCGCGAAGAAGACAGCTCCCGGCAACAAGATCAATGTCGGCATGATGGCGGGCCGGAATGCGTCGCCATACACGAGCGGTATCCCCGCCGTCGCGACCACCCCGACGATGGCCGTCGAAAGCAGGCTCGCCACCCATGCCCGCCGGATGAGCCGACTGGCCGCGCCCTCGCGACCGCGAAGGCCTTCGACCCGCACCTTGTTGAACGAATCGAGTGCCATCGCGGTGCCGACCTGTTGGGGGATGGCGTTCACACTGACCGCTACCGCGTACTGGCCGAGCGCGGCCGCCCCGAGAAACGGTGCGATGAGCAATTGGTCCAGCCTGTTGTTCGCCAGGTTCGACAGGCTCCCGGGCACAGCTCGTATCCCATAGTGCAGAAGTACCCGAAGTGGCGCGTTGCCATGAGGGCGAACTGCACACTTGCGCCACGCATATGCATGGCCTACGTAGTTTGACGCAGCTATCGATCCGATCGCGACTGCCACCGACAATCGGTCTACTGCGAAGAACGCTGCAAGCAGTGCGGTCCGCACCACGGCTTGCACAAGGCTCAGCGTGCGCATACCCGCGAGGTTGCCCTGTGCCAACAAGAGCTGCCGCGATGCCATTCCTATGGTGTTCGCAATCGGGGAAAGACCTATCAGAAGGAACGCCAGCACCCGGCTGGCCCCATCGAGGCCGGACAGCGGCCACCACACTGCAGCGAAGCCGCCAGCAAGCGAGACCGGGAGCGCTAGCAGCCCATAGCGCCACGCCGTTCCCATGAGCGCCTCTGCTGGGTACCGGTCCTCCTTCGCGTAGAAGCCGATCGCGATCGGCACCCCGAAGTTGAAGACCTGCGTCGACGCCTCGTCGTAGACGCCTACCAGCGCCTGCTGGCCGCGGCCGGCAGGCCCGAGCGACCGGGCGATCAAAGGCGATGTCGCGAGGTTCAGCGCGAGAGCGGCGAGGTTGGACGAAACAAGACCCACCAGCGATCCCTTCCGCTGGGTCCGGGGAGTCGCCGCGGCGGGTTCCGGGCCGGGCTCGGTACTGGTGGTGTCGACCATGAGCCTCCCCACGGGTCGGAGCCGCAGCCCACCCCGATTCGCCGCCTGTCCGCGTCCCCGAGTGTAGGTGGACCGCTTGCGCAATCCGCCGAAAGTTAGATGCGCGTCCAGGCCGACACGGTCCGTCGATCCTCGAAAAGCCCTAGCCACCCTCAGTCAACGTCGGCTCGTCCGAATCGAGCGCCGGAGGCAGGTACGGCGTGAGGTCGGCCGGACGCCGAAGGTGCTTGCGCCTTGCCCGCTTCGCCGTACCGATCGTCGACTGAAGTTTCTGTTGGAGAGGCAGGCCGAGCCAGTAACGCAAAGTGGGCATGTTCACGAAGCGGGGCGCGGCCAAACCCAACAGCCGCAAGGTCAGGACACGCCCGAATACCGCTCCGCGGGTGAGTAACAGATTGGGCTGCGACGCAGGCAGGAGCGAGGGCTCCGCACGTTCGAGCACGACTACGCCCGCCGCGATCGCGTCACGCACCACCCGTCGTCCGCGCTCGGTGCGAACGAGCACCAGCGAGCGGCCGGGGTCGTCGTCGATCGGGCGGTACCAAGGGTCGCCGACGGCGACGTCTGCGAACTCACCAGTGTGGTCGGCACACACATGGCACCGCCACTGCCGGTGCCTTTGCAGGATGGCGCCCCACGACTCCTCGTAACTCAGTGAATGGGTTCCCTCCGAATCGTCGGTGGTCGCCTCGGCTCGACCCGGCCAGCCATTGCCTCGATAACGCAGACCTCGCACGTCGGCCGGGTCCTGGACGCCCATCGCGCGCAACATCTCGAGGGTGCCTGCCGTCGACGGCGTGCCTGCGCAAAACACCGCAATCGTGATACCGAGCTTGTCGTCGAGCTCGGGCCGCAGCCGCCGCGCCTTCGACGTCGCCGCAACATCGCATGGCTTTCCGATAAACACGCTCGGTGCCGCCGCTTCCTCGACAAGATCGAGCCGGTCGCATGGACTCGCCGGCGCGTAGCGAGAACCGGTTGCGTTCCGCAGTTCGGCCTTCGAGGTGCTGTAGGTCGTCTCGTTGAGGTATGGGACGTCGGTTCGCGCCCTGATATGCAGCACACCGGACATGCCGCCTGCTCCGATCGCGTATTCCGAAAGTGCCGTGGCAACCCCGCCGCTTGACCCGGCAAATCGCAGCTCAGGGTCAGCCGCGAAACCTTCGTACAGTTCGAGCACCGGCCCCCAGCCGGCGGCCAACTCGCCGACCTCGCCGCGACTCTCGGCCTTCCTTGGCGGGTGCGGGTGGCCGAGTAGATGGCCAGGGCAGGCCGCCAATGCGGCGGTGGTGTCCGGCTCAACATCGCCGTCCGCAATCGTCAGTGGACGGCGACCCTCGCCTAGTACGTCCACCATCTTGATCACCTGGGGTTGGACAAACGCACATGCCCCGCATCCGGTGCAGAGGTTCCGCTCAGCGACCTCGCGAATGCTGCGTGGCCGGCCTGGCGAACCGATCATGCGCGCTCCAGCATCCTCGCCCCAGCGGCCTCGACGATCTCGTCCATTTGCGTCTCGGCACGCGCGATCAGCTCATCTCGACACCCGAGCAGGGCGACCTTTGTCGTCTTCCGCCGCTGGTACAGCTCAAACAACCGGTCGACTGCATCCTGTGTATCGACCTCGCGGGCGTCGACGACATGGTCGCGCATACCGCAGGTTTCGAATACCCCGCGAGTCTTGTAGCTGTACGCGATGGCCGCGGTCGCAACGCCTGATGCCAGGCCGGCAATGGTCGAATGCATTCTGGTCCCGCAGAACCAGTCGACCTGTGAAATCAGCCATTTCGTCTCGCTCGGGTCGAGCACTGGCGGCGAACAGGCAATACGCTCGCGGATTGCCCGCGGCATCGCCGCCAGCACCCGGCTCTGTGCAATGTGGTCGGCTTCGTGCCCGTCGCCGTCCGATATCACGTGGGGGACAAGGAGCACGCGGCTGCCGTCCTCGACAATGCGGGCAAGCAACCGCTCGATAAGTGGGAGGTACGCCGCACGCAATGCGTAGCGCCGGTCAGCGTGCGGGTCGAGCGCCAGTAACCCACTCACGTTGAGACCCACGACCGGCGTGTCGTCGCGGTCGAAGAACCATGACGGCAAGTCGATGCGTGAAGGCGGCGCCACCGCGGGAAGGGCGAATGCCATGTCGACGCCAAGGCGATGGCGAGCGGGATCGAAGTGCTCTCCTAAAAGGCCTCTGAGTTCTGCGAAGCTTTCGGCGTCGCGAGCCCACGCCACCGCAGCTCTGCGCGTCAGATCCACGGCCGCCTTCCGGAGGTCCTTGTCCCGGAACGGCCCGTAGGTTTGCGGCAACAAGATCAACGGACGACGTCGATACAGCGCCAGGCGCTTCGGCCAGGCGACCGCGTGATAGCGCTGACGGCCGTACAGGTCGCTGAAGCTATCCCCCCCGCTGACGTCGAGCACGGCATCGGCCGAGTCGATCACCGCAAGACCGGGGCTGCCGACTCCACCAAACGTTCCCGAGACCCGCATGTTGACGTAGCTCTCGCGCCGGTAGAGCCGGCGCGACCGTCGAGCACCACAAACCGAGACCGGGCGTTCCACACCGTCGACCATGACGCGCTCAGATCGCACTCCCCAGCCGTCGTCAAAGACGGTGACGGTGGCCGATGGAACGCGTCGCAAGATGCCATTGATGGCGGACCGCCGTAGCGCCCCAACCCCGAGGTTGTGCGCAGAGCCCGGGACGCCAAAGAGGCAGACGGATAGGGTCTGTTCACCGCTCACGGGGGCGCAAACCTCCTTATCGGATATATCACTCGCCAACGGTACAGGGGCGGAACAACGACCACGGCTCTCGGGCGAAGTCTGCCGGCCCGCGACCGCGAGTTATTGAGAGATTCACCCGGATGGCCGCACCCAGCGCCAACAGCGCACCAACCGCTGGGTACGACCGACTGCGACCTACCGAATGGCAAGCCACGTCGTCCCGGCTGCGCTGCCTCAGACGATGCGGGCCATCGCCACGAGGGTTTTGCGTGGCCCGGTGAACGGCAGCCGCGCGTGGGCGCAAAGCATGTTGTCCAGCATGATGATGTCACCCTGACTCCACCGCTCAGCAACCATGATGCGGTCGTAGAGATCGAAGATGTGCTGGACGGTCTGATCAGGAATCACGCTGCCGTCGCCGAAATAGCAGTTTCGCGGCAGGTCCTCCTCGCTGAGCAGCTCGAGCAGCGCTGACCTGGTTGCGGTCGGCAATGCCGCCGGATGATGCAGCAGGATCTGGTTGAAGAACACCGTCTCACCCGTGTCGGGGTGCTTCTTGACCGCGTCCGCGTACTGCGAGATCCGCAGCTGCTCGCCGCCCTTCAACCATTCGAAGTCGGTACCCGCCTCCCGGCACTTCTCCTCCACCTCCTGCTGGTCGTCGGTGCCGAAGAACTGCTGCCAGGGGACGTCGATTCCAGGGGCGAAGTTACGGGTGTAGCGCAGGCCGAGAGTCTCGAACTTCTCACGGATCGCAGGGTCGAGCTCACGGTAGGCCTCACGGCAGTCGAGCACCGGGGTCTCACCGCCGGTCTCCGCGTTGATCGCGCACAGGAAAAAGATTCGCATCGGCCAGTGCGCCATGTGCGAACTCTCGTTGTGAAAGTAGATCGTCTGGTCGGCCGGATACGGCGTCGATCCGAAGATCTTCTCTCCTGCTGCCTCGCGCGGAAGGTCACCGTAGTCGCCGAACAGGTTCTCTCCCGCGAGGTTGGCCGCCGTCGCCTCGAATACCTCGGGAGACTCCATACCGAAGCCACGGAAGTAGACCGACCCGTAGGTGCGGATGTAATCCTGCAACTCGTCCTGGTGCCCACGCGCCCAGGCCGCCAGGTCGACGCCGGGCCGCGTCGGCTCGACGATTATCGGCAACCGCTTGCGTTCGTCGAAGAATGTTGTTCGGACGAGCGACTCGGGGCCGGCCGAGCGCTGACGTGCCCCACGGATGCCGCCCAGGCCGGTCAACGAACTGGAAGTTTCGGTCACGATGGTCTTCCTCCTTCGGGATTGATGGTTACACGCAACGAGACGTCCTCGTCGGTGCCGACCGCGACCGCGGCGTAGCACCGTGGATCGAGACTCGAGACGTCGAGGAGATTCCATACTCCCCGAGCGAGCGGCTCNNAGGCAACTCTTGCTGGTACGCCCGCCTCGAACGTCACCTCGAAGTCGTCGAGTGGCAACGAAAGACCACCGCCGACGGCCTTGAGCAACGCCTCCTTCCGCGTCCAGCAACGGAAGAATCCGGCGCGGCGCTCTTCCGCAGGCAGCGCGAGCAGCCGGCGTACCTCCCCGGCCGCGAAGAAGCGACGCGCCACAAGTTCGTCGAGGTGTTCGTGGCCCGCTCCCGGCACCTCAACATCGACACCAACGTGTGCCGCAGTGCCGTCCACGATTGCCAGCACCGCCAGATCAGCGCTGTGGCTTAGGTTGAAACTCAACCCAGCCGCGTCGCAGAAGGGTTTCCCGGCCGGCCCGTAGCCGAACTCGATGCATCGCGGGTCGAGGGCGGCTGCCGCGCCGAGGCGGCGCCGGAGTTGCGCACGCCCGCTGACGAAGTGGGCGCGATCACGGGCGAATCGGAACCGTTCGGCACGCGCGAGTTCATCTGGAGCCAACAGCGCCAGATCGGACGCCGCGAGCTCGCCAACCAACCGGAAAGCGCTCACCTCAATGGAAACGCAGGCCACCTGTACAGAACGTGGCATGGCCGTCCTCATAGCCCCGCCGCCATAGCGTCGAGACGCTCGCGCAAACGCTCTCCAGCGATTGCGACATTGCTGGAGGTCAAGAAATACGGCCGCGCAAATTGCGGTCCGGTGAGCCGAATCTCGTCGACGCGCGCCGCCAACTCGGTCCACAGCAACCGACGGTCATGGGGCGCAGGCTCGCGATCATCGCTGATGATGTGCACGAGGTCGCCGGCGTAAGGCAACGCCACGTAGGCCTGCGTCGCCACGTGGTGCAGCGTAATCGGCTCGAGTAACCCCGAGGGCAGCGGGCGGCGGCCGAGCACATATTGCGATGCCTGCAGCCACCACAATGTTCGGTGCACCCGGCGCCGGAGCCGCAACATCCGAAACCGCACGTATTGACGCGCCGCGGCCGGGGTCGGCCGACGCACCAAGCGCCACAGGGCGCTCGGAGGACGCTCGCCGTATCCGTAGGGCACGGCATTGATGAGTACAACGAGATCGACGTCGGCCCCGGCCGCCCTCAGCTGGCGTGCCATTTCGTAGGCCACGACCCCACCGAAGCACGAACCAAGTAGCCGATAGGGGCCATCGGGTTGGAAGCGGCGCAACTCGGCAACGTAGGTCGCGGAGATTTCCTCGACACGATAGTCAAGCGGCGGCTCGTTCTTTATCGCCGGGCTCTCGAAACCGAACACCGGCTGATCGCTACCGAGACCGGCGATGAGTTGGCGGTAGCCGATGACGTCACCGGTTACCTCGTGAATGACGTAGAGCGGAACCCGGCGCCCCCTTGGCTGCAGCGGTACCAGGCAGCGATAGCCATCTGTGCTGCGATTCTCGCCGTCGATCAGACCGCCCAACTCGGCGATGGTCGGGCTCGCAACGATCGTCGCAAGCGGGAACCGGCGCTGGATCTCGCGCTCGAGTAGCGCGAACATGCGCACCGCCAACAGCGAGTGCCCGGCCGCCTCGAAGAAATTGTCGTGCACGCCCACCTCGTGCCCGAGTACCTCTTTCCAGATGCCGGCGAGCATCTCCTCGGTGCGGTTGCGCGGCGCGACGGTTTCGTGAGCCTCGGCCTCAATCATCGGGAGCGATGCCAGGTCAATCTTGCCGTTCGCCGAAGTCGGCAGGGCATGAAGCACGCCCACCGCCGCGGGCACCATATAGGCCGGCAACCGTTCGTGCAGGTGAGCCTGGATCTCGGCGACGGCGAGCGAGGCCCCGTGCACAGGCACCACATAGGCGGCCAGGGACATGGCGCCCGACGAGTCCGTGCGTGCCACGACCGCGCACTCCGCGATCCCGGGATGCTGTCCGAGCACCCGCTCGACTTCACCCGGCTCGACGCGATACCCGCGCAGCTTTACCTGTTCGTCAGCGCGGCCGGCGAAGAGCAGCGTGCCATCGGGTAGCGCCCGTGCGAGGTCGCCCGTGCGATAGAGCCGGTCACCAGCCACGAACGGCGAGGGCAAGAACCTCGCATCGGTCAACGCCGGCTGCCCGAGGTAGCCCTTCGCGACTCCGCTTCCGCCGATGTACAGATCACCAACGACGCCAATGGGTACCGGTCTCAGGTGGCGGTCGAGCACATACGCACGCACGTTGCGGACCGGGCGTCCGATCGGCATCTCGATCGCGTCCTCGCGGGCACGCTCGGCTCGTGGGAAGTACGACGTCGCGACGACGGTGGCCTCGGTCGGCCCATACGTATTGACCCAGCGCGCCCGGTCACCAGCAAGCGCCAGCCACTCCGTGTACACCGCGGGTTGAGCCTTCTCGCCACCGACGATCACCAGGCGCAACGATGTCGGCGGGTTCGCGCCGCGCACGCGCATATCATGGACCCACTCGTGCCAGTACGCGGTCGGCAAATCCGCCACGGTCACCCGCTGCGTGGCCAGCCAATCGAGCCAGTCCTGGCCGGCGATATCGAGCGCGGCAGGACGCACGACCAACGTCGCTCCCGCCGCCAACGCGCAAAAGATCTCTTCGACAGAGATGTCGAAGCTCGGCGAGGCAAACTGCAAAACCCGGTCAGCTGCAGTGAGCGCGTAATCTGCGATCGATGCCGCGACGTGTGTGGCCAGATTCTTGTGCGTGACGACGACGCCCTTGGGCGTGCCGGTGGTGCCCGAGGTGAAGGCGAGATAGACGATCTTGTCCGGGTTCGCGTCGACCGGCGGCAACGGCCGGGCATTGTCCGCAGCAGGGAAGGGGGCCGCATTCGCCGGCCCGTCGCCCAGCGAATAGACCCGGCGCAGGCTGGATAGCTCGCCCACCCCCGCAAAGATGTCGGCGGTCATGGCATCGGCGCCGTAGCCGGGCTGCGCGAACAAGGCCGCCGCGCGGGTGCGGGCCAAGAGCAGGGCGATCTCGGCGACCGTGTAGTTCTGATGCAATGACGGGTTGCAGACATAGCCCTGGCGCGAGCAGGCGAGCAGCACCGCGACCGACTCGACCCGGCTGGGCAGCCACACCGCGACCCGCTCGCCGCGCTTCAGCCCGGCATCGTCGAGATCGGCCGCCACCGCATCGACCATCGCCAAGAGCGCGCTCCAGGTGAGCCGGCGTGTGCCGTCGCGCAGCGCGAAATCAGCGGGCCGGCGCGCCGCGTGCTCGCACAGAAGCGTGTAGAGCGTATCGGCGCGCCACAACCCCGCGGCGTAATAGCGCCGCGCCGCCTCCGGGTCGTGCAGGGTGAGGATGGTGTTGGTCATGTCCGCGACGCTAGGCAAAGGTGGATCGCATTGCGGCCGGCAATTGAATTGTATACATTTGCATCATCAAGAGGGCTTACCATGGAAGCAAATACCACAATCGTCACCGCGCGGATCGATGCGTCGCTGAAGGCAAAGCTCGAAGCGCTGGCGCGGAGCACGAAGCGCTCGAAGTCCTTTCTCGCGGCCGAAGCCATCGCCGCCTATGTCGAGTTGAACGAGTGGCAAATCGGCGAGATCAAGGCCGGCATTGCCGAGCTCGATAGGGGCGAAGTGTTGTCCGCGGAGGAAGTCGAAGAGGTGTATGAGCGGCTGTCGCACCGCCGGTGAGGCCGTACCAGCTCGTATATCCACGTCGTTACTCTCGCCGCTTGGAGGACATCTACGAACGGATTGCGGCCGACAACCCTGACGCTGCACCGCGCGTAATCGAGCAAATTCGGATCGCTGTGGAGCGCTTGCAGGAATTTCCCATGATCGGCCGCAAGGGGCGCGTCGAGGGCACCCGCGAGCTTGTGATCGCCGGCACGCCCTACATCGTGCCCTATCGCGTTCGAGACGATGTGGTTCAGATCATCACCGTGCTGCACAACGCGCAGCGGTGGCCGGACCGGTTCCCCTGAATCGCTACGAGATCGCCGCGAACCATCGGGGCGCTGCGTGTCCGTGCGCCATAGCCCCGCATCGTAAAAGCGCCGCGCCGCCTCCGGGTCG